>NZ_CAJAXH010000141.1 GCF_903946935.1 uncultured Thiodictyon sp.
GCAAAGGCCGCGGCCGTCTGCGCCAGATCGGCAGCGGCGGGGAGTGACAGTGACATCGTGGAGCCTCCGGATCACCAAAAACGGGGCTCCTACGCTACCGGGCCAGGGACGGGATTTCATGCAGCCTTACCGGAAGGACACGACTATTGGCGCCTGCTTCCGGCGCTGGGGTGGCTGCGCGGCCACCTGGGTCTGGACCTCTATGTCCTGACCGATGGCCTGGAGGGCGGGTTCCGCCGCCCAGGTGCGCCGACCCCGGTTGCCTATCGACCGCCGGAACCGGGCCGGCCGTTGCTCATCCTGGACGACCTGGGTTGTCTCGGTGAACCCGCCGAGCGTGCGGCCTGGCGCGGCTTCGGGCGCTTGCTGCAACGCTCAGGGGTCAGTCCGATCGCACTCATGCCGTGCCCGCCGCGCCTCTGGGACCCGCGCCTGGCGGGGCTCTATTTCCCGGTCACCTGGGACCGCGCCCATCGCTTGCCGCGCCGTCCCGCTGGTCCTCGCCCTTGGCCCGCCGCGCTTCCCGAGCCGACGGACGACCTCGGCGCCGCGCGTCTGCTCGACTTGCTCGCCCCGGCTGTGCGCCTGGAGCCGACTTTGCTACGCGCCCTGCGTCAGGCGTTGCCGAGCGCCATCTTTGACGTGGGTGCCGAGGCTGCCGCCTGGGTGCATCCGGACCTGGAGCCGACCGCCTTCGCCCTGACCTGGGCGGACCAGGACGCAGTGGAGCGGCGCAGGGCCGCCTACCGAGTCCAACCAGCGTCGGAGCGCCACCTGGCCGGTGCCCTGATCCGCCGTCATCACGCGCACCTGACGGGCTCAGTCCGGGCGGAGGAGGAGGGTAACCTCACCCAACTCGGCGGCGGCGCGCCCGAGGACACCGAACTGGCCGATTATTATGCCCGCACGCTGCGTACCTTCGATGACGCAGACCCCGACCAACGCGCCGCGCTGACCGCCTGGGCCGCGCGCCTCGGTACCCGCCAACACGCGGACGCTTGGGGCGCCGATCCGCGTCGCGCGGCGCTCTGGTTGCTGGCCCACCGTGAGCAGTTGCGCAACGAATCCTGCACGCTGCCACCGGGGCTTGCACTCTCCATGGCTGATTGGGTGCTCGCGACCGGCGGCGAACCCCGGCGCTACACGCTGGTTCAGCAGGGTCAGAGCCTCGTCGCCATTAGCCAGCCCAGTCATTCCGGTCGGGACGCCAGCATCCAGGCCAGGAATGGTGACGCCGCAGACACGCCAGCGCCGGGAAGCCCCCTGGCTGACCTCTGGTTGACCGATGCCCCGGTCCAATATGCCAGCCTGGACGACCCGGACCGTCTTTGCACTGTCCCCTTGACCCGCGGCGAGCCGATGCGGCTTGCCGGTTCCGGCGTCATCCTCAGCGGACACGCCGAGGCGCTCCGGATCGAGTCCATGACCAGGCCCGACTGGGCCTCTGGCATCGGCCGGGATCGCACCGGACTCTATGTCGAGGTATCCGAAGGGCAGGGGATGCGGCGGCTGCGCTGGGTCTCCCCCGCCGAGGGTCTTTCCTGCGATGAGGTTGGCGATCTCGGCGTCCTGCGGGTGCCGATTTGTGCCTTCTGGGACGAACGCGAATTTTTGGACTGGCCGGGGCAGGCGTTCACACGCCCGGCCTGGGCGCAGCGCGTCGGCATTGACGATTTTGGGAAGTGGGCCGAATTCGACTTCAAGAGCGTTACCCAGCGGATGCGCTGGGTCTGGCCGGGCGAGTTCACCATGGGCTCGCCGCCGGACGAGCCGGAGCGATTCGGTCACGAACGTCAACACCAGGTCTTGCTGACCCGCGGCCTCTGGCTGGCGGACACCGCATGCACACAAGCCCTGTGGCAGGCGGTCATGGGCGAGAACCCGAGTGAGTTCAAGAGCGCGGAGCGTCCGGTAGGGCAGGTGAGTTGGGATCAGGTGCAGCAATTTATCGGGCGCGTCAACGCCGCCCTCCCGGAGCTGGAACTGTGCCTGCCGACCGAGGCGCAGTGGGAATATGCCTGCCGGGCGGGGACCCAAACCCCCTTCTCGTTTGGCAACCAAGTCAACCAGGAGCAGGTGAATTACGACGGCAACTACCCCTATGCCAGCGGTGCCAAGGGTCTCGATAGGCAAGAAACGATTGAGGTCAAGTCTCTGCCTTTCAATGACTGGGGTATGTATCAGATGCACGGTAACGTCTGGGAGTGGTGTCAGGACTGGTTTGGGGACTATCCTGAAGGCACGGCGATTGACCCTGCGGGTGCGGCGACGGGTTTGGTGCGCGTGGTGCGCGGCGGCTGCTGGATTCTCGGTGCCAGGTCCTGCCGCTCCGGGCAGCGCAACCACGGGGCGCCTGCGAGCCGTAACGATAGGCTGGGCTTCCGCCTGGCCCGCGGTCTATGAAGAAGGTTGGCGGAGCCGGGGTCTGGTAACAGTGTAGCCAGGAGCAGGGCCGGACCGGCGCCTTGGAGCGGCGCCGGTCCGGCCCTGCGGGGCGCTCGGCATAAGGTGTTCAAAGGCTGACACTGACCCTCTCGTTCCCACGCTCCGCGTGGGAATGAGAGGGTCCCGCCTGCTGCCGCCGGTCTTCCCATTCGACTGGGCGGGTGAGTGGGGGGAGGACCGCTATGGACCCTGGGTCGCCTTCCGGCTCAAGGGGGTGCGCCAGTGTCTGAGGTGGATTGCGCCGGGGCGGTTCTGGATGGGCTCGCCGCCGGACGAGCGGGAGCGTTCCAGTACTGAGCGTCGGCACGAGGTCACCCTGACCCAGGGTTTCTGGCTGGCGGATACCACCTGCACCCAGGCACTCTGGGAGGCCGTGATGGGCGATAACCCGAGCCGGTTCAAGGGCGCGGAGCGACCGGTGGAGCAGGTGAGTTGGGATCAGGTCAAGGAGTTCATCGACCGACTCAATGCGGCGCTGCCGGGCCTGGACGCCCGCCTGCCGACCGAGGCGCAGTGGGAACACGCCTGTCGGACGGGAACCGAGACACCCTTCTGGTTCGGCGACCAGATCACCCCGGAGCAGGTCAACTACGACGGGAATTACCCCTATGCCGACGGCGCCAAGTGTCTGTATTGGGAACAAACGGTCGAGGTCAAGGCCCTGCCTTGTAACGCCTGGGGCCTGTATCAGTTGCATGGGAATGTCTGGGAGTGGTGTCAGGACTGCTACGGCGACTACCCCACAGATTTTACAGAAGACCCGACGGGGCCGCAGACGGGTGTGGGGCGCGTGGTGCGCGGCGGCTGCTGGATCTCCCATGCCGGGCTCTGCCGCTCCGCGCAGCGCGACCACAGGGGGCCTGCCGGCCATAACGTCCTTCTGGGCTTCCGCCTGGCTCGAGGTCCATAAGTCAGGTCGGCGGAGCCAGGGCCTGGGAACAGCGCAGCCGGGAGCAGGGCCGGACTGACGCCGTGGAGCGGCGTCGGTCAGGCCCTGCGGGGTGCCTGGCGTAAGGTACTCCTGCCTGCGACACCACAACCCGCCAACCCTGCGGTATCCTGTGCGCAATCAGCAACCCGACCGACTCGCCCCTGGGGGCCGCCAGATGACCAAGACCGACTGCCTCACCGCCGCCATGCTCGCGGTGGGTCAATGCTACACCGCCCACCTGCGGTTCAGCCGCGCGCAGGTCGATGCCTACTGCGCCCTGACCGGCGACGCCAACGCGATCCACCGGGATGTGGAGGCGGCCAGCCAGCGCTTTCCCGGGGTGACCGACATCGTGGTCCCCGGAGGGCTGATTCAGACCACCATCTCGGGCATCTTCGGCACCACCTTTCCGGGCGATGGGTCGCTCGGGCTGTCGTTCGTGCCCGAGCGCTTCCGCAAGCCGGTCCTGCCGGGCGAGGAGGTGATCGTCAACTTTGAGATTACCCGCATCAAGAACGGACTGGTCGACTTCGACATCGCCGTGACGGATGCAGAGGGCGGGCGTCTCACCACCGCGAAGGCCCGGGTCGTGGCGCCCGATGCGGCCTATCGGGCGTGGTGGGAGGATCAGCAGGGCGGGTGAACCTAAGTTCGGCAGTTGCACACGGATCGCGGCGGTCCACTCACGCGCGGTCCAGGCGCGCTACAATCGTCGGGTCCTCACTCAGCGATTCACCGAAAAGGCAGTCGATCATGACCCACACACTCTCACTGGCGGCGCTCCTCTCCGCGCTTCTGGTCACCCCGGCGCTTGCCGCCGAGGCGACGGCAACCTCCGTTGGCGATCTCTACAAGGACCGGGCCGCCTTGAGCGGCAAGCAGGTGACGGTCCACGGCAAGGTTGCGAAGTTCAACAAGCAGATCATGGAGCGCAACTGGGTTCACCTGCGCGACGGCACGGGCGATGCGGCCGATGGGTCGAATGACATCACGGTCACGACCCAGGACACCGCGGCCGTGAACGACGAGGTGACGGCGACCGGCACCCTGGTCGTGGACATGGATTTCGGTGCCGGCTATAAGTACCCGCTGCTGATCGAGAAGGCGACGATCACCCCCGCGGCCCCGGCGGCGCCCGCCGCTGCGCAGTGAGACGCGCCAGCGCGCCCCGCATGGCTACCAATCCGCGCCCGGCCCGCCGCTGCCTCCTGCCGATGCTGCTGGCAGGTCTACTCGCCGCGCCGCTGACCGGCGCGCTCGCTGCGGACGATCGATCACTCACCCCGATCCCGGAGCGGCCCGCCGCCCCGGGCTTCGACCTCAAGGACCCGGAGGGCCGCCCCCAGCGCCTGGCGGATTACCGCGGCAAGCCGGTGATCCTGAACTTCTGGGCCACTTGGTGCCCGCCCTGTCGGGAGGAGATGCCCTCGATCCAGCGCGCCTATGAGACCTTGGCGCCTGAGGGTATCGCCGTGGTGGCGATCAATGTCGGCGACGACGCGGCAGCCATCGGCCAGTTCCTCGAGGACGAGCCGCTGGACTTCGCCCTGCCGATGGACACCGACTCCAAGGTCGCCCAGCGCTATCCGATGAACGGCCTGCCGACTACCTTCGTCATCGACCCCGAGGGCCGGCTGGTTTACAGCGCCATGGGGAGCCGCGCGTGGGACGACCCCAAACTGCTGGACCAGGTGCGGGCCTTGAAGTCCACCACCGTACCTGGCTCAAGTCCGGGCAGGCCCTGATTGTCGTTCCGGGTTTCCGGTGGGAGCGGCTTCAGCCGCGACGCGACCGCGCAAACGGTCGTGTGGCCTCGTCGCGGCTGAAGCCGCTCCCACGGGGTGACTCGCCGTGCGGATCGGCCCGGCGGCGGTCGATCTGGTAGCATTGCACGCCTGCACGGTTTTCCACTCACCACGCATCCTGGCGATCCCCCATGTTCGGTTTCGGAAGAAAAAAGCTTAAGCAGACGGCGCAGACGCAGGACGGCCAACCGTCCGACGCCGCCGAGTCCTCAGAGGCCAAAGGGGGGATCTTCAAACGGCTGTTCGCTGCGCGGGATGACGAGGACCTGGGTTGGGTCAAGGGCATCGGGCCGCTGCCGGTCGAGGGTGAGGCGCCCGTGGCCGAGGCGCCGCCTGAGGCGGCACCCGGGGAGCCGATCGCCGCTGCGCCGGCGGAACTGGTCACGACGACCGTCGAGCCGACGCTCGCGGCCGCCACCGCGCCGACCGAGACCAGTCCGCTGCCGGTCGCTGAGGCCGCGCCCATCGCGGTCGCGGTCAGTCCGACACCGGTGGTCGACTCCGGCCCCGCGGCGATCGAAGCGCCCGAGTCCCAGCCCGAGCCCGCGCCCGAGCCGACCCCGGCGCCCGCCGTTGAGTCCCCCGCGCCGCCACCCGTTGCACCCGAGCCTGCTGCGCCCAAGGCCGGTCTGCTCAAGCGCCTCTTCCATGTGTCGGACGAGCCGGCGAAGCCGGAGCCCACACCGGAGGCGGCCCCGGCCGCGCGCCCCCCGCCGCCGCCCCCGGCGGCGCAGGACTGGCAGATTCACGACCAGCCGGTGGACTGGGAGTCCCCGGAGGTCCGCCGCGGGCTCTTCAAGCGTCTGAGCGAGCGCCTGTCGCGTAGCCGCACCCAGCTCGGCAGCGGGCTCGGCACCCTGTTCCTGGGTCGCAAGAAGATCGACGACGAGTTGATGGAGGAGTTGGAGACCCTGCTCCTGACCGCGGATGTGGGGGTGGAGGCGACCTCGCGGGTCATCGACGACCTGACCCGGCGGGTGAAGCGCAAGGCGCTGGCGGACCCGCAGGCCCTGCTGGTCGCGCTCAAGGGGGCGTTACGCCCGATCCTCACCGCCGCCCAGACCCCGGTTCGTCAGGCGGCCCCCGATCGACCCCAGGTGATCCTGATGGTGGGGGTCAACGGGGCGGGCAAGACCACCACCATCGGTAAGCTCGCCCGCGTCCTGCAGGCGGAGGGCAACAGTGTGATGCTGGCCGCGGGCGACACCTTCCGCGCCGCCGCGGTGGAGCAATTGCAGACTTGGGGCGAGCGCAACCGGGTGCCGGTGATCGCCCAGAAGGGTGGGGCGGACTCCGCCTCGGTGATCTTCGATGCGCTCCAGGCGGCCACCGCCCGCGGGGTGGACGTGCTGATCGCGGACACCGCCGGGCGGTTGCACACCAAGACCAATCTGATGGACGAGTTGAGCAAGATCGCGCGGGTGATGAAGAAGCTTGACCCCGAGGCGCCGCACGAGGTGCTGCTGGTGGTGGACGCCACCACGGGTCAGAACGGGCTGAATCAGGCGGTCCAGTTCCACCAGGCGATCCCCTTGACCGGGATCGCGCTCACCAAGCTTGACGGCACCGCCAAGGGCGGTATCGTCTTTGCCATCGCGGAAAAGCTCAAGGTGCCGATCCGTTTCATCGGGGTGGGCGAGTCGATCGAGGACCTGCGTCCCTTCGATGCCGATGAGTTCCTGGATGCGTTACTCGGGCAATAGCGGCCCGAACAAGGCGATGTGTCCGCAAATGAGCGCAAATAAACGCAAATAATACAGATGATTAACAGCATGCAGTGCCATTTGCCGATGCCTATTCGGGGCGGAACACGCCGGCGCCCCATGCGGGAGGTGGCAGCACTGTCCGCCCGCCGCCGCGCGCTGGCGTTTGGGGATGGGCCAAAAACCGCTGCGAGCGTTTTTCCTCTTTGCGTTCATTTGCGTTCATTTGCGGGCAAGAATCCTCGGGCGAACAGGTGATCCGCTTCGACCATGTCTGTAAGCGTTACCCCGAGCGGGGTGACGCACTGAGCGACCTGAGCTTCGAGATGGAGGCCGGGGAGATGGTCTTTCTCACCGGTCACTCGGGGGCCGGCAAGAGCACCCTGTTGCGCCTGATTGGACTCTTGGAACGGCCGAGCCGGGGGCAGGTCATCGTCAACGGGCGTAACCTCGCCACCTTGCCGCGCGGCAAGATCCCTTACCACCGCCGCCAGGTGGGCATGATCTTTCAGGACCATCGGCTGCTGCCTGATCGCAGCGTGTTCGAGAATGTCGCCTTGCCCCTGGTGGTGGCCGGCCTGGGGCACAAGGAGATCGGCCGGCGGGTGCGGGCCGCCCTGGATCAGGTGGGGCTCTTAAAGCGCGAGCGCGCGCTGCCGGTGGCCCTCTCCGGGGGTGAGCAACAACGCGTCGGCATCGCGCGCGCGGTCGTCGCCCGCCCGCCCCTGGTGCTGGCGGACGAGCCGACCGGTAATCTGGATCCGGACCTGTCGCGCGAGATCTTCGCCCTGTTTGAACGGTTCCACGCGGTCGGGGTGACGCTGATGATCGCGACCCATGACCTGGCGCGGGTGGGTGATTTTCACCACCGCACCTTCGTCCTGAGCGAGGGGCGCCTGATCAAAGACACGGGGGTCTGCTAGTCGCCATGGCCCGTCCCCAGTCCCGGCGGCGCAGCGGTCCCAGCCTACTGGAACTCCCCGGGGCCTGGCTCGGCCATCATCTGCAGAGCGCGGCCGCGACCCTCGGCCGGCTGCTGCACGCACCGCTCGCCACCGGTATGACGGTGGCGGTGATCGGGATTGCCCTGGCGCTGCCGGCGGCACTCTATGTGCTGACCGACAACCTGCGCCAACTGGTCGGCGGCTGGGACCAGGGCGCGGCCATCTCGCTCTTTCTCCATCAGGACCTCAGTGATGCGGACGCGCAGGGCGTCGCCGGGCGGCTGCGCGAGTGGCCGGAGTTCCGGCGCGTGCAGGTGATCGGTGCCGCGGCGGCGTTGGCCGAGTTCCGCGCGCAGCCCGGCTTTGCCGAGGCCCTGGACCAACTCAGCACCAACCCGCTGCCGGCCGTACTGGCGATCGCCCCCCAGCCGGTCTATGCGACGCCCGCGGAGATCGCGGGCCTTGAGGAGCGCCTGGGGCAGTTGCCGGAGGTGGATTTCGTGCGGGTGGACACCCAGTGGCTGATGCGCTTTCAGGCCATCCTGGACCTGGCCCAGACCCTGGTCTTGCTGCTCGCTGGCCTGCTGGGCTTAGGGGTGCTCCTGATCGTGGGCAACACCATCCGGCTGGAGATCCAAAACCGGCGCGGTGAGATCGAGATCATGGAACTGGTGGGTGCCACTGCCTCCTTTATCCGCCGGCCCTTCCTTTATGCCGGTGCCTGGTACGGCCTGCTCGGGGGTTTAAGCGCCTGGTTCCTGGTTACCCTGGCGGTGGTGGCGCTCCAGGGGCCGGTGTCGCGGCTGGCCAACCTCTATCGCAGCGAATTCCCCCTCGCCGGTCTCGGTGCCGTCGCGCTGCTGATCATCCTGGGCGGCAGCATGGCACTCGGTCTGATCGGTAGTTGGATCGCGGTCAATCGCCACCTGCGCGGGGTCGAGCCCGATTGAGGCTTTGGGGTGCCGACGAGCCGGCCCATCGGCTGATCGAGGGGAGCGGTCGACTGGATGAATAGACTGTAATTCACCCGTAATGTGCGGAAGGGGCGCTTATAACATCCAGAAAAAAAAGAAAAAGATTTGTTCATCGGTAGTGCGGATCGGAAAGATCGGAACATTCGATGCCCTGCAAGCCCTGTGGGCTCTTGTGCAAACCTGAAACCTTGCATAAAGTCGCCACAACAGTTCCAGCGGACGATCCCTGCAACCCGGGGGGAAACTGCTGGAAAATTCCAGAGCATCCTGCTAGGCTTTTGTTCCAGGCTTCCAACTCAGGTATTAAGCACATGGCCAAAGATTTCGCTCTCATGCCCACCGGCAATATCGATGCGTACATCAGCGCCTCCTATCAGATTCCGGTGCTGACCCCAGAGGAGGAACGCAGCCTCGCCGAGAGTCTGCGCGATCATGGCGACATGGAGGCGGCGCGGCGGATGGTGATGTCCCATCTGCGGTTCGTCATTCGCATCGCCCGCGGCTATCTCGGCTACGGTCTGCCCCTGCCGGACCTGATCCAAGAGGGCACGGTCGGTCTGATGAAGGCGGTGCGGCGCTTCGAGCCCGATATGGGGGTGCGGCTGGTGTCCTTCGCGGTGCATTGGATCCGCGCCGAGATCCATGAGTACATCCTGCGTAACTGGCGCATCGTGAAGGTCGCGACCACCAAGGCCCAGCGCAAACTGTTTTTCAACCTGCGTAGCGCCAAGAAGCGGCTCGGCTGGTTCACCCACGCCGAAGTGCTCGCGGTGGCGGAGGACCTGGGGGTGAAGCCCGCGACCGTACTGGAGATGGAGTCGCGTCTGTCCAACCAGGACCTAGCCTTCGACGGCTACGAGGACGACGACGACGAGTCCCCGTCCGCCCCCTCCACCTATCTGCCGGATATGCGCATGGAGCCCTTCCGGATGCTGGAGCGGGAGGACACCGAGCGTAACGACAAGGAGCGACTCTATGCCGCCATCCAGGGTCTGGACGAGCGCAGCAAGGTGATTCTCACCGAGCGCTGGCTCACCGAGAAGAAACAGACCCTGCATGAGCTGGCGCAGCAATTCAACGTCTCGGCAGAGCGGATTCGCCAGATCGAAAAGAACGCCATGAAGAAGCTGCGTCTGCAACTGGCCATCTAAGCCACTCCCCAAGCGGCGCCAGACCGTCGTGTCCGCACCCAGTCAAGGCCCGCCCTGTGCGGGCCTTTTGTTTTGCCCTTGCGCCCAGCGGGTCGTTCAGCCTAACACCAAGAATTGTTCACGCCAAGGCGCCAAGATCGCCAAGAAAACAGTCCATTGGTCGAGAAGGGACACCCGCATTGAGGCGCTGACGAAATTGCCGCCAATATTGCTGATACTGCGTTGACACTCAAAACCTTGGCCTGCTTGGCGCCTTGGCGTGAGATATTCGGGCTATGCCCGCAGGACGCACAGCGGCACCAGCAGTTCCGTCCGACTCAGACCGCCGTGCTGGCCGATCAGTATCTTGGGCTGCTCGAATGGGAGTAACTGGCGCAGGATGCGCCGCCCCCGGGGCAGCAGGCAGTAGTCGCCGATCCGCTCATTGAAGCGTGGGTGAGGTGCTCCCAGGCCGAAATAACCGCCGTCCACCAGGTCCCGGCTCGAATACAGGTTGACCAGTCCGCCCAGGGGGCCGCGGCAATAGTCGAGGAAGGCGGCCTCGCGCCCTGCTCGCAGATAGCAGAACGCGGCCCGCGGTTCGCCGCACAGGGGTAGGGACAGGCAGTCGGCCAGGCCCGGATGGTCCGCCAGGTCGATCAGGTCGTCTGGGCCAGTGTCGACCTGGCCGTGATCCGCCGTGACCAGCACCAGGGTATCGGTCCCAGCGGCGGTGACCAGGAAATCGGTGAGGGCCTGCTCGATCCGCTGCAAATGGGCGGTTGCCGCCGCGCTGCCCATCCCCTGGTGGTGCCCGATCGAGTCCAGGTCCGGCCAATAGCAATAGACATATTTTGGCACCCGGTCCCGCCGCAGCGCCCGGGCGCTCTGGCGGAACAGGTCGGCCAGGTCGGCGTAGGGCAGCACCTGCGCTTGGCCGGTGTGGGCCAGGTTGAAATCCGAACGGGCGATCCGATTGGGGCTGACCACGAGGCTGCGGGTGCGGATGCGCTCAAACACGCAGCGGTGTCCGAAGAGTCGCCGCGCGTCGATCCCGGCCTTACGGTAGGGTACGCCGCCGTAGCGCGGGACGCCCGGCAAGACCGTCATCACGCAAGCCAGTTCCGCAAACCAGGTATACCAACCGGTAAGCCCGTGCTGGAGCGGACCATCGCCGGTCAGAAAGCTCGTGATGGCCGTGGCCGTGGTGGAGGGGAAGACCGTGGTCATGGTCCCCACCTGGTGACGGCGCAAAATCCCTTGTGGGGAGTGCTCGGCCAGCCAGTCTGCCCCCAATCCGTCAATGACCAGGAGCAGGATATTGGTGGCCCGCGCCAGTTCCCCCGCGGGCATCAGGGACAGTTGCGAGTAGTCGCTGCGCCCGCCGCGCGCCTGGATGATCGATGCCATCAGGTTGACGATGCCGCCGCCCGCGTAGTCGGGCTTGAGACCGTCGAGGGGGGTGGGCGTTGTCGGGGTGTCTAGGGTCATCCGGAGATTCTGTCGGTCGGGGACGCGACCGCCGCGCCCGTGGGTGTAGCCTATCACTTCGCTCATCTATTCCCAGGTTTTCTGCGTCCAGGTGCGGGCGCCATGGCCGTTACAACAATCGCACGAAAGTTATTTTTCTCTTTTTAATCCGTCGTTTTTGTGATTTTTTGCCGGGATTCAGGGCGGCCGTGACACTGGCCTAGGCGACAAAGTTCCGCAGCTATGGTATAAAATCCGGCAGTATCCCAGGTACCCTATCGGGTATCGGGTCGATCGACTTTTCCTCCTGAGGTAGGATGCAGATGTGGCAACTTTGGGGTTCGACCACCGCGGCACCGATCCAATGATCCGGCGTCTAGCGATACGGTGTAGTGGGGATTGCCGACGGTGAGCGCTGACGATAGCATTGACGTTCGCGGTGCGCGCGTGCTGGTCATCGATGACAGTAAGACGATCCGCCGTACCACCGAGGGCCTGCTGACCAAGGCGGGGTGCGAGGTGCGTACCGCACAGGACGGTTTCGAGGCGTTGGGTAAGATTGTGGAGTTTCAGCCGGACTTGGTCTTTGTCGATATCATGATGCCGCGCTTGGATGGCTACCATACCTGCGCCCTGATCAAGGCCAACGCGGCCTTGCGGCACACGCCGGTGGTGATGCTGTCGAGCAAGGATGGGCTCTTCGATCGTGCCAAGGGGCGTTTGGTCGGGGCCGAACTCTATCTCTCAAAGCCCTTTACCGGTGACGAGTTGCTCGACGCCGTACGGCGCTATCTGCGGCGGGATGTGCGTCGTGCCGATTAGGGTTTGCAGTGCCACCGTAGCCGGTTCCCCCGGTCAAATTTCAATCGACTGGCACGGTCTGCGATGCTCGGTTGCGTCGCCGTTAGGGTGGCGCGAGAGGCCCCGTCGCTAAGTTGACGCTTTCACGATAAGAATGTATTCATAAGAGCCCAGCTATGAACCCCTTTTCTCGCAAGTCCGACCCCGCGGCGGCGGCCGACTCTACGGATGGCATGAACGGCGCCGCGTCCAATGGTGCTATGGACGGTGTCCCGGAAGGGCTGGGGGCCACCGTCTTGATCGTCGACGACTCACCGACCGAGACGCGAATCTTCATCAACACCCTGTCTCAGGCTGGATATCGGGTCGAGACGGCCACCGATGGCGAGCAGGGCGTTGAAATGGCGCGCCGGATCCAGCCCGATGCCATTCTCATGGACGTGATCATGCCCACCCTCAACGGCTTTCAGGCCACCCGCATGCTGCATCGGGACGCCGCGACGGCGAACATTCCGATCATCATGGTGACGACGAAGGACCAGCCCACCGACCGCACCTGGGGCCTGCGCCAGGGTGCCGTCGACTATCTGGTCAAGCCGGTCAGCCCCGCGGCTTTGCTCGAGTGCCTGCGCGCGGCGCTCCAACGCTAACCCAGACGATGGAACCGCAGGCCGCCGCGGGCGTTGTGCTGTTCGACCTGATTGCCGGGGTCGACGCGCGTTTGCGTGCGCTCCCAACCCGCCTGCCGCGGCAGGCGCCCCCGGTAGAACGCTGGGTAGGAATATTGTTTCGGGTCGGAGCGCGTCGCTTGCTTGCATCCTTGGAACAGATCACCGAGGTCTTGACGGTGCCGGACGAGCTGACGCCGCTACCGGGTACGGCGAGTTGGGTGCTTGGTGTTGCCAACAACCGCGGCACCCTGTTACCGATCTTCGATCTGGCCGCCCTGACCGCGGGCGGTGCGCCGACCCGGCGCGATGCCGATCGTGTGCTGGTGGTGCGGCAGGAGGGCTTGCCGTGCGGCTTGGTGGCGAGCGAGGTGATCGGCATCCGGCGCTTCGCAGTGACGGAGCGTGTGGCCGAATCGCCGGCCGAACTCGGGGTGCTGTGGCCCTTTGCCGAAGCGGCCTTTCCGCTCGCCGACACGCTGGTGCCGGTGATTGCGCTCGAGCGTTTACTTGGTGCTCCGCTGATGAGCCTGGGGTCGGCCTGAGGTCGGCGCGGCGCTCGATGGCTGCCGTATCGACCGTGCTGCAAGCACTCAACGCCTTAATTAATCTATTTTAATCAATCAAGTTGTACCAAATCAAATGGCGATGCGAAGCAAGAGTCGGGTGGGCAAGTCCGTGGGGGGTGTTCGGGGGGCGACGATCGGCTGGTTGCTGTTCGCCGTGGTCTGCGCCGCCCTGGCCTTGGGAAGTTATATCCTATTGGAGAAGGCCGACAGAGAGAAAGTGCGCCTCCTGTCCGTCGTCGCCGTGGCGCAACAGCAAAAGGCGCTGGGCCAACAGTTGGTCCAGTCGGCCGGCGAGGCGGTCGTGGGCGAGCCGGCGGCCTTTGCCCGGTTGCGCGATGAGCGGAATCGCTTGCAGCAGGGCTTGGATGCCTTGGGTGTGCGCTCGCCCCAAGCGCTGAAGCCACAGATGGAGGCCGCAGAGACGGCCTGGCGGACCGTTCGCGACAATGCGGACACGATCCTCAACGCACAGTCGGATATCCTGGCTGGACGTACACAGTACAAGGCCGCCGACGCCCGACTGTCCGAGCTGCGCACCTCAATGACCCGCGCCGCCGAGCGGATCGCCGCGGATGGTGCGCCGGCGGATCAGGCCTTAGAGGCGGGTCGCCAATTGGCCCGCATTGAACAGTTGAAATTTATCCTGGGGCAGCTCACTGACGGTGGGGCCTCCGAGATCGCGGCCAGCGAGTCTGCCAATGCCCTGGCCGTGGAGTTTGCCTCGCACCTGCAGACGCTGATCGAGCAGGCCGGAGCCCGCCCCAAGTTGCCGGGGCGGGCGGCCTTGGAGGAGACGGCGCAGCTCTTTTCGGCCCTGCGTTCGAGCAACGGCGAACTGCTGAATCTGGCGCCTGGGGTGATCGCCGCAAACGATGCTGCGACACCGCTCCAGGCG
The DNA here is from genome assembly GCF_903946935.1 of uncultured Thiodictyon sp. Classification (GTDB taxonomy): domain Bacteria; phylum Pseudomonadota; class Gammaproteobacteria; order Chromatiales; family Chromatiaceae; genus Thiodictyon. The sequence continues at coordinate 14,336 of NZ_CAJAXH010000141.1, forward strand.
GCTGGAAAGCGACTGGATGCCGCCTTCGATACCCTGGTGATTGGCCTTGGCCAGACGGCGTCGCCGGCCACTCACTTCGGCCCGCTGACGCTCGACCGCTGGGCTGTTCCGGTCTTCAGCGTCCTGGCCCTACTCGGGCTGATGGGCTTGGGTACACGTGCAGTACGAGCCGCGGAGCGACGTGAGGCGGACTCCCGGGCGCAGACCCAGCGCGATGAGCAGGCCATCCTGCGCCTGCTCGACGAGATGGGTAATCTGGCCGACGGCGACTTGACCGTCGAGGCCACGGTGACTGAGGACAAGACCGGCGCCATCGCCGACTCGATCAATTATGCGGTGGATGCCTTGCGGGTCTTGGTGACCACCATCAACACGACCGCCGAGCAGGTAGCACAGTCCTCTCAGGAGAGCAGCTCGATCGCCATGCGCTTGACCGAGGCGGCCGCCGCGCAGGCCGAGCAGGTCGTGCTCGCCTCCGGTGCCATCCAGTCGCTGACGGAGCAGATCGACGAGGTGGCCAGCAATGCCGGCGAGTCGGCCGAGGTCGCCTCGCGCTCGGTGGAGGTCGCGGGTCGTGGCGGTCAGACGGTGCGCGCCACGATCAAGGGGATGGATGCCATCCGCGAACAGATCCAGGAGACCGCTAAGCGTATCAAGCGACTGGGTGAGAGCTCGCAGGAGATCGGTGAGATCGTCGAGTTGATCGACGACATCGCCAACCAGACCAACATCCTGGCCCTGAACGCGGCCATGCAGGCGGCCATGGCCGGCGACGCGGGACGGGGTTTCGCGGTGGTCGCCGATGAGGTGCAGCGCCTGGCGGAGCGGTCCCGTAACGCCACCAAGCAGATCGAGGTCCTGGTGCGGACCATTCAGACTGACACCAATGAGGCGGTGAGTTCCATGGAGGCGAGCACCGCGGGCGTGGTGTCGGGCGCCAACCTGGCCGAGAATGCAGGTGAGGCCTTGCGGGAGATTGAGCAAGTCTCGACCTACATTGCCGACCTCACCAAACGCATCGCGGACTCGGCCCAACGTCAATCGCGCCAATCGGCTGAGATCAACTCGACGGTGCAGGGCATCCGCGGTATCACCGAGGCGAATGCGGACGATACCCGGCGGGCCGCGCAGGCGGTGGAGGCGCTGGTCAGCCTGGCGACCGAACTGCAACTCTCGGTTGCGGGTTTCCGGTTGCCCTGACGGCAAGTCAAAGGCCTTATCCCATGGTAGACAAGGTTGGTGGTGGTCTGAGATGGGTCAAGGGCGAGATCGCCGCGACCCTGCGCCGGGTCACCGATCTGATGGACGCCTATGGGCAGGCCGGGGAACCGGCGGCCCTGGGCGATGCGGCCGAGGCCCTGTTCGAGGTACGCGGCGTGCTGCTCGCATTGGAGCTCACCGCCCCGGCAAGCCTGCTCGAGGAGATGCAGCAGCTGTGCGATGCGATGGCCGAGCGGGCGGTGCATAGCCCCCAGACGGCGACCGAGGCCATGATGGTGGCCTTGATTCAACTCCCCAACCATTTGGACCGCTTGGATGCGGGTGCCGTGCTCCCGCCCTTGAGCCTGTTGCCGACCATCAATGACCTGCGGGATGCCCGGGCCGCGGCGCCTCTGTCCGCGGCGCAGTGGTTGGGTGCCGACGCGGTCCTCGCCGAGGAGGCAGAGGCGGCGGCGGCGGCGGCGGACCTGGAGCCGCTCAACGCCGCATTTCGCAAGGTGCGGCCACACTTTCACCGCGCCCTGGTCGAATGGTATCGCCCCGCGACCAGCCCCGCCGGGTTGGCGAAGCTCGCGCGTCTGTTCTCTCAGCTGCACCGGCACCTGAAGGATGGCCCCTTGGCCGATTTGTTCGCGTTGGCCGAGGCCTATGCGGCGGCCCTACAGGGCGGTGAAATCGCCGCCGAGACCCCTGCTCAGGCCTTGGTAGGCCGGCTGGATCGGGTGTTCAAGCCGCTCGCGGCCGCTCCCCCTCAGTGGCCTGGCGTGGACGTCCACCAGTTGATCGATGCGTTTTTGGACGCAATGGCGAAGACGGCGGCTAAGTCACCTGTGGTGGCTGAACTTGCGTCACGCTACGGTCGGGTCGAGGCGCCGCCGGCGCCTCCCGAGGGGGCGTCCGCGGCACTGGTGGGACTCGCGCTGGCCATGTTGGGCGAACTCGTCGCGCTGAAGGGACGGTTGGAACTGTTCGTGCGCGGTGGACGCGCCGATCGCACCCCACTGGCCGAGATTGGCGCTGGTCTGCATAACCTGGCGCGCACCCTGGATGTCGCCGATGCGGGCCGCTTGCCCGAACGCCTGCGCCTGTTGGCGGATGGTTTCGGTGCATTGGCCATGGCCGATGCGGCCGAGGACGTGCTGGGTCTGGAGCCGCTGGCGTCCGAGTTGCTCGGGATCGAGTCCGTCATGCAGAGTTACGCGGAGCGCCGCGAGTCTTCGCTGGGTGACGTCGGCGACGCCGGTCCCTATCGCGCCGAGTTGCAGACGGCCACCCTACGGGAGGCGCGCGCCGAGTTGGGGCATGTCAAAGAGGCGATCCTCGATTGCCAATCCCCGGGTACACGTCCTGAAACCTTCCGGCAGGTCCCAGACCGCCTCTCGAGCGTGGCTGGGGCGCTGCATATGCTCGGCAACGCCCCGGCCGGGCAGGTCGCCGAGGCCATCGCGGGCCTGGTGCGGCGTTGTTACCTGGCAGCGGATCGCTGGCCGCAGGGGGGGGAGTTCGAGTTGCTGGCGGATGCCATCGTCGCGCTGGAACTCTACATTGAGCAAGTCAAGGAAGGCCAGAGTGCGGATGAGGACCTGCTCCGGCAGGTCGGGGACGCGGTGAACGCACTCGAAGGACGGCTCAACGACGCTGTGCAAGTCATCCCGGCGCCCCGTGCCGTCCCCGCTCCAGCGCCAGGAGCGCCGCGGGATGACGCCGGGTCGGCCCCGTCTGCCAGCGCGCCGACCAGCGCGGAGGCCGATTCGTCCGGCGGTATCTCACCAGAATTTCTTGAGATTTTTCTCGAAGAGGCGCAGGAAGAGACAGCGACGATCGGCGAGCAGTTTGGGCGTTGGCGATCCAACCCAGCCGATGAGGTCGCACTCACCACGCTGCGGCGCAGCTTTCATACCCTCAAGGGCAGCGGTCGGATGGTGGGTGCCGCTCGCGTTGGGGACCTCGCCCAGGTCGCCGAGGGTCTGTTCAGCCAATTGCTCGAACTGTCCCTCGTGCCGGATGCCGGCCTCGTGGCCTATCTGTCCGAGCTGGTCGAGCAGCTGCCGGACCTGATCGCGGCGGAGGCCCAGCGACGGCCCCTGGATATCGCCGCTCTTCTCGCGCGTGCGGCGCAGTTTGGCCGTTCCTCAGGCGGCGCGGCGGCCACCGTCCGGTTGTTAGCCGTCCCGGTTAGCCCCCGCTCGGAGTCACCTGGCCGGCCGTTGGGGGCGGACCCGCAGCGGCGGCCGGACGAACCCCAGTGGTTCGAGTCGCACGCCGGCGCGGCGGCCGCGGCTGAACCTTCGCTCCCCGCGTCCGGTAAGCCGATGCCGCAGGACGCCGGGGCGAGCACGGCACCGCGTCTGACGGATCACGGCAGCATGTTCGCGGCCGATGATGAGTTGCTGGAGATTTTCCGCGAGGAAACCTTAGAGCACCTGGACACTGTGCGTTCCTTTCTGGCCCGGGCGCAGGCGGGCCATGCGGTCCCCGACGAGGACACCATCCGCGCGTTGCATACGCTCAGTGGGAGCGCCCGTATGGCGGGCGTCGACTCCATCGCCGACGTGGCCAAATCATTGGAACGGCAGTTCCGGACGCTGGAAGCCACTTCATCGAGCCTCACCGCCCAACTCCTCGCCCTGCTTGAGCGTGCCGTGGACAGTATGGCGGGGCGTGTCGCCGAGTTCCCGTCGGCCGGCGCCGCCGCCGCTGATCTGGTGGTCCTGGCCGCGGACCTGACCGCGTTCACCGGCGCGGCTAAGGCGCCCGCTGCGGCGCCGGGCCTCACGGTGACGGAGTCGCCGCCCAACGCGCCACTGTCGTCGCAGTCCACGCAGCCGCTCGTTGAGGGCGTCGTGGCGGTCCCCGCCGCCGACCAAGAAGTGGCAGCGACGCGCGAGGTGCAGGCGGAACTGACACCGGTGTCCGCTGATCGGCCGCTCGCGCCGGTGTTCGCTGCGGGTGTCCGCGACGCCCCCGATCTGGCGCTGTCCGTGGATAACCTGCCGGAACTGCCGGAACTGCCTGAGTTGCCCGCTGGGGATCCGTTTGCGACGGCGCTCGCCGCGGGTGCGCTTGACGCCCCTGATCTGGCGCTGTCCGTGGATGATCTGCCGGAACTGCCGGAACTGCCGGAGTTGCCGGCGCTGCCGGTTGAGCAGTCGCTCGCGCCGGTACAGGATGCGGCTGCGCTTGACGCCCTTGAGCTGGCACTGTCCGTGGATGACCTGCCGGAACTGCCCGCGCTGCCCGCGGAGGAGCCGCTCGCGCTGCCGCTCGCCGCGGGTGTACTCGACGCCCCTGAGCTGGCACTGTCCATGGATGACCTGCCGGAGCTGCCCGCGTTGCCCGCTGAGGAACCGTTTGCGACGGCGCTCGCCGCGGGTGTACTCGACGCCCCTGAGTTGGCGCTGTCCGTGGAGGACCTGCCGGAGCTGCCCGCGTTGCCCGCCGAGGAACCGTTTGCGACGGCGCTCGCCGCGGGTGTACTCGACGCCCCTGAGTTGGCGCTGTCCGTGGAGGACCTGCCCGAACTGCCCGCGTCGCCCGCGGAGAAGCCGCTCGCGCCGGCGCGCGCCGCGGATGCCGACCTTGCCCCAGTCGAGGACACCGTGGCCAACGCGGCGTTGGGTTTGCCCGCTGCCCCGGACCCGGCGCCACCGCCGCATGCGCCCGGCCTGGTCGCCGTGGACGCGTTGGATGAGTCGCTGGGGGTGAGCGACGCCGAGTTGGCGTTCGACGACCGGCTGGAGTCCGTTGAAATGCCGCTCGGGACAGGTGCGTCGGCCGGTCTTGACGGTACACACACGCCATTGGACGTCCCGGAGTGGTCGTTCGCGCAGCAGGTGGACGCCGGTGTCGTGGAAGTGGATGAGTCAACGCAGGATGCCTGGGCGGCTGCGTTCGCCGCCGCCGCGGAGCCGGCCGCGGCGGCCGACGCCGCGATGCTGGCCCCGGGGTTAGGCGAGGTGCCGAGCTCGGCCGACGTGGCTGAGTCGGTGCTGTTGGAAGCCGAAGCGCTGCCGGAGCCGGTGGTGACATTTGCGCTCGACGAGCCGATCCTCACCGAGCGGGCGGATGCGCCGGTGCTTGCGCCGGAGGTCGGCGCTGAGATGCCGTTGGGGACCGGGGCGGTGGCCGGTATTGACGGCACACGCGCTTCATTGGATGTCCCCGAGTGGTCGTTCGTGCAGCAGGTGGATGCTGGTGTCGTGGAAGTGGATGAGTTACCGCAGGACGCCTGGGCTGCCGCGTTTGCCCCGGCCACCGGGTCGGCCGCGGCTGTTGACCTGATGCCTGACCTGGCGGCGCCGCAACAGCCGGACCCGGACCTTGATGCCTATCCGGATGATCCGGAGCTGGTCAGCATGTTCATGGAGGAGGCGCGGGAGCTGCTCGATGGGCTCGATACCAAGTTCCGCGCTTGGCAGTTAGCCCCCCAGGAACTCGGCATTCTGGACAGTATCAACCGGCTACTGCATACACTCAAGGGTGGCGCGCGGCTCACCGGCCTGCACGCGATCGGCGACTTGAGCCATGCCTTGGAGACCCGGCTCACCGCCATCGCGGCCGCCCCGGGGCAGGTCGACGACACCGCCCTGGAGCTGGCCCAGCAAGCCGTCGATCGGCTTTCGCTCCAGTTCGATGCGCTGGAGAAACAGGCGCCGATCCCTCCTTCTACGGCCTTGGCGGAGGCCTTGACCGCGGTGCCGACGCCCGCTGCCGTGGCGGTGGACGCCCCTGACCTGGCGGTCCTGCACCATGCCGCCGAGCCGGAGCCCGAGCCGGAGCCCGGGTCGAGCGCCGCCGACAGCCACGGCGCAGCCCGCCGGGCCGTCGGGGCGGTTGCGGCCGTATCGCAGATCCGGGTGCCGTCCGACCTCCTCAACCGGCTGGTCGATAATGCCGGTGAGATCGGCCTCTACCGCGCCCGCCTCACCCAGCGCAACAGTATGCTGGGTTTCAGTCTCGGTGAATTGGACCAGACCGTGACGCGTTTGCGTGAGCAGTTACGTCAGCTGGAGATCGAGACCGAGACCCAAATCCTCTTTCGCTTCGAGCGTGAGGAGGCATCCGAGGCGGAGGGTCCAGTCTTCGATCCGCTGGAGATGGACCGCTTCTCGACCCTCCAGCAGCTCTCCCGCAGCCTGGCGGAGACCGTCAATGACCTGGTGAGCCTGCGGGATGTCTTGGGCGGCTACCAGCGCGAGTCCACTGACTTGCTGACGCAGCAGGCGCGTCTTGCCGACGACCTGCAGGACGGGTTATTGCGCACCCGCATGGTGCCCTTCGTCCAGGTCGTTCCACGCCTGCATCGCCTGGTACGCCAGACCGCCGACAGCTTGGGCAAGTCGGCCCGGCTGGAGGTGATCGGACCCGAGGTGGAACTCGACCGCGCGATCCTCGACCGCCTGGCCGCGCCCCTGGAGCACCTGCTGCGCAATGCCGTCGACCACGGTTTGGAGTCGGCGGCGTTGCGCACTGCGGCCGGCAAGCCCGCCATCGGCCAGGTGACCCTGGAACTGAGCCGGGAGGGCAACGATGTGGTGATCAAGCTCGCCGACGATGGCGCCGGTCTCGATCTGGCGGCGATTCGCAGCCAGGCGGTGGCGCGCGGTTTGCTGGACCCGCAGGTGACCTTGGCGGACGCGGCCCTGATGCAGTTCGTCTTCGAACCCGGCTTTACCACCCACGGACAGGTGACCCAGATCTCGGGTCGGGGGGTGGGATTGGACGTGGTCGCCTCCGAGATCAAGGCGGCCAACGGGACCATCGACCTCGCCTCGTCCCCTGGGCGCGGGACCAGCTTCAGCATCCGGCTGCCCCTAACCCTGGCCATCTTGAAGGCCCTTTTGGTGGGTGTTGGAACTAACGTGTACGCCGTGCCCTATGCCGCGGTCGAGGCGGTGGCGCGGATCAGTCGAGAGGACCTCACGGCGATCTACCAGGATGACGGGCGGGACTTCGACTATCGCGGCGAGACCTACCGGGTCGCCTCGGTGGCCGGTCTGCTGGACCCCGGTGTGCCACCCAACCTGGGCGAGTCGCGTTGGCTGCCGCTGCTGTTGGTGCGGGTCGGCGATCTGCGGGTCGCCCTGCAGGTGGATACCCTGATCGAGAGTGCGCGTGTCCTGGTCAAGCCACTGGGCGCCAAGTTGGCCGCGCTGCGCTGGCTCGCGGGCGGCACCATCCTGGCGGATGGCCGGGTCGCCTTGATCCTGGATATACTCGCCCTGCTGCGCTCCGGCGCTATCCATGCGCAGCGCTCCGCGCGTGCGGCGGTGACGGCGGACGTGGGGTCGGGACCTGAGTCGGAGCTCTGTGTCATGGTGGTGGACGACTCCCTGACCGTGCGCCGGGTCACTACCCGCATGCTGCGCAGTCAGAATATCGAGGTTATCACTGCCAAGGATGGCGTCGAGGCACTCACCATGCTGGATGATCGGGTGCCCGATCTCATGCTGTTGGACATTGAGATGCCGCGCATGGACGGCTATGAACTGACGCGTCTGATCCGCCGCTCGGAGCGGCTGCATGACCTGCCGATCATCATGATTACCTCACGCACCGGTGAGAAGCACCGCGACCATGCACTGGGGCTCGGTGTCAACCGCTTCCTCGGCAAGCCCTACCGCGAGTCCGAACTGCTCGACGAGATCGGCTCCCTGCTCGCGGAGCAGCGCTCATGAGCCAGCATGCGCAAGGGCTGCGGGTCTTACTCCTGCCGGTGTCGGGCGATCCGGACCCCTGGGACCTGCTGCTGCCCGCCTCCGCGGTGGCCGAGATTGTGCGCGCCCAGCCCCTGGAGCCGCCGGGGTCGCAGGCGCCGCCGTGGTTGTGCGGCTATCTGGCCTGGCGTGGCCTGCGGCTCCCCTTGGTACGCCCGACCGCCCTCGCAGCGGCCGCCGGGGGGCGCTATGCGGCCGTCTGTTTTGCCCCGACGGCCGGCCCTGCTACGCCGTTTTTCGCCATCGAGAGCCCAGGGATGCCGCGCCTGGAGCGGGTCACCCCGGAGACCCTCAGCGCCGCGACGGGCGATCCGGCGGCGGTCGACCCCAGCTTCATCCAGGTCGAGCTACGCGTGCTGGGTCGCCCGGCGGGCCTGGTGGACCTTGAAGCGTTGCAATGTGCCCTGCAGAGCGCTTCGGCCGCTTCGGGCGAGGTGCGATGAACGGCGATTCAGACACCAGCCAAGCGGCGCCAGGCGAACCTGGTGCGCCCCGGGTCATCGTCATGCATGACAGCGCAATGCAGGCGCTACTGACTGAACACCTGCTCAAGAGTGCGGGTTGCCTGGTGCAGACACTCACCGAGCCGCGCGAGCTGTCGACAACGATGGAGTCATTTCGGCCCGATCTGATCCTGACTCCAGTCCCGATTGCCGCGACTAGCGGCTTGGAATTGGCGGCGGTGTCCCGCGGGCCGGATGGTGTTCGGCTCGTGCCCATCCTTGCTTGCGCCGTTGACCATCGCCGCCAACCCCGCGAACCCCAGGTTCCGGGCGCCGCGCGCGACGGCGCGACGGCGCTGCGAGCGGAGTTCTTGGTCGAGGCCGTGACCCGGCGGATCGCCTCCATGCCCGCCATCGGCGAGCCCGGGGCAGTGGCAGACCGGCTGGACTCGGAGACCGGTCTGGCCAGCCGTCGCTATTTCATGCGCGCCGTGGCGCGCGCGCTGGCCGACCCCGCCAGCGCGCAGCCCGGTAACGCCCTCCTGGTCGTCGCCCTGGATGGGGTGGGCCAACTCAACGCACGCTGTGGTATCGGGGTGGCCGACCTGGCGGCGGATCATATCGGTGGTCTGATCGGCGGGCGTCTGGGTCAAGCGGGGCTGGCCGTGCGTTTGGATGACTATCGTCATGCACTGTTGCTCAGGTGCGCTGGGGCCCAAGTCCTCACCGAGGCGGCTGAGACCTTGCGGTGCGCGATCGCAGACTCACCATTGCAGGTGGGCGAGAAACCGGTGACGATCAGTGTGAGCGCCGGGATCGCGCTCCTGGGACCCGCCGCGGGCGACGTCGTGACCCTGCTCAAGCGGGCCGAGCTGGCCTGCGCCGAGGCGGCGGCCGGGGGCGGCAATCGCATCGTTGTCGCTGGCGATGGGCCAGCCGCCGCCCAGGATGAGGTCCAAGAGCGCCGACTGACCGGCTTGATCGAGCGGGCACTGAGCGATGCCGACGCGGCCGATGGTTTCCAGTGCCTCTACCAGCCCATCGTCGCCATCGGACCCCAAGGGCTGCGCCCCGTGGAGGTCACGCTGAGACTGGACGCCGGGGATGAGACCTGGATCCCGGCCGCGGAGTTCCTGCCGGTGGCCGAGCGCGCCGGACGGATCGGTGCGATCGATCGCTGGACGATGCTCCACGCGCTGGAGGTCCTCACCCAGCAAGGGGCGGCCCAGCCTAGCTTGCGGATCTTCGTCCGCCAACACCTCCCGAGCCTGCTCGAGGATGGTGCCTTGGCGTGGCTGCGTGCTCAGATGGTGGCTAATGGTCTGGTCGAGCAGCGCCCAATTCTGGACCTCTACCTACCGGACCTGCTCCGACACCGTGAGGGCGCCCGCTCAGTCATCGCCGGGTTGCGCAAGATCGGCCTTCAGGTCTGTCTGGTGGGTGTGGACTACACCCCGGGCGCCTTGGACCTAGTGAGTGAACTGCATCCGCCGTTTGTCAGGCTCGCGCCATGCGTCGTCTATGACTTCAAGCCGGATCGATTCAATCAGTTGGTCCAACGCCTGAGACGCGATCAGGCGGAGGTGATCGCCTGCGGCATCGATTCCGCCGCGCTGGTCGCCCCGGTGTGGGCCAGCGGCGTCGGCTATGCGCAGGGCACGGTGATTTATGCCCCTCGCCCGCAATTGCTCTTTGACTGGGATGAGCTGGTGACAGAGTAGGGGCAGTGCGGCAACAATCCCGATGCCATCAGGGCGCGGGGCCGGTTCGAATAAATGGACAGGATTAACAGGATGTCCGCTCGGCATTCTGCCTCATCTCAGAAATTCTGTGAATCTTGAAAAATCCTGTTAATCCTGTTCCATTACCTTCTGCTTGTTCTAACGGAGGGTAGAGACCATTACGCCGCGGCGTTGCGCTCGGCCTTGGCGATCTCCACCGCGGTATAGACGACCAGCATGCCCCAGATTACCTTGTTGACGATGTCGCCGACATTCACCGTGAACTCGCGCAGCACCACGCTGACACTGGGATCGAAGACCAGCGCATAGAAGAATCCCGCCGGAAAGATCGACCAGCCGATCAGGAAAAAGAAGAACATGTAGGCGAGCGTATCGCGTTGCACGGGGACCATTTCCGAGCCAGGGAGTCGCCGCAGCATCTCGAAGATCGAGATGGTCATATAGGCAAACAGCAAGCCGCTGACGGTAAACCAGAACAGGGCGAACAGTGGCAGACCGTCGCCGACATGGACGTGGGTCGCGTATTCACCGAAATAGCCGGTGACGATCATCCCGACGTCGGTCAGCGCGAGGTTGCGCAGGAAGTTCATACCGACCCGCTCCAGGCCCATCAGCAGGGGGAACATGCTGATCAACACCAGGGTGGTTGCCAGCCAATAGACGTAGCGCAACACCAGCGGCAGTGAACTGATGGCCGATGTCATCTCAGCAACCCCCGCCGTGCCGGCGGTGAGCGGTTGCAGGCGGGTGAAGAAATAGAAATGCAGGACGCTCGATACCGTGCAGATGCCGACATTGAGCAGCGCCAGCAGACGCAGCCGTCCGGTCAATTGCGGGAGCTGGGTCAGGAAATACATGACCGCCGCCAGGGCGGCGATGCCGCAGGTCAGGAACGAGTAATAGGTCAGGTTAAATAGCGTCGTCATCTTATCGGTTTCCGATCTGAGCCAATTGTCGATCCGGCGCGTCGCTCATCGGCGGCAATGCGCGCGGCATACCAGGTGCGCACCATTACGCCACCTGCTCCAGCGCCTGTTGAATGAAATCCAGTACCTCTTCGTCGTGATAGGGCTTGACGAAGTAACGATTCACCCCGGCAGTGATCGCCTCGCGCCGATGCCGCTCGGTGGAACGCGAGGTGATCATGGCGATCGGCAGGGTGCGCGTTGGCGCCTGCGCGCGCAGGTGGGCAGTCAGCTCCAGGCCGTTCATCTGCGGCATCTCCATGTCGACCAACATGACGTCCGCCGGCTCGCGGTTCAGCGTCTGGATGGCGTCCATCCCATCGCGCGCGGTCAGCGCATGATAGCCGGCATCGGTCACGAGTTGTGCCAATACGCGACGCATGGACAGCGAGTCATCGACGATCAGGACGGTCGGCAGCTTGACCTCCTCCAACTCTTCTGCCGCCGCGAGGGCCGAGAGATCGACACTGGCGGCGATGCGCATCATGGCACGCAGTTCGATGATGGGCACGACCCGGCCGTCGCCGAGGATCGAGGCGGCCAAGAGACCAGGGATGGGCGGCACCAAGGCACCCAGTTTCTTCACCACCAGCTCGCGGCCGTCGATCAACTCGTCGACCATCACCGCCTGCTCGCCGCTATCCGACACCGCGATCAGCACCACGGCGCCTTTCTCGTCCGGTGTGCGCGCCGGCAGCCCAAGCAGGCTGTTGATGTGGACCAGCGGATAGCTGTCTTCCCCATGCCTGAACTGCCAACCCTCAGTCCCCTCTGTGATCTCGCCCTCGTCGGCCAGCACGGCGAATCGCACCTCATTGGCCGGCATGGCCAGCGGCTCGCCGTCGCAGTGGATCAATAGGCAATAGATGGTCTGTAGCGAAGACGGGAAGCGGGCCTGTAGGCGATAGCCGGCGCCGCGCTGCGATTCGATCGCGAGCGAGCCATTGAGTGCCCTGACCGTGTTGGCGACCACGTCCATACCGACCCCACGCCCGGAGGTCTGGGTGGCTTGCTCGCGGGTGGAGAAGCCGGGGCGCAGCGTCAGCAAGGCCAGTTCCTGGGGGGTGGGTGCGGCATCGGCCGCGAGCAGGCCCAGCCTGATCGCCTTGGCCTTGACGCGCTCCAGGTCCAGACCGGCGCCATCGTCGCTGAAGGTCACCTCGATCTGGTCGCCGGACTGGCGAAACGCAACCGTGAGTTCGCCAGTGGCCGGTTTCCCGGCGGCGGCACGCTGCTCGGCCGGTTCGATGCCGTGATCGACCGAGTTACGTACCACGTGCATGAGGGCCGGCATGAGCTTATCCAGCACGTCGCCATCGACTTGGACCTCATTGCCCAGGACCTTGAGTTCGCCCTCCTTGCCGGTCGCTCGGCAGGTTTGACGCACCGCCCGCTGCAGGCGCCCGACGACCGAACTCACCGGGACCAGGCGGGTGGCCATGGTCAATTGCCGCAGTTCCTGGCTCAACTTGATCTGCTGCTGGGTCAGCTCGTCCATGCTGGCAATGGTCCCACTCAAGGACTGCACGAGGTCGCGTGCGTCGTTGACCCCTTCATTGAGACGCCGTGCGGCGATATACATCTCGTCGTACTGGTCTAACTCCAGCGGATCGTAGGTGGATGCGGCGGCGGCGCCGGATGACCGGCCGCCGAGCCCGCGCAGGTCGACCAGCTTTTCGAGCTCATTGACCTGGAGCAGGTTGCGCAGGTCGATCTCTCCGGATTCCTGCACGGTGCGCTGGGCGAGCCGAATCTGCTCCGCCGATTGGGACAGGGCCAGCGACATCTCGCCCGCCAGCCGCAGCAGGTTGACGATGGCCTGCGCCGGGACCTGCAGATAGGCGTCTTCGGCGTCTTGCACCGCGCCCCCGGTTGGCCGGGCGGCCGGGGACTCCAGGGCGCCCGACAGGGTGTCGGAGGCCACCATGGCGGCGGACGTGACCAAGGTTTCCGCCGCCCCGACCGCGGGAGCGGGCGCCGAGACCGGCGCGGCGGGGCGATCGACCACCGGCTCGGTCCACTCCAAGGCCGCGGCGCCCTCCCGGTCGATGCGGTTGGCCCAGTCCAGCACCGACTGCACGATCGGCCGGAAGGCCTCAGGGTCGTGTTCTTCCAGGCCGTTGATGACATCGAACATCGCGGCGAGTCCGTCCGCCGCCCCGACTAAGGTCTCGCCGAGCGCCGGACTGGGGGCCAATGCGTGCTCGGTCAGAAACTCCAGCAGGTCCTCCATGTGATGGCCCAGGAACGCGACACCGCGTACCCCGCAGACATTGGCCGAACCCTTCAAGGTGTGCGCATAGCGCTGGGCCTGACGCAGGGCGTCTTCGATGGCGCCGCCGCCGAGGATGACTTGGATGACACTCGCCAGCCGCTGGGCCATATCCGGTCCCTCGCGCCGGAAGCTCCCCAGCACGCTACTATCCATATCCTCTGCCGGTGCCAATGACAGGTCCTCGTCCTGCACCGCGGCCACCCGCGCCGGGCCGACCTCGGCCTCAAGCGCGAGCGGATCGTCATAGAGCGCCTGGGCGAGCTCCGCGGCACGCTCGCTCGCCAGCGGTTCGGGCCAGCGCGGATGGGCGAGGGCGGCGACCAAGGCATCGCGCGCGGGCTGCACCAAGGGATCGGCCAGATAGTCGAGCATCCGTTGGGGCAGTTGACTGAGATCCGCGATCAGCGACTTGGGCCAGGGGTTCTTGGGCGAGCGCAAACCCATCTGCTCCCCAAGGCCGGCACACAGGGTGGCAAAGCCGGCGAAACCGACCTCCGCCGAGGCCTCGGCGAAGCGTTCCAGGATCTCCCGCCCCCCGGCGGCCGCGGCGATGCGATCGGCGGCCCGCCGGGCCTGGGCGAGATCGGCGACGCGGTGCAGAAAGTCTTGTGCGTTGTCCTCCACGGCGGCGGCCAGGATGGCGAGGAGTTCGAGCGCGTCGTCACTGAGTCCCGCGGTGTCGGCGGCGGCGACTGGCCGGGACGGGAGCTGGTGTGGCGCGGCGATCTCCGCCGGGGTGTCGATGAGCGCCTCATGAGCGGCGTCGGCATCGGCTTCCGCTGCCGCCTGCTCAAGCTCCGCTGGCACAGGCGTGGCGGCAGCGTCGCTGAGGGGCGTCTCCACCGCGGCCGCAGCGGCGCCCGCGGCGACGCACTCGTGCCACAGAACGGACGCCTCCGGGCTCAACGGCGGATCGAAGGCCGCAGAGCTTGCCAGCTCGATGAGCGCATCGACCACCTCCTGGTCTTGCGGCTCCGCGAGATGGGCCTCCAGCAAGGCCATCGCCTCGAGTGCGGCCACCCCGGCCGAGTCGCTACCCGCCTCGCGTTGTGGCAGTCCGCTCACCAGCCCATCGAGGGTGGCCAGCAACTCAGTGATATGTGGCCCTAGTTCCTCGGCCGCCGGCCATAGATCGCCCAGCGATTCGGCGAATGCATTCGCCGCCGTCAGCCGCTCCTCCGCAGCGGCCGCTGGGTTTCCCGCTGACTCGATGGCTTCTTGCAACGCGGGTAAGGCGGCGGCAAAGAGCTCGGCAAAAGCACCCGGGTTCATCGTCTGGTCCCTTGCCTAGGCCCGGCCCGGTTCATTGGTCCGGGCCGGCGGCGGCAGGCGGAACAGTCCGATCGAATCGAGTAGTTGCCTGGAGTAGCCCACCAGGCTATTGGTCTCCTGCGCCTGCTGATCGATCTGGTCGGTGGTCTCGACCGTACTCGCGCGCATCGCATCGACGCGGGTCATCAGGGTGCGGTTGGCGGCGACCTGGGTCTGGGCACTGGCATCGATTTGTCGCACCGCCTCGGCCAGGTTGACCGTGGTCTGCTGGGTGGCGAGCATCCGATCGCCGGCGCCTTCGATGACCCGGGACTCATTGCCCACGGCCTCGGTCGCCTGATTCACCGTCTGCATGGTGTCCTGGGTCTCGACCTGAATATTGCGGATCAGGGTCGCGATCTGATTGGTCGCTTGGCGCGAACTGTCAGCCAGTCGCTGCACCTCTTGGGCGACCACGGCAAAACCGCGTCCGGCCTCACCGGCGGTCGCGGCCTGCATGGAGGCGTTGATGGCCAAGACGTGCGTGCGCTCCGAGAAGCTATTGATGATGTCGACGATGCCACTGATTTCCTGAGAGCGCTCGCCCAGGCGCTTGATGCGCTTGCCGGTCTCTTGAATGGACGTGCGAATGCTGCCCATGCCCTGCACCGCGCCCTTGACCGCAGCCAGGGCCTCGTCGTTGGACTGGGTCGCCTTGTTGGCGGCATCGCTGCAAAACTGTGCCAGTTCGCCCATGTGGTCGATGGCCTCGACCGTCTGCGCCAATTCGTTGGCCGTTTGTTCGATCTGTGTGCGTTCGGCATCGGCCACCGCCACCACCTGCCGGCCTTGGGACTGTACTTCGGCGGAGGCCTGGCCGACCCGCTCGGCGATCTCACGCACTTGGACCAGGACGCGCGCACTCTCGGAGGTGACCCGATTCAAGGCATCGCCCAGTGGGCCGGTGATGTCCTCCTTGACCGGCAGCTTCAGGGTCAGGTCGCGCGCCTGGCTGATCTCACTGCTGATCTGCAACATCTCGATGATGGAGTCGTTCAACTGATCGTTCTGCCGCTCCAGAAAGTCGAGTGCCTTATTGAAGGCCATCACGGTCTGGCCCAACTCATCCTCCTCGCCGGGGTCGAGGCGTTCGGAAAAGTCGCGACGCAACTCCATGCCGGTGAGCGCGGCACGAATCCGGTTCAGACCGTCGCGGACACGCTCGGCCGGTCTGAGGATAAAGCGCGTGGCGAGCCGCACCAGGGTGATATAAAACACCAGACCGGTGAGCAGGGCGCCAAGCAGGAGCACCGCCACCAGCAGCGCCATGGCGACCTGCCGCTGGTTCGCCTTGACGGCATGGATGTCATCCAACTGCGCAGTCAAATAGCGATCGGCGGCGGCCTGAAATTCCGGCGGCCCTTGCTTGATGAGCGCGGCGAGTTCGCTATTTGGCGCGGGATGCGCGGCCGCTCCGACCTGGGTACGCTCTTGGTACAGCCCGTTTACGCTTAACAATACCGAGCCGGCGATGAGAACAAACACGAGCAAGACCAAGGCGGTCGTCGCAATGGTGAGTCTTGCCGAAATGGAGATGTCGCTGAGTGTCATGAATTATTCTTCCGACGTAAGAGGACTGGCCGCGAGTAGACTCGCCCGCTCGGCCAGCAGTCCGAGTAAGCCGACGAGATCGACCTCGACATAACTGGTCCGGTCCACCACCAGGACGCCGCGGGCGAGTTCGGATGGTAGGCCAGGCAATGGGGGTGGGGGTGCGGTGAGCGTGTCCGGGGGCACCGTGATCCCGTTGATTTCATCGATACACAGTGCCGCGCAGCTATCGCGTCGCCCCAGCAGCAGAAAATAGCGACCGACGTCGGGTGTGCGCTCGTCGACCAGGGCGCCCAAGTCATAGACCGCTGCCAGATCGCCCCGGAAGCTGGCGAGCCCCAGGCACCAAGGATGGGTAAAGGGCAGGCCCGCGCAAGGCAGCGGCGGATAGACCTCCGCCGGCATCGCAGCGGGGACCAGCAACCAGCGTTGGCCGATGCGAAAGGCGTGACGAAAGTCGCCGATTGGCTGGGTTGAATCCGGCGCATCGAGGATTGCAGGCAGCCAAGGCCAAGCCTGCGGCTCGGCCGGCGCGTCCGCTGGGGCAGCGACCTCACTCATGACGCCGCGCCGCCCCCGCCGAGCAAATGCGCGATCTGTTTCAGAATTTCTTCGGCCGGATAAGGTTTCACCACATAACCCTTGGCGCCCTGCAGCTGCGCCCACATCTTATCGGCCTTCTGGTTCTTGCTGCTGACGACGACCACCGGGATATGGACGGTGGTGGGGTCTTCGCGCAGCGCGCGCGTCGCGTGATAGCCGTCCACCCCTTCCATCACGATGTCCATAAAGATCAGGTCCGGCCGCTCGCTTTGCGCCAACGCCACGACCTCCTGTCCCGACACGGCAGTCACCACGGTGTGGCCGGCCTTTATCAGGACCTCTCGCAAGTGATCCCGCTCGGTCGCGGAATCGTCAACAACAAGCAGCTTCGCCATACTTGACCTCGTGTGACTGCAATAACGCCAGTATGAATCTATTTCAAATAGCGTTGCAGTGTGGCGTTCAGTTGATCGATCGTCAGTGGCTTGGTCAGATAGACATCGGCCGATGCGAGCGTACCCCTGAGCTTGTCAAACCGGGATGTCTTACCGGTCAGCATCACCACTGGGGCCTTGACCCGCAATTTCTTCTTCAGTGTACGGGAGACTTCATAGCCGCTGATACCCGGGAGCATGACGTCGAGAAAGATGAGATCGTACTGATAGTCACGCGCCTTGGTCAGGGCCTCCTCGCCGGTTTCGGCAAAGTCGACGGCGAACCCTGCCATCCCGAGCCGTACCTCCATCATCTTGCGTACCGATTCGCTATCGTCCACCACCAGAATGCGCTTGGCCGAGGCCGCCAACGCGGGGGCCGGCTGCTCGACTTGTGCGGCGACGACCTGTGCCGACATGGTGTCGCTGATATCCGTTTCCGGGGAAAAGTGATAGAAATCGGCGACCAGATCGTCTAGGGCCTTGAGTATCCGGTTCGCCAACACCGGCCGCTTGAAAAAGACATTGACGGTTCCGTCGAAGAGGTGTGACGTCTTATTCGTAATGCCTACCCGCATGACCGGGAAAATGGCGCCGGGCAGGGTGTTGCGCAATGCCGTCCAGTCCTGCACGCCAGCGGCGATATCTTCGTTGAGGACGCAAATATCCGGACGATCTTGACCCTGTGACCAGGGGATATAGTGCCGCGGCCGCACCTCGGACAACTGAAAGGCCCTCCCCAGGCTCTTTTCCTCACTCTCGGAAAAGCCGCAAAGGGCGATGGTGAACTTTTTGTGTTCGATGGCCATGTGGGATTCCCGCTGTGCTGCTTTTCTTACAACATCGGATCGTCGATCCTGTGCGGCAGGATCGCGGGGGCGGCGCATCGAGCGACGTCAGGCAACCGGCCGGATGCACTTGTGCCAATGATCGGCGAGTGACCATCGATCAATGACTTAAGCGCCATTCTGTGATGCCGATTTGGTTCTTATGACTCTTTCATGGATTGAAAGTTAAGTTTTGATAATAATCGACGCAGACACAAGACGCAACTATCCCCGATCCGTTCTGTGCCCCTGTTCGCGTCAGGCCGCAACCGGGGGCGGTCTAGGCGTTGCGGATGTGTTCCGCATGGATCACGCCATAATGAGACATTGCTGTTATTTTCCGAAGGTTTCTGTCGGCGATCAGCCGACCCTGCCTGGTCGTTATCCCGGCTGCAATGACAATATGCGCTGGGCGTACGCCCGGCGGTCATTCTGTGGCGCCCGGCGTCGGCGCTGGCGTGGACCCCGGGTCGCGCGGGTGCCGCGGCGGCCCAGGGCGCCACAAGACCGGCTGGGAAAAGCCCGCCCAGCCCCAGCGCAGCCAGCGCAGAAGGCTCACTGCCAGCCACAGTGCCCAGGCGAGCATGAGTGTACGATACACCCACATCGGCACGGCCATGACCCAGATCGGCGGCAGGGGGCCGGCGGTGCGATCCTGATACCAGTTCAGTACCCCATCCCCGGAGCCATTGCCCACGATCTGCATGGCCGGCGCACCCAGCAGCCCCTGGGACACGGCGCCGACCAGACCGACACCGGCGGCCAGGGTCAAGACTACCAAGGTCACCTGGACCAGGTTATAGCGCCGCCTGGGGGTCGCGGCGTATAAGCGCTGGCGCCCACCGAGGGCGAGCAGCCAGCCGGCCACCAGCACCAGGACCCAAATTTCCGCGAGCGCGAGGCCGGCGCCGAGCAACAGCCAGTCGTGGGTCTTTAGCGCCGTCAGGTGTGAGCGCCCCAGCGCCAGCGAGAGCCCGGCCAGGACGAGCAGCACGCCCCAGAACACGACCACTGGACCGATTCGCGGGCCGCCCGTTAACAGCACCCAGCGATCCTGCGGCAGCCGCAATGTAAGGTTCAGATTGACTGCCGGGCTACCCAGGTCCGGCAGTTGTGGCTTGATCAGCAGCCCCGGCGCCTGCGGTGTCCGCCATTGGATCAGGACCGACTGCTGCCCCGGCACCAATGGTATCTCCAAGACCGCCCCCGCCTTGGGGAGCGGCAGGTCCTGCCCGTTGACCTGCAAGTGCGTCGGCTCGGCGCCCGGTGGCAGGCGGATGGGGTGCAGGCCGCCTTGGCCGCCGCGCAGATCGAGGCGCAGTTCGCTGTCGTTCGTCCGCTGGCCCAGGGTCTCCCGCAGGAGCACCCGGTCGATGGTCAGGGTTTGGCCCGGCACCGCCGCCGGCTGGGTCAGGTTCAGCGCCAGGGTTTCGCCCGGCAGGGGGCGCCAGCTGGGCTGCCAGCGGTCAGCGGCCGTAATTTGGTGGATCGGGGCCGGGCCGGTCCACTCCAGGTGCCAGCGCGGACTCAAGGCCAATGACCAGGATTCGTTGAGCTGTGGATCGGTTGCCGCGGTCAGTTGTAGGGTCGGTGCAGGTTCCAGGGTGGAGGTCCAGCCCGCTTCGATCTCGTCCGGCGCCAAGCTCACCAGGACGCGCCCGTCCTGCACGCGTAATCCCGGGGTCTGCACCGATTCGCCAGGCAGCAGCGGCACCGGCACCGACACCGGAAACTCCGCCGGGGACAGGCGTCGCACCCGGGTCGCGAGGCGCCAGTCGAGCCCGATCCGCAGTTCACGCTCCACCCGCAACAGGGCAGGCAAGGCGCCTTGGCTCAACGCGGCACGGCCCGCCGCCACATCGGTGGAGACCCGCACCAGGCGGATTTGGGCCCCGGGCAGGCCGGCCGCGTCGAGCCCTTCCAGCGTCCAGCCGTCGAGCGTGGCCTGGAGCCGGCGCGGGTGCAGCGGGAAGGGGATCTCCACCTGGTTGCGGTGTGGCAGGGGCCCGGTCAGCGTCAGGCGGTGGCGCCCGGCGGGTAGCGCAATCAGCAAGCGGTCGTTGGGGTCGCGGCGCAGTCCGTCGAATGGGGCACCATCCAGGTCGAGCTCGGTGGGCCGCCAGCCGCCGGAAACGCCGGGCACCGCCGTGGCGACTGGCGCGGCGGCGTCCAGGGTCAGGATCAACCGCAATGTCTCAGGCTCTGCCGCCAGGGCGAGGTCGGCCAGATCGACGCAATCCGGCAGGCAGTCTGGCGGTGCGAGCAGGCGCGTGCGCAGTTCCTCCAGCAGCTCGACGCTGGGCAGGTCGCTGGCCTGGGTCGGGGTGGGCCCGAGCAAGCCGCCAGCCCCGAGGATGAGCGCCAGTAACAGGCCCAGCGAAGCGGAAGCGGGCCGGCTGGATGCTGCCTGGCCCGCCAGTTCCGAATCAGGTTCCGACTCCGGCGCGCCGGCCGGCGATGGCGGCCGGGGCCGGCCGATCAGGTCTGCCACCCGCAGCCCCAGGATGACCGCCAGCAGGGCGCCCAGCAGCGACCACAGCAGGTTCCAGCCGGGGCTCAACAACCACAGTTTTGCGCCCTCGGCGGGGTCGATCGCACCGCTCCAGCTCAGGTCGAAGCGGTTCCACTGCCAGTCCGGAATCCCGGCGCCGCTCTGTATCACGGCGTCCGGGTCGGGCCGCTCCGGCGCGGGCGCGGCGGGGGCCGGTGGCGCGGCCGATCGCGCCAATGACTTGCGCGCCCGCGCGTTGTCGGTTAGCGACCCGGCCGAGTCGTCCGCCGTCGCCGCCTCCTCCATTGGCTCATTACGCAAGATGGCCTCGAACTGGCGCTCGGCCACGGCGGGTTGCGGTGCCGCCGCTGGGGGTGCCAGGCGATTGAGCGCGGTGGCATTGGTACCCAGACCGACCGCGGGGCGCTCCAGGTGGGGGTAGAGCCCGGTGCGGACCTGGCCGGCGACAAAGGGCAGGCCGATCAGGACGAGCGCGAGCAGCGCCAGATACCGATACCACCGCAGCAGCGCGCGCACCCGCACCAGGGCGAGCGCGGTGGGGTGTTCGGGCAGTAGCCGCAATAGGGCGGCGACGGCCAGCAGGTGGACCCACACCAAGCGGGGGGCCGTCGGGACCTGCCAGGTCAGCAGCAGGGCGAGTCCGGCGAGCAGACCCCAGGGCGTGCCCCACAGCCGCCCCACGCCGAAGCTCAGGATCAGCACCAAGAAGAGGTCCAGCAGGGTCCAGCGCCCAAGCCAACTGTCGGGCCGATTGTCGGTCCCGGTGGCCGCCAGCAGGTCCCAGCCGGGGGGGAGATAGAGGTGTGCGCGGCTGCCGTCCAATTGGAGTCCCCAGCCGGCGGCGGGGATGGTTCGCGGGTTGCCCGACGCCCCGGCGATGCGACTGTCGGCGACCAGGTCGAGCCGGCCGCGGCGCACCTCCACCCCGGGTGGATCGGTGTCGCGCAGGCGGGTAATGAGGCACGGCTCCCCATCGACGGCGACCCGTCCCAGGGTCAAGGGCGCGGTGGCGCCGAGTCGCCAACTGCGGGTGAGTTGGCCGCCGATGCGGTCGCGCACGCTGAAGGCATCGCCGGTCAGATCGAGCCACAGGTCGCGCTCCAGGGTGAGACGATCCGGGCCCGGGTCCGGGTTGCCGCGGCGCCGCTCGGCCAGCGTCAGCGTCTCCCCGGGCGCGAGGCGATAGGCGGGCAGGGCGGCCCAGTCCGCTGGGACGCCGGCTTGGCGCGGGTCCACCGCCGCCGGTCCGCGCAACTCGACCTGGCGCAGGTCGGGGTGGGCGGCGAAGGACCAGACCTCCAGCGCCGGCCAGGGGGCGGGCGCCGTGGCGCGGGTGAGGGTGCCGACCGCCCCGCCGACTTGGGCGTCCACGTTCACCACCCAATGGCCGGGGCGCACCTGCACGCGCAACCCACCATCCCCGTCCAGCCGGGCGGGTAGGGGGCTGTCAACGCGCAGCGGGATGGTCCCCGGCAGCAGCACCGGGCCGATCAGGACTTGGCGGGCACCCCCGGCCACGTCCAGTTCCAGCCGGGTGGTCACCTGGAGCGGCAGGTCGTCGTCGATCCGGCGGTAGACCTGGAGGGCGAGGCGGTCGCCTTCCAGTGCGTTGACCGCGGCGGGGTCGCCGAGCCATAGCCGTCCGTCCCGATCCAGGCGCGGAAAGGGCACCGCAGCCCCATCCAGCACCAGTGAGAGCAGCCCGGTCTCCGCCGGCAGGGTCAAGCCATCAGGGGTGTCGGACCACTGAAAGCGCCCGGTCAAACGATGCGCGCCAGGGGTCAATTTAACCGACGGCGCCCCCTCGCGCAGGACCACCGGCAGTGGTCGGTCGCCATCGCGCACCTCCTGTGGCCAGTGCTCCGGGTCGCCTGGCAGCGGCGCCCAGGTCTCGGCGTCGGCCTCCCAATGCTGGCTGAAGGTCCCGCCCCGTGCATTCAGATCCAGTGCCAGTCGGCCCGGCCAGGCGCACAGCCGCTGCGCGGAGTCGGCCTGCACCGGGCAGGGGCGCTGGTCCTGCGGGTGCAGTACCCAGGGGACCCAGGGCGAGAGCTGCGGTGGGACCGCGGGCGCGGACGCGGCGACCGGGCCCACCAGCACGGCATATAGGATG
Source organism: uncultured Thiodictyon sp. (assembly GCF_903946935.1). Lineage (GTDB taxonomy): Bacteria > Pseudomonadota > Gammaproteobacteria > Chromatiales > Chromatiaceae > Thiodictyon. Next base: position 36,989 of record NZ_CAJAXH010000141.1, read on the forward strand.
AGGAGCGGATACAGGAATGCGCGCATGGTTAGGCTCATCGTGCGCGGCGTCGCTGCCGCTATGCGTCGCGCAACACCTTGACGATGTCATGGCGGGTGACGATGCCGACCGTCGCACCGTCGTCGTCGACCACCACCAGCCGGCGGGTCTGCGCGTGTTCCATGCGGCTGATCGCGGTGGGTAGCGACTCGGCGGCGGACACCGTATGCACCGGGTGGCTCATCACCTTGGTGAGCTTGGTCGTGGCGAAATCGATCTCCTCGTCACCGAGTCGCACCAGATCGCGTTCGGTGAGGATGCCGATCGGGTGGCCGTGACGCTCGACCACCACGCAGCCCAGGTGCTGACCGGCCATGAGCCGCACCGCATCCCGGACCAGTGAATCCTCGGGCAGGCCCACCGCCCCTTGGGTCATGACCGCACCTACATCCCGCGCCGCCAGCAGGTCCGCGGCCGCGAGGTGGTGGATGAAGTCCGCCTCGCTGACGATTCCGGCCAGCCGGCCCGCCTGGTCGGTGACGATGAGATGCCGCACCCCGTGGGTGTTGATCAGTTGATAGGCTTGGCGAAATCCCATGTCGGCCGGCGCGGTGATGGGGGGGCTGCCCATGGCCTCGCTGACCGGCACGACATCCGCGTCCCGATGGGATGAGGCGAAGCGCACCGCATCGCGTTCGGTGAAGATACCCACCGGGCGGTCGGCGTCCACCACCACCAGTGCGCTGATGCGCTCGCCGCGCATCACCGTCCGCGCCCAGTGGACCGAATAGTCCGCCGGGACGGTGGTGACCTGGACCGTCATGATGTCGGCCAGGGTCATGGACGCGCGGTCGCTGCCGTCAGGGTGGTCGGGTTGGCGATCCGTCGGATCGGCGGGGGGCAGCGGCGGCATCAGCGGGGGGACCGTCGCACCGATCTCATGCGCAGAGGCGATCAAATTGATGTACTCCCAAGTCTATTTTCATTACAGGGCGCCAGCTTAGAGGGCCACGATAGCCGCGCCCGGCAGGTCAGTCAAGGGCAGCGATGCGGACCTGCCAGCGTTGGTCGGCGGTTTCGGGTTATGCTTGGCGCATTGGACCACGGCGGGTGCGTCGGACGGCGCATCACCTGGACCCGTGGGCCGCGGATCGAACCGGAGTTAGCCGTGGACATTGCAGAACTACTCGCCTTCAGCGTCAAGAACAAAGCCTCCGACCTGCACCTCTCCGCCGGTCTGCCGCCGATGATCCGGGTGGACGGGGACATGCGCCGGATCAATGTCCCGGCCTTGGAGCACCGGACCGTGCATTCGCTGGTCTACGACATCATGAACGACAAGCAGCGCAAGGACTACGAAGAGTTCATGGAGACCGACTTCTCGTTCGAGATCCCCGGCGTGGCGCGCTTCCGCGTCAACGCCTTCAACCAGAAACGGGGCGCCGCGGCGGTGTTCCGCACCATCCCGTCTAAGGTGTTGAGCCTGGAGGACCTGAACGCCCCAGCGATCTTTAGGGACATCGTCAACGTCCCGCGCGGCCTGGTGCTGATCACTGGACCCACCGGCTCCGGTAAATCCACCACGCTGGCGGCCATGATCGACTACTTGAATGACAACAAGTACGAACACATCCTGACGATTGAGGACCCGATCGAGTTCGTCCATAACAGCAAGAAATGTCTGATCAACCAGCGCGAGGTCCATCGCGACACCCTGGGTTTCAGCGAAGCGTTGCGCTCGGCGTTGCGTGAGGACCCGGACATCATCCTGGTGGGTGAGATGCGCGATCTGGAGACCATTCGGCTCGCCATGACGGCGGCGGAGACCGGCCATCTGGTCTTCGGTACCCTGCACACCACCTCCGCGGCCAAGACCATTGACCGTATCATCGACGTCTTCCCCGCCGCCGAGAAGGAAATGGTGCGCTCCATGCTCTCTGAGTCGTTGCGCTCGGTCGTGGCCCAAACTTTGCTTAAGAAAATCGGCGGCGGGCGTATCGCCGCCCACGAGATCCTGATCGGCACCCCCGCGATCCGTAACCTGATCCGCGAGGCGAAGATCGCGCAGATGTATTCGGCCATACAGACCGGTCAGGCCCATGGTATGCAGACCCTTGACCAGAACCTCAAGGAGTTGATGAAAAAGGGGCTGATCACCCGCTCAGATGCCCGCAGCAAGGCGCAAAATAAAGATGATTTTCAGGGTAGAGACGATGCGAAATAGCTATTCGGCCTCCTCCGCCTGCTGATTCGGCCTTCCGAACGACACATTATGACACCCAGCATGTCACCACCGATCATCCGCGCATGAGCGCGGCCGAGTGGATCGGTATTTATCGCGAGGCATGGGATAGCTATTACAGCCCGGCGCACCTGGCCACCGTGCTGCCCCGCTGCCGCCCTTAGGAGCCCCCGGCCGCGACGAATATCACCCGTGGGCTTTTGGGGTGGTGGCCCAGGGGCGCTTCACTGGAAGTGGGGCTTCTAGCAGCCTGTCGGACTTGATGGCGTAACCGATTGATTAAACAGGAAAACGACTTTTTGGCGCAAAAGAGGAAACTCTTTGTATTCAATCGGTTGCATCACTAAGTCCGACAGCCTGCTAGGATCGCGCCTCGATCATCGTTTTGGCCACTGAGTCATGGGGCGCTTTGATCTCGTGCCCAAAATTCGCTTGGCATGCGGTTCGGGAAGCTCAACAAGCTCCCCCAGACCACCCATCGTCCCGAGGACGAACTGATGGCGGCCGTCTTTCGCGTCAGCTTCCATCGCTTCCTGGCGCCGGGCGTGTCGGGAAAGCGCGCGGGATGCCGTCGACAGATCATCGGTCTCTTCCAAACGCAGCAGGTCGTGCGCCGCTATCCAAGTCGCCGCGGATTCCGGCGGGAGGGGGCGGGCCGCGGTGGGTCCTTGTCTAAGGTTGACCGTCGTCGCGTAAGTTGATATCCACACAGCGCCGACCGGAGCGGTGCAAGGACAAATCTTGGTGCCTTACCCGTGTCGGGGTCCTGGCGGTGTCGTGCTTCCGCCCCCCCGCCGCGCAACGCCACAATTGAGTTTGCGGCCCGCGCCGTCTATCCTTGCGCGTTGCGCTTTTTTGCGTGCCCGAATTTTTGTGAACGAGGTGGCGTCATGGGTGCCCGAACCCTCTACGACAAACTCTGGGACGATCACGTGGTGCGGGTGGACGAGGACGGTACGGCGCTCCTCTACATCGACCGGCAACTGATCCACGAGGTAACCTCCCCCCAGGCCTTCGAGGGCCTGCGCCTCACGGGGCGTGCCCCGTGGCGATTGGCGGCGAACCTGGCGGTACCGGACCACAATGTCCCGACCACGAACCTGGCCGCGGGAATCACCGATCCCGTCGCGCGCCTGCAAGTGGAGACCCTGGGTGAGAACTGCCGGACCTTCGGCATCACCGAGTTCTCGATGGGCGATCCGCGCCAGGGGATCTGCCATGTGATCGGCCCGGAGCAGGGCTTTACCCTGCCCGGCAGCACGCTGGTGTGCGGCGACTCACACACCGCGACCCACGGGGCCTTCGGGGCGCTGGCCTTCGGCATCGGCACCTCGGAGGTCGAGCATGTGCTTGCCACCCAGTGCCTGCTTCAGCGCAAGTCCAAGGCCATGCTGATCAGCGTCGACGGCGCGGTCGGCCCCGGCGTGACCGCCAAGGACATCGTGCTCGCCATCATCGGTGAGATCGGTACCGCTGGCGGCACCGGCCATGTGATCGAGTTCGGCGGCGAGGCGATCCAGGCACTCTCCATGGAAGGGCGCATGACCGTCTGCAACATGGCCATCGAGGCCGGCGCCCGCGCCGGGCTGGTGGCGGTGGACGAGAAGACGATCGATTACATGCGTGGTCGGTACTTCGCCCCCAAGGGCGATCTGTTCGACCAGGCGGCGGCCAACTGGCGCTCCCTCACGACCGATCCGGGGGCCAGTTTCGACCAGGTGGTGCACCTCAAGGCGGCGGACATCAAGCCGCAGGTGACTTGGGGGACCTCGCCCGAGATGGTGCTGCCGATCGACGGGCGGGTGCCGGACCCGGACGCCGAGTTGGACGCGACCAAGGCCGACGGTATCCGTCGCGCACTCGCTTACATGGGGCTCGCGGCTGGCACGCCGGTCACCGCGATCCGTCCGGACAAGGTGTTCATCGGCTCCTGCACCAATTCGCGCATCGAGGACCTGCGCGCCGCGGCGGCCGTGGTCGAGGGTCGCCATGTGGCCCCGAGCATCACGCTGGCGCTGGTGGTCCCGGGCTCCGGTCTGGTCAAGACGCAGGCGGAGGCCGAAGGGCTGGACCGCATCTTTACCGCTGCGGGTTTCGAGTGGCGCGAGCCCGGTTGTTCGATGTGCCTGGCGATGAACGCGGATCGCCTGGAGCCCCAGGAGCGTTGCGCCTCCACCTCCAACCGCAATTTCGAGGGCCGGCAGGGCCAGGGTGGGCGCACCCACCTGGTGAGCCCGGCGATGGCCGCCGCCGCCGCGGTGACCGGTCATTTTGTCGACGTGAGGACGCTGTAGATGGAGCCGTTCAAGAACTTCACCGGGGTCGTGGTGCCGCTCGATCGGGCCAATGTCGACACCGACGCCATCATCCCCAAGCAGTTTCTCAAGAGCATCAAGCGCAGCGGCTTCGGGCCCTATCTCTTTGACGAATGGCGGTATCTGGACCATGGCGAGCCCGAGATGGACTGCACCGGCCGGCCGCTCAATCCGGCCTTCGTGCTCAACGACCCGCGCTATGTCGGTGCCGAGGTCTTGCTGGCGCGGGAGAACTTCGGCTGCGGGTCCTCGCGCGAGCATGCCCCCTGGGCGCTGGCGGATTTCGGCATCCGGGTGATCGTCGCCCCGAGTTATGCCGATATCTTTTTCAACAACTGCTTCAAGAACGGCATCCTGCCGATCGTGCTGGAGGCGGCGACCGTCGATCGGCTGTTCACCCATGCGCACCGGTCCGAGGCCCTGCACCTGAGCGTGGACCTGCCGGCCCAGACCCTGGCGTTCGACGGACAGACCGTCCACTTCACCGTGGACGCCTTCCGCAAACACTGCCTGCTCGAGGGCCTGGACGATATCGGCCTGACCCTCCAGCATACCGACAGCATCCGCGCCTTTGAGGCGCAACGCCGAGTCGCGGCACCCTGGCAGTTCTGATCGGAGATAACACAAGTGTCGAAGAAGGTTTTGGTACTCCCGGGTGACGGTATCGGCCCGGAGATCGTCGGCGAGGCGGTCAAGCTGCTCGACGCGCTGAATGCGAGCGGCGCGGTGTCGATCGAGCTCGAGCATGGGCTGGTGGGCGGGGTGGCCTACGACGAGACCGGCGACCCGTTGCCGGCGCAGACCCTGGAGGCCGCCCGCGCCGCCGATGCCGTCCTGCTCGGTGCCGTCGGTGGGCCCAAGTGGGAACCACTGCACATCTCCAAGCGCCCGGAACGGGGACTATTGGGTCTGCGCGCTGGCCTGGGGCTGTTTGCCAACCTGCGCCCGGCGATCCTCTATCCGCAGTTGGCCGGGGCCTCGACCCTCAAGCCGGAGGTGGTCTCGGGGCTCGACATCCTGATCGTGCGCGAATTGACCGGCGACATCTATTTCGGCCAGCCGCGCGGGATCGAGACCCTGCCCTCCGGCGAGCGGCGCGGCACCAACACCATGGTCTACACCGAGTCCGAGGTGGAGCGCATCTGTCGCGTGGCCTTCGATCTGGCCATGAAGCGCCATCGCAAGGTGTGTTCGGTGGACAAGGCGAATGTACTGGAGTGTACGGAGCTGTGGCGTGAGGTGGCGACCAAGGTCGGTGCCGATTATCCGGAGGTGGCGTTGAGCCACATGTATGTGGACAACGCGGCCATGCAACTGGTGCGCGCGCCCAAGCAGTTCGACGTGATGGTGACGGGCAACCTGTTTGGTGACATCCTCTCGGACTGCGCCTCCCAGCTCACCGGCTCCATCGGCATGTTGCCCTCGGCCTCGCTGAACGCCGCGGGTCAAGGGATGTACGAGCCGATTCATGGCTCGGCCCCCGATATCGCCGGCAAGGGCGTGGCCAACCCGCTCGCGACCCTGCTGTCGGTGGCGATGATGCTGCGCTACTCGCTGGGTGCCCCAGCGGTGGCCGACCGGATCGAGGCGGCGGTGTCGCGCGTGCTCGACCAGGGTCTGCGCACCCCGGACATCATGTCCGAGGGGATGCAGCGGGTGGGGACGGTCGCGATGGGCGAGGCGGTGGTGGCAGCCCTGTAGCGGTGGTCGGCGGTCGGTTCGCACTGACCGCCGATATCACAACTTGAAGTATCTGTGCGGATTTTATTCAATGAAGCGTGTCGGGTTTGTCGGTTGGCGGGGGATGGTGGGCTCGGTCCTCATGGAGCGTATGCGCGCGGAGGATGACTTTGCGCACATCCCGGAGTCCGTCTTTTTCACCACCTCTCAGGCCGGGCAGCCCGGGCCGGATGTGGGGTGCGGTAGTCGGTCCTTGGGTGATGCCGGAGACCTCTCGGCGCTGGGCGCGTGTGACGTCATCGTCACCTGCCAGGGTGGCGACTACACGAAAGACGTCTACCCGCGGCTGCGCACTGCCGGCTGGAACGGCTACTGGATCGATGCCGCCTCCGCCCGGCGCATGGAGCCCGATGCCACCATCATCCTGGACCCGGTCAACCGGGCGGTGATCGATGGCGCCTTGGCGGCCGGGCGGCGCGACTTCATCGGCGGCAACTGCACCGTCAGTCTGATGCTGATGGCCATCGGCGGTCTCTTTCAGGCCGGGGTGGTCGAGTGGGTCAGTGCCATGACCTATCAGGCCGCCTCCGGGGCCGGGGCCAAGCAGATGCGGGAGTTGCTGGAGCAGATGGGGGCGCTGTACGGCGCCGTTGCCCCGCAGCTTGCCGATCCGGCGTCCGCCATCCTGGAAATCGATCGGGCCGTCACCGCCACCCTGCGTGGGGGCGATTTCCCCATGGCGAATTTCGGGGTACCCTTGGCCGGGAGTCTGATCCCCTGGATCGACACCGAACTGCCCAACGGCCAGAGCCGGGAAGAGTGGAAGGGGCAGGCCGAGACCAACAAGATCATGGGTCGCAGCGCCGATCCCATCCCCGTCGACGGATTGTGCGTGCGGGTGGGGGCGATGCGTTGCCACAGTCAGGGCTTGACGATCAAACTGAACCAGGACCTGTCCGTGGCCGACGCCGAGCGCCTGATCGCCGGTGCCAACGACTGGGTGCAGGTGGTTCCGAATGAGCGTGTACGCAGCAGCGCCGAGCTGTCACCGGCGGCGGTGACCGGGCGCTTGGAGGTGCCGGTGGGGCGCCTGCGCAAGATGAATCTGGGCGACCGCTATCTGGCCGCCTTCACCGTTGGGGATCAGTTGTTGTGGGGTGCGGCCGAACCGCTGCGGCGGATGCTGCGCATTCTGCTCGAACATTAAGTCCCGCCAGATCCGGCCCTGCCCTTGGTGAGGGGCGCGGATTCAGATATAGTTCCAAGTCGGTCATGGGGAAAAGAGGGCGGGGGATGTCTCATAAGCTTTGCCTGGCGCCAGCGCTGGTGCTGGCCCTGGCCAGCGGATCGGCGCACGCCTTGGGAATCGGCGGAATCCGTCTGCAATCGGCGCTCGATCAGCCGTTTGTGGGTGAGATTGATCTGGTCGATGTCAAACCGGACGAACTCGATGGCGTTAAGGTGCAGATCGCCCCGCAGACTGAGTTCAGTCGGGCCGGCACCGAGCGCTATCATTACCTCACCAAGCTGCGCTTCAGCCCCCAGATATCCCCGCGCGGAAACCCGGTGATCCGAGTCTCCAGCAAGGAGCCCATGCGCGAACCCTACATGGACTTTCTGGTGGAGGTCGTGTGGCCGAAGGGACGCCTGGTGAAGCAATACACGGTACTCCTCGACCCCCCGGTGACCACCGCGCGCTCAGCCCCGCGGGTCGCGCCGGCGGTGGTGGATGTGCGGCCGCCGCCTAGCACGCCGGTCCGCGCCGCGGCCCCGCCCGAGCCAACGGCGCCTGCCCGGCCCGCCAAGGCCGCCCCTCCGGCGGCCGCGTCGCCGCGGGCGCGCTCCGCCGCCACACCCGGTGGGGCGTTTCCGATACAGATCGGGCCGACGCGCTCGGGGGTCGGGCTGTGGCGCCTCGCACGCGCCAATACCCCGCCCGGGGCCACGGTGGCACAGACCACCATGGCGCTGTATCGCAACAATCAGGACGCCTTCTCCAACGGCGACATCAACCGGCTGATCATCGGCAAGATCCTAACCCTGCCCTATGCCGGTGAGTTGTTTGCCCTCAGTCCGGAGGCAGCCAAGGCCGAGTTCGAGTCAGCCATCAAGGGCGGGAAGGTAAGGCGCAGCCCGATCGCTGCACCCAATGCCCCCGTTGCGTTTCCCGGAACAGGCGAGTCGCGTCTGCGCATTGCCGGGGCCGCCGGGGATGGCGCCACGCCGCAGCCTGGTGCAGCGGCCGGCGCGCAGGACATGGAGAAGGAGCTTTTGTTGGTGCGCGAGGCGAGCGAGAGCGCCCGTCAGGAGACGGTCGATCTGCGTAGTCGCATTCACGACCTGGAGTCCCAACTCGGCGAGATCCAGCAGTTACTCAAGCTACGCAGCGAAGAATTGGCCCGGGTCCAGGGCGGGGCGGGGTCCGCCCCCGGTACCCTGCCCGGGGTGACGGCTATGGCATCGCCGACGGCCAGCCAGACTGCACCGTCGGCGGTGCTGCCAGTTGGTGCCCCGGGGCAGGCGGCGACCGGGTCCGCGGGTCCTGCGGGTAACACCCCGACTGCGTTGACGGACGCCGGTACGACTACCTCGCCCAGCGCGGCGAACGCGGCACCGGGGGCCGCAGGGACGCTGCCCGCTGGTACCGGCGCGACGCTACAACCGCGGCCCGCGGGCGCGCTGCCCGCGCCGGCGCCCGTCGCGACCAAGACACCTGGCCAGTCCCCGGTTGCCGCCGGCCCCAAGACGCCGACCCCGGCCGTGGCGTCGGCAAGCAGTGACTCGACCTGGCAGGCCTTGCTATGGCCACTGCTCGGTGTGGCGGGCGTGACCGCTCTGGGCATCGGTGGCTTGGTCTGGATGCGGGCGCGGCGGCGGGTCGGGTCCGAGGACGAGTTCGATGCCCTCGAGCATACCGCGCAAGGGGATGCCATACCTCCCGTGGCGCCCGGTGAGGGGGATAGCGCTGCCATATCGGCCGGGCCCCCGACGATCGACTTAGCGGCCGCTGGTCTGGAGGACTCGGCGCCGGAGCAGTCCCGAAGGTCGGAGTCGACGCCGGATTCGGAAATGGCATTGGACGGGGAGATAGACGAGGCGGATATCCTCTCGGAGGCTGACATCTATATCGCCTATGGTCGCTATCGCGAGGCGGAGGACCTGTTGCGGGCGGAGATGCGACGCACGCCGCTGCGGCTCGATCTCATGTTCAAGCTCGGCGAGGCCTTCTATGGCGAACAGAACGCGGCGGCCTTGCGGGGGCTGATGAAGGAGGTGCAGGCGGTCGGTGGGGATCGATCGAGTCCGGCGCAGTGGCGGCGCCTATGCGAGATGGCCGCCGTCAACCCGGCTGACGTCACCTCGTCCGACATCCCCGCGTCTGACTTAGCCGCCGACGGCCTGCCCCAAGCGGTCCGCGCTACGCCGGTCGAGCGTGGCGGCGCTGCCTGGGGCGATGCGCTGGCGAGCGATGACTCCGAGTCGAGCGGCGCTGGGTTGTCCGAGGTCTATACGCTCGATGTCGGTGACATGCAGGCATCCTTGCCCGACCTGGCCATGGACGCCGCATCCTCGATCGGGCTTGATCGCGCGGTGCTGTCCGGACGTGGCGCCGCAGCCACTGACTCGATGGACGGCGCCCCGGGCGCCGCCGCTCGCCCCTTTTTGCCGCCCACCCTGATGGACGAATCGCCGTTCAGTCTTGATCTGAGTCTGGAGAAGGCATTCGGCGGCCAACCGCTCGATGAGGCGCTCAGTGGGGTCGGCGACGCGGGTGCGGCGCGCGCGGACTCGGCGCTGGAACTGAATCTGGACGATGCACTGGATCGCCCCTCCGGCGAGGCGCGGGTCCCCGATGACTTGGACCGGTACTTGGTCCTCGACGCGGCCGCGACGCTCCCGCACAGCGAGGACCTTACGCTGACCGGGGGTACGGCGTTGCCGCCACCTGTCAACCGCTCGCCCCTGCGGGACCCAGGCACCACGCCCGGGTCGATCGGTACACCGGACGACAGCGAGCAGCTCGCCTCCGCGTGGCAGCTGGACGAGAGCGGGTGGGATGAGACCGCCACCGCGCTGGACTTGGCCCGGGCCTATATTGAAATGGGCGACCAGGAGGCCGCCAAGGGCATCTTGGATGAGGTGGTCAGCGAGGGTAGCGAGGAGCAGCGCGCGGCGGCCCGGGAATTGCTTAAGCGTGTCGCTTGAGCGTGGCCGATCACGCCCCCTCAGCGCGCACCATGGCCACTGAGCGTATCGCCCTCGGCCTGGAGTACGACGGCAGCGCATTTTGCGGTTGGCAGACCCAGCCGCGGGTGCGCACCGTCCAAGCGACCCTGGAGGCGGCGTTGTCCCGGGTGGCCGACCATCCGGTGCGCTTGCAGTGCGCGGGACGCACGGATGCGGGGGTCCATGCGCTGGAACAAGTGGTTCATTTCGACACGACGGCCAGCCGCACCCCGCGTGCCTGGGTGTTAGGAAGCAATGTCAACCTGCCGGGTGACTGCGCGGTCAGTTGGGCGCAGCCGGTGCCGGAGGACTTTCATGCCCGCTTCTGCGCCCACGCGCGTCATTACCGTTACCGCATCCTGACGCGGCCTGCTCGCTCGCCCCTGGAGCGTGATCGCGCATTGTGGATCCATCGCCCACTGGATCTGGGGTGCATGCAGGCGGCGGCGGCGACGTTGGTCGGAGAGCATGACTTCAGCAGCTTTCGTGCCCTGGCCTGTCAGGCCAAGAGCCCGGTGCGCCGCATTCACTATCTGAACCTGACGAAAGCGGCCGGGGTGATCGAGCTGCGCGTCGCGGCCAATGGATTCCTGCACCACATGGTGCGCAACATCGTGGGGGTCTTGCTTGCCATCGGGCGCGGTGAGGCGCCGGTGGACTGGACGGCAGAGCTGCTCGCGGTACGCGACCGCACCCGGGGCGGGGTCACAGCGGCGCCCCAGGGGCTCTATTTCATGCGCGCCGACTATCCGCCGGAGTTCGGCCTGCCCCAGGCCGAGAGTCATTGAGCCGCACATGAACGATGACCATAGGTTCGGTATTTGTTCACGCCAAGACGCCAAGACGCCAAGAAGAGCGACGACGGCGTCACTCCACTCTCCCAAGCGTCCCCCGGGCGAACCGCCCGGCACTCATTGCGCATCAAATAACCTTGGCGTCTTGGCGTCTTGGCGTGAGAACTGCTTTTGACCAGGACCCGGGTTAAGATCTGCGGTTTGACGCGTCCCGCGGACGTGGCGGCGGCGGTGGCGGCGGGGGCCGATGCGATCGGGCTGGTGTTCTATCCGCCCAGCCCGCGGGCCGTTACGCCGGAGCTGGCGCGCGAGCTTTGCAACCTGCTGCCGCCCTTTGTGACGGCCGTGGGGCTATTCGTGGACGAGACGGCCGCGACGGTGCGTCGTGTCCTGGACGAGGTGCCGCTCGACTTGGTGCAATTCCATGGCGAGGAGCCGCCCGATCTGTGTGCGAGCGTCGGTCGGCGCTGGATCAAGGCGATCCGCATGCGTCCGGGGGTCGAGCTCCCGGTCTTGGCGGCGGCCTACCGGGGCGCTGCCGGTCTGTTACTCGACGCCTACGACCCCGCCCGCCCCGGTGGAACCGGGTTGGCCTTCGACTGGGGGCGGATACCCCCCGCACTGGCCTCCCGGATCGTCCTCGCCGGGGGACTTGATCCGACCAATATTGCCGCCGCGATTGCTCGCGTGCGCCCCTACGCCGTCGATGTGAGCGGCGGCGTCGAATCTGCCCGGGGTGTAAAAGACCCGGCAAAAATTTATGCTTTCATGCAAGGTGTACGAGATGGCGACAACGCCCGCAATGCTTTCTGATCGGGGTCCCCAGACGGGCGCCGGACCGGGCTATCGATGGCCCGATGCCAACGGCCACTTTGGCCCCTACGGCGGGCTCTTCGTGCCCGAAACCCTCATGTACCCCCTGGAGGAACTGCGGGTGGCCTATGAGCGCTACCTGGCGGACCCCGAGTTTCAGGCCGAACTGGATGCGGACTTGCAGGATTATGTGGGCCGGCCCTCGCCCATCTATCACGCCGTGCGCTGGAGCCGGGACTTAGGCGGTGCCCAGATCTACTTGAAGCGCGAGGATCTGAATCACACCGGGGCGCACAAGATCAACAACACCATCGGCCAGGCCCTGTTGGCCCGGCGCATGGGCAAGACCCGGATCATCGCCGAGACCGGCGCCGGCCAGCATGGGGTGGCCAGTGCCACGGTGGCGGCGCGCTTAGGGCTTGAATGTGTGGTCTATATGGGCGAGGTGGACGTGGCCCGCCAGGAGGCCAATGTCTACCGCATGCGCCTCTTGGGGGCCCAGGTGGTCTCGGTCAAGTCCGGCTCCCGCACGCTGAAGGATGCGCTTAACGAGGCGATGCGCGACTGGGTGACCAATGTGGACGACACCTTCTACATCATCGGCACGGTGGCCGGTCCGCACCCCTATCCGGCGATGGTGCGGGACTTCCAGGCGGTGATCGGGCGCGAGGCCCGCGCGCAGATGCTGGCGCGCACCGGGCGCCTGCCGGATGCACTGGTCGCCTGCGTGGGCGGCGGTTCCAACGCCATCGGGCTGTTCTATCCCTTCATTGAGGACGCCGGGGTGGCCATGATCGGGGTCGAGGCGGCCGGTGACGGTTTGGAGACCGGCCGCCATGCCGCACCGCTCAATGCCGGTCGCCCCGGTGTACTACATGGCAACCGCACCTATCTAATGGAGGACGCCGACGGCCAGATCATCGAGACCCACTCGGTCTCGGCCGGCCTGGACTACCCCGGGGTCGGCCCTGAGCATGCATGGCTCAAGGACACCGGACGCGCCCGCTATGACGCCATCACCGACATTGAGGCCCTGGCCGCCTTCCATACACTGACTCGTACCGAGGGTATCATCCCGGCCCTGGAGTCGAGTCACGCACTGGCCTACGCGGCCAAGCTTGCGCCCACCATGGGCCGCGATCAGACCATCCTGGTCAATCTCTCCGGCCGTGGGGACAAGGACATGCACACGGTCGCCAAGCACGAGGGCCTGGTCCTGTGAGCCGCATCGCCACCCGTTTCGCATCGCTCAAGGGCCATGGTCGCACCGCCCTGATCCCCTTCGTCACCGCCGGCGATCCGCACCCGGCGACCACGGTGCCGCTGATGCATGCCATGGTCGCCGCCGGTGCGGACCTGATCGAGCTGGGGGTGCCCTTTTCCGATCCGATGGCCGACGGCCCGGTGATCCAGCGTGCCACCGAGCGCGCCCTTGCGCAGGGCGTGTCGTTGCACGAGGTGCTCAGTATCGTGCGCGCCTTCCGGGTCGGCGACCCGGACACCCCGGTGGTCCTCATGGGCTACCTGAACCCGATCGAGGTCATGGGCTACGAATCCTTTGCCGCCGAGGCGGCGGCCGCCGGGGTCGACGGCGCACTGGTGGTCGATGTGCCGCCGGAGGAGAGCACAGACCTGGTGGCGGCGCTGCGCGGCCATGGTCTGGATCTGGTCTATCTGCTCGCGCCGACTTCGACCGATGCGCGCATCCGGCGCATCGGCGAGGTGGCCTCCGGCTTTGTCTACTACGTCTCGGTCAAGGGGGTGACCGGCGCCGGGTCACTGGATACGGACGCGGTGGCGGCGCGGGTGGAGACGATCAAGTCATTGATCTCGCTGCCGGTTGGGGTGGGCTTCGGGATCAAGGACGCGGCCACCGCGGCGCGGGTCGCGGCGGTGGCGGACGCGGTGATCGTCGGCAGCGCGCTGGTCAGTCGGATCGAGGAACTCGAGCAGACCCCCGAGTCGATCCCAGGCGTGATCGGGGACTTCCTGGCGACCCTGCGCGTGGCCATCGATGCCGCTGATCGCGGTTGACCCGTTAATCCTTTCCAACTTTAGACAAGGCCGCGGCCAGTCGTTGCAATGCTACCGGGAGTTGCGCTCCGCGCGATCCGATTGTAAGGCTTCCGACTGCGGCTTGGGGGCGCGAACGTGGCGATCAATGTAGAAACGACGATGAGTTGGTTTGAGAAGCTGATGCCGAGCCGCATCCGCACGGAGGCGAGCCACAAGCGCGCCGTGCCCGAGGGCATCTGGGCCAAATGCCCCGGCTGTAACGCCATCCTCTACCGGGCCGAGTTGGAGCGCAACCTGGAGGTCTGCCCCAAGTGCGGCCATCACAACCGCATCCGCGCCCGCCGTCGCCTCGATGGCTTTCTCGACCCGGAACCGCGGGAGGAGTTGGGCGCCGAGATGGAATCCGCGGACCCGCTCAAGTTCAAGGATCTCAAGCGTTACAAGGACCGTCTGGCGGCGGCCCAGAAGGCGACCGGGGAGAAGGAGGCGATGGTGGTCCTGCGCGGCCGGCTCAAGGGCGAGCCGATCGTCGCGGCTGCCTTCGAGTTCGAGTTCATGGGTGGTTCCATGGGGTCGGTGGTCGGCGAGCGCTTTGTGCGGGGTGTGGAGGGCGCCATCGAGCAGGGTGCGCCGCTCGTGTGCTTCTCCGCCAGCGGCGGGGCGCGCATGCAGGAGAGCCTCTTCTCGCTCTTCCAGATGGCCAAGACCAGTGCCGCGCTGGGGCAGTTGCGCGCGCGCGGCCTGCCCTTCATCTCGGTGATGACTGACCCGACCATGGGCGGTGTTTCGGCCAGCCTGGCCATGCTCGGCGATCTGAATATCGCCGAGCCCGGGGCACTGATCGGCTTCGCCGGCCCGCGGGTCATTGAGCAGACGGTGCGTGAGAAGCTCCCAGAGGGTTTCCAGCACAGCGAGTTTCTGATGGACAAGGGGGCGCTCGATATGATCGTCGATCGTCGCGACCTGCGCGACCGCGTGAGCGAACTGCTCGCCATCCTGATGCGGCGGGGGCGGCATTGCGCGGCCGGGAATGCGCTTTCTCCTCCGGTGGTTGGGTGATCGATGATGGCCCCAGTGCATCGCCTCTGGTAGCAGGGCTGGGGTGGGGGAGGGTCAATGGCGAGTCGTGCCCCGGACTTTCGCGCGCCCCCCTAAACCGTGGCACAATCCCGACCCCCAACGGCGCCGCTAGACTCGATGTCACCAGTGACCATGCACCAGACTGACCTGTGGACCCTGGGCGACTGGCTCGCCTGGCAGTCCAGCTTGACCCCGCATCGGATGGAGTTCGGCCTGGAGCGGATCGCCGTCGTCTGGTCGCGGTTGGGTCCGCCGACCCTGGGTGCCCCGGTCATCGCCGTCGGTGGCACCAACGGCAAGGGCTCCACCGTGGCCTATCTCGAGGCGATCGCCCGGGCGGCGGGCTACCACACGGGCTGCTATACCTCACCGCACTTGTTGAGTTACCACGAACGGGTACGAATCGACGGTACGCCGGCGACCGATCGGGCGCTGTGCGCGGCCTTTTCCCGAGTCGAACAGGCGCGCGGGGATACGCCGCTCACGGTGTTCGAGTTCGGGACCCTGGCCGCCTTGGTCCTGTTCGTGGATGCCGGACCGGACCTGGTGATCCTAGAGGTGGGGCTGGGCGGGCGACTCGACGCGGTCAACCTGATCGACGCGGATTGCGCGGTGGTCGCCTCCATCGGCCATGACCATATGGCCTTGCTGGGGGAGTCGCTGGAGGCGGTCGCCCGGGAGAAGGCCGGCATTTTCCGTGCCGACCGGCCGGCGATCATCGGCCAGCGGGACGCACCCGCGGCCCTGCGGGTGGCGGCGCAGGCGCTCGGTGCCCGGGTGTTGCAGGTGGGGCAGGAACTCGGCTGCGCGGCGGCCCCCGACGGCGCCGGTTGGATTTGGTCGGGGGCGGATGGCGAGCGTTTGGCGCTGCCGATTCCGGCGATGCGCGGCTCCTTCCAGCAGCACAATGCGGCGGCCGCCATTGCGGCCCTGCGCGCATTGCGTGGGCGGTTGCCGGTGCCGGTGACCGCGATTCGCGCGGGTCTCGCACGGGCGCGGCTGCCGGGGCGCTTTCAGGTCTTCCCCGGGGCGGTGACCTGGATCCTGGACGTGGCCCACAACCGCGAGGCGGCGCAGGTCCTGGCCGAGAATCTGCGCGAATTTCGTTGTCCCGGACGGGTGCGAGCGGTATTTGGTGTGCTGGCGGACAAGGAGCCGGAGGCGGTCGCCGCACCGTTGCGCTCACTGGTCGACACCTGGTATCTGACGGCGAGCGCCGATGACCGCGCCATGTCGGCGCAGTGCCTGGGCGAGCGACTGCATGGCGTCCTTGCGGGCGTACACCAAGAGCTACACCAAACATTCAAGGCGGCCTTGGATGCGGCCCTGACGGCTAGCGTGGCGGGCGACTGTCTACTGGTGTTCGGTTCATTCACCACGGTGGGTGAGGCATTGAAGTGCAGGGGCGAGTGAGGGCGGCGGTGCTGGTATACTGCGTCCCCAGGCGCGGGGCGCGGGCGGGCGCCTGGTCAACTGTTCTCCGACCGGGTCGGCCAACCGCCGGCACGCTGCGATCAGGATGTGTGCTCATCCTGCGGACTAACACCCTGTTGCGGTTCGGGCTGGTCGGCGCGGCCCGCGGAGTCGAGGCATGATGCGAGACGGTGCCAAGAAGCGGTTGATTGGAGCGGTCGTGGTGGTTGCCCTGGCGGTGACCTTTGTGCCCATGTTGTTCGAGCCGCCGTCCTCGGATAGCCCGCCGGCCATCCAACAGCCTGTTCCGAGCCCCCCGGCCTTTGAACCGGGCCTGAAGAATGAGGTTTTTTTGGGGCCACAGGACTCCGGGGTGGGTGGGGGCGCGGAGTCGGCGTCCAGGGTCTCCCAGCCCCTGGCACTACCCCCGGCCGGGGAACTGGCGCCGGTGCCGATCGGTGCGCCGGGCCGCGCCGAGACCCCGGGAGCGCGGCGCGGTGCCGCGCCGGTGCAGGCCCAGGACAAATCCCCCGCGACACCTGAGCTGGCCCCGCCCCGGGGTGCAAACGATCTGCCGTCCTGGGTGGTCCAGGTGGCGAGTGTCGCGAGTCCCGAGGGTGCGGCAGAACTGGAGGGCAAGTTGCGTGCGGATGGTTTTGCCGCCTTCGTGGAGAAGGCCGAAGTGAATGGGAGGGTCACTTACCGGGTGCAGGTGGGTCCGGAGTTGGACCGCGTCAGGGCGGATCGGACCGCCGCCCGTCTACGGGAAAAACACAAGGTCAGCCCCTTGATCAAGAGCTATCCATAAGGGTCGCGGCAGCGCGCGTCCGCGCGAGGAACCGATATGAACTGGGTCGATACTGTCATCATTGCAATTATTGTTTTGTCCGCCCTGGTTGGACTGGCCCGCGGGTTGCTTCGCGAGGTTATGTCATTGGCCGTGTGGGCGGCCGCCGCCGGGGTTGGCTATCTCTATCACAAGGGTGTAGCGGAGGCCCTCACCCCCTATATCGGCCAGCCGACCGTGCGCCTGGCCGTCGCCTATGCCGTGCTCGCGACGGGGGTGCTGATCCTGGGTGCCGTGGTCGGGGCCCTGCTGGGCACCCTGGTCGACAAGGCCGCGGCGCTGCGTTGGACCGACCGGTTGCTCGGTCTCGTGTTCGGGGCGGCGCGCGGCGGGGTGCTGATCGCGATGGCGGTCTACCTGGCGGCCCTGACCCCGGTGGCGGATGAGCCCTGGTGGCAGGATTCGGGGGCCATCGCGCAGTCTAAGCAGGCCGCCGACTGGCTGATAAAGTTGATCCCGCCGGGGATTACAGACCAGTTGAAGAGGGTTTGAGCAGGTGCTCCAGTCTTCCTGATCCTCAGATAGGTCGGTTAGCGCTTGTGGCCAGTCGCGTTCTCGGTTAGCCTGTCTGGTTTCCTGTCCTCCGCCGCTCGTGTGTGGCGGAGCCTCCAGTTGAGGTCCCCATGTGCGGCATCGTCGGCATCGTCGGTAAGGGTCCGGCCAATCAAGCACTCTATGACGCGCTCTTGGTGCTCCAGCACCGGGGGCAGGATGCGGCTGGGATCGTCACTTGCGAGGGTGATAAACTCCACCTGTGCAAGGACAGCGGTCTGGCCCGCGACGTCTTTCGCACCCGCAATATGATCCAGTTGCGCGGCACCATGGGGGTCGGCCATGTGCGCTATCCGACCGCCGGGGCGGCCGGCTCCGCCGAGGCCCAGCCCTTCTATGTCAACTCGCCCTATGGCATTGTGTTGGCCCACAACGGCAACCTCACCAATGCCGAGGACCTGAAGCGCGACCTCTTCGTCGACGACCTGCGCCATATCAATACCGACTCAGACTCGGAGGTCCTGCTCAATATCTTCGCCCACGAATTGCAGAGCCAGGGCAAGTTACGTATCGACGAGCAGGACATCTTTCGCGCCGTGGCCGGGGTGCATCGGCGCTGCCGGGGCGGTTATGCGGCGGTCGCGATGATCCCGGGCTTCGGCGTATTCGGTTTCCGCGACCCCTTCGGCATTCGCCCCCTGATCTATGGCCGCCGCGAGACCGACGCGGGCACCGAGTACATGATCGCCTCCGAATCGGTAGCCCTGAACACCCTGGGATTCACCCTGGTGGCGGATGTCGCCCCGGGGGAGGTGGTGTTCATCTCGGTGGACGGTACCCTCTATACGCAGCAGTGCGCCGACGCGCCGCTGCTCTCGCCCTGTATCTTCGAGTTCGTCTATCTCGCCCGGCCCGACTCCATCATCGACAACATCTCGGTCCATAAGGCGCGCTCGCGGATGGGCAAGCGCCTGGCCGCCAAGATTCGCCGGCAGTGGGCGGCCCACGACATCGATGTCGTCATCCCGATCCCGGATACCAGCCGCACCGCCGCGCTGCAACTGGCCAATCATTTAGGCGTCCCCTATACCGAAGGCTTCATCAAGAACCGCTATATCGGGCGGACCTTTATCATGCCCGGGCAGGCGGTGCGCAAGCAGTCGGTGCGCCAGAAACTCAATGCCATCGATCTGGAGTTCAAGAAAAAGAATGTGTTGCTGGTGGACGACTCCATCGTGCGCGGGACCACCTCCCAGCAGATCATCCAGATGGCACGCGAGGCCGGGGCCAACCGGGTCTATTTCGCTTCCGCCGCGCCGCCGGTGCGCTTCCCCAATGTCTATGGGATCGATATGCCGTCCGCCACCGAACTGGTGGCACACGGGCGTAGCGAGGAGTCGGTCGCCGACTTCTTGGGTGCTGACGGGCTCATCTACCAGGATCTGAACGACCTGATCCAGGCGGTCCAGAAAAAGGGTAAGAGCCATGTGGACCGCTTCGATTGCTCGGTCTTCGATGGTCATTATGTGACCGGGGACGTGACCCCGAACTACCTCCAACACTTGGAGGCCAACCGCAACGACGCTGCCAAGGCGACGCGCTCCCGGCACAGTGAGACCGTCATTGACCTACACAATTCAGCCTGATCTTGAGCCTTTCCCGGACGCCTTGACGCAGTCCGGTAGCACCCGACCCGGCTTCGCCACCCGCGCGGTGCGTACCGGACATCGGCGCACTCACGAGGGCGAGCACGGCGAGCCCATCTTCACCACCTCCAGCTTTGTCTTCGACAGCGCCGCGGAGGCCGCGGCACGTTTCTCCGGGGAGAGCCCGGGGAACATCTATTCGCGTTTCACCAACCCTACGGTCCGTGCATTCGAGGAACGATTGGCAGCGCTGGAGGGGAGTGAGTCTTGTGTCGCCACGGCCTCCGGCATGGCCGCCATCCTGGCGGTCTGTATGGGACTCTTGCAGACCGGGGACCATCTCGTGGCCTCCCGCAGCTTGTTCGGCAGCACCACGCTGCTGTTCAACAAATATCTCAGTCGCTTCGGCATTGGAACCAGCTATTGCGACCTGAGCGACCTGGCCGCCTGGGATGCAGCGATCGGCCCGCAGACCCGGCTGTTGTTCTGTGAGACCCCGTCCAATCCAATCACTGAGATGGTCGATCTGCGTACACTCGCCGAACTTGCCCATCGCCGCAACTGCCTGCTGGTGGTGGACAATTGCTTCTGCACGCCGGCCCTGCAACGCCCGCTGGAACTGGGCGCCGATCTGGTCATCCACTCGGCCACCAAATATCTGGACGGGCAGGGGCGGTGCGTCGGCGGGGCCGTGCTGGGGGATCGCAAGCGGGTCGGGGAGGAGGTCTATGGCGTACTGCGCACCGCCGGGCCGACCTTAAGCCCCTTTAATGCCTGGGTCTTCCTCAAGGGTTTGGAAACCCTAGAGTTGCGGATGGCGGCCCACTCCCAGGGTGCGGCGGGACTCGCCGACTGGCTGGCTGCACAACCCGGGGTCGCGCACGTCTACTACCCGGGTCGGGCAGACCACCCTCAGCACCACTTGGTCGGCGTGCAGCAACGCGGTGGTGGCGGCATCGTTGCATTCGACGTGCATGGCGGACGCCCCGGCGCGTGGGGCGTGATCGACGCCACCCGCCTGCTGTCGATCACCGCGAACCTGGGCGACACCAAGACCACCATCACCCACCCCGCCAGCACCACCCACGGTCGCCTGACCCCGGAACAGCGCGCGGCGTCGGGCATCGGCGAGGGCCTGATCCGGGTCGCCGTGGGTCTGGAGTGTCTGGTCGACATCCAGGCTGACCTGGCGCGCGGGTTGGCGCTGCTCCCGGGGCAGTAAGCCTGTGAGGCTGAGTAAGGCGCAGCGGAATCATCGCTACCTTCTTCGCTGGCGACAATTACTCTTTGCATATTCTTCTATAGATAGAGCAATATCGCGAAATAATGACTGGCGCTGCCGGCCAGCACAAACAGGTGCCAGATGCCGTGGCACCAGGGCCAGCGTCCGGCAAGCGCGTAGAAGATCACCCCGACGGTGTAGAAGATCCCGCCCGCCAGCAGCCACCCGAACCCGGCCGGGGGCAGGGCCGCGATGATATCGTGCAGGGCAAGCACGATGAGCCAGCCCATCGACAGATAAATGGCGACTGATAGTAGTCGCCCGCCCCCACCGCGTAGGGTGTCGATGAGGATGCCGACGACGGCCAACCCCCAGACCGCACCGAACAACCACCAGCCGGTTTCGCCCTTGAGTGCGACCAGCGTGAAGGGGGTGTAGGTGCCGGCGATCAGCAGATAGATCGCATGGTGGTCGAGGACCTGGAAGACGGCCTTGGCCCGACCCCGCAGGCTGTGATACAGGGTGGAGGACAGGTACAGCAGGAACAGCGTCATCCCATAAACGGTGAAGCTGACGATCCGCATGGCCCCGCCCTCGACACCGGCCAAGGTCACCATCACGGTGGCGCCGATCAGGGCCAGAACGGCCCCGACCAAGTGGGTGATACTGTTGAAGCGCTCGCCTGGGTACATCCGGGGCTTAACTCCGTCACATTGATTCGATAGATGGGGGGCGGTTGCCAAACGGCCCTCAAGCTTCAGCCAGAGCCAGATAGCCCCGATCTCTGTGATTCAAGCCACTTGCGAAGCCGAATGGAATCGCCCACCGGGTTGCGCTTACCGGGCGAGTCCAGGAGCACGATCGAGAGCAGGCGCCCGCCGATGACCGCCCGCATCACCAGGCAGTGACCGGCCTCGTTGACGAAACCGGTCTTGCTCAGTTCCAGGTGCCAATCCGGGCTTCGCACCAGCGGGTTGGTGTTGCGGTAATGCAGGGTGCCGCCGTCACCATAGGGTTTCACCTCCATCTCCCCGGTCGTGGTGATCTCGCTGATCAGCGGGTAACTTGCCGCCGCACGTACCATTTTCACCAGGTCCTCGGCGGTGGAGATATTGTTCCCGTCCAGGCCAGTGGGGTCAGCAAATCGCGACTCGGTCATCCCCAGCGTCGCCGCCTTGCGGTTCATGGCCTCCACAAAGGCCGGCTTACCGCCGGGGAAGGTCGTACGTCCCAGGGCCGAGGCGGCGCGGTTGTCCGATGACATCAGGGCGACGGCCAGGACTTCCCGGCGCTGCAAGGTGGCCGCCCGATCGATCCGCAGACGCGAACGGCTGTGGCGCAGTTGGTCGCGGTCCTCCTCCAGGATCGTCACCGGTTCATCCAGGGGCGCCGCGGCGTCCAGCACCACCATGGCGGTCATCAGCTTGGTGATGGAGGCGATAGGCCGCTGGTCGCGCGTCTTCTTGGCATAGACGGGGTGGTCGGACTCGTCCACCACCAGGATCGAGGCCGAACTCAGGCCCAGGCGCGGCAGCACGATTTCGGGCATCGGCGGACGGGGCTCCGGCACCGGCGCGGCCAAGGCTAAGGTGGTCGTGGCGGGGGCCGCCGTCGGCGCCGCCCCGGCGAACTGTGCGTCGACCTGGGCCGCTCGCGGTAAGGCCAGCGCGACGACCAAAAAAAACAGGGGGATGCGAAGAGTCGATCTCACTTAGATGTCCTTGAATGAGCTGGAAGGTCGCGGCGCTGACCTGAGGATTGAGGCGGTGCCGCGACCAAGTCACATGGTAGCCTGGCTGGCGGAAAACTCAAGACTTCGGTAGGGTCACCCCCCGCTGGCCCTGATACTTGCCGGCGCGATCCCGATAGGACGTCTCGCAGACCTCATCCGACTCGAAAAACAGGATCTGGGCCACCCCTTCGTTGGCGTAGATCTTGGCCGGCAGGGTGGTGGTGTTGGAGAACTCCAAGGTCACATGGCCTTCCCATTCAGGTTCCAATGGGGTTACATTTACTATAATACCACATCTTGCATAAGTCGATTTTCCAAGACAAATAACAAGGACATCCCGTGGGATACGAAAATATTCGACGGTCCGCGCCAGGGCAAATGAGTTGGGGGGGATGATGCAGACGTCTGACTTCAGGTCCACGAAGCTGTTGGAGTCGAAATTCTTGGGGTCGACGATGGCCGAGTTGATGTTGGTGAAGATCTTGAACTCATCGGCGCAGCGCACATCGTAGCCGTAGCTGGAGGTGCCGTAGGAGATTACGCGCCCGGTCTCGCCCTCGCGCACCTGCCCCGGCTCGAAGGGTTCGATCATGCCGTGGGCGGCGGCCATGCGGCGGATCCAGCGGTCGGATTTGATGGTCATGAGGTTGCTCGTGCGGGCCAAAGCCCGTCAGGGTACATCGGCGGGTGTCGGCGGGCAAAGGGCGCTCGTCGGGCGCTCGTCGGTCGTGGTCGCGATGGGCAAGCCAGCGTCAAGGATAACCCGGATAATGGCGCGCTTCGCGTGCCGAACCGCAATGCTTGAGTGCCTCATGGATATCGACCAAGTCCTCGCCATCGACCAGGCCCATGCCTGGCATCCCTACAGCTCCACTGTCGACCGCGACCCGGTCTACCCGGTGCGCGCCGCCCAGGGATGCCGCCTGCACTTGATGGATGGGCGCACCTTGATCGACGGCATGTCCTCCTGGTGGTGCGCCATCCATGGCTATAACCACCCGGTACTCAATCGGGCGGTGCAGGACCAGCTCGGGTCCATGGCGCATGTGATGTTTGGGGGGCTGACCCACGAGCCGGCCGCGCGGCTGGTGCAGCACCTGGTGGAACTGACCCCGGAGCCGCTGCGCCACGTCTTCCTGTGCGACTCGGGGTCGGTCGCGGTGGAGGTGGCGATCAAGATGGCCATCCAGTTCTGGCAGGCCCAGGGGCAGCCGGGGCGCCACCGGCTGATGACGGTGCGTGGCGGTTATCATGGGGATACCTTCCATGCCATGTCGGTCTGTGACCCGGACTCCGGGATGCACCGTCTGTGGGGGGCGGTGCTGCCGCAACAGGTCTTCGCCCCGGTTCCTGCCGGCCGCTTCGGTGAGCCCTGGGAGCACAGCCAGATTGCCGCCTTCGCCGACTTGATCGCGCGCCATCGCCACGAGCTGGCGGCCGTGATCCTGGAACCCATCGTGCAGGGCGCCGGGGGCATGCGGTTCTATTCCAAGGACTATTTGCGTGAGGTCCGCGCCCTCTGCGATCGGCATGGGGTCTTGCTGATCGCCGACGAGATCGCGACCGGCTTCGGCCGCACCGGAACCCTGTTCGCCTGTACCCAGGCCGGCATCAGCCCCGACCTCATGACCGTCGGTAAGGCCCTGACCGGCGGCTATCTGACCCTCGCAGCGACCCTGGCCACCGAACGCGTGGCCGCGGGGATCGCGGCCGGCGACCCGGGGGTCTTCATGCACGGTCCGACCTTTATGGCCAACCCGTTGGCCTGCGCGGTGGCCAATGCCAGTATCGAGCTGCTGCTTGCCACCGATTGGCAGGGCCGGATCGCCCGGATCGAAACGGGCCTGAAGGCTGGGCTCGCCCCCTGCCGCGGCCGCCCCGGGGTGTTGGACGTGCGGGTCCTGGGGGCGATCGGGGTGGTCGAGATGCACTCGCCGGTGCCCATGCGCGAGACCCAGCGTCGGTTGGTCGAATTGGGCGTCTGGGTGAGGCCCTTTGGTCGCCTGATCTATCTCATGCCGCCCTATGTGATCGACGAGACGGAGTTGGCCGCGCTCTGTCGGGCGGTGGTGCAGGTGGTCGGGGAGCGCGCAGGGTGAGGCAACGCAATCAGGGCCTGCCCTTGGTACCGAACCTCAGAATGTCCGCACCGCCAGCATGAGTAGGATCACCAGCAGCACCACCGCGCCTAAGGGGAGCAGGGCGGCCAGCCAATCGCCCGCCCCGGCCTTGATGTCGCGGGCTTGCCACTGTTTGTAGGCCGGCCACAAACGCACCAGCAGCAGCACCAGCATGGCCGCCACCGCAATCTTTAGAAACAGTTCCATAAGATCACCCCCCTTCATTTCCGTTTTTCGTGGACTAATTGCTCTTTTTAGGGTTATCCGTCATACCCGCGGACAAGCTGCCCGACCACCACGCTGTTCCAGTCGAATACCGGTTCGGCCAGCGACGGCTGGATCAAATTTCCCTGGATATAGTGGATGCCGCTGCTCCTGACCGGCCCGATCAGGGCGGGATCGTCGATGCCGGCGGCGATGACCTCGATTCCCTGTTGGCGCAGGCGCCGCACCAGTGAGTTGAGTCGCTCCGGTGTGGACTGGCGCACGGTGTCGATGGCGAGTCGTACCATCGCCGGCCGCAGGTCCGTCACCAGGTCGAAGGCCACCGGTGTCTGGTCCACATCCAACAGGCAGAGCTTGATCCCCAGTGTGTTCAGCATCTTTCCCAGGGTCACGGCAATACCCCTGTTCGCAAGAATGTCGTCGACCGTTAACCCCAAGACGATGGCCGGCGGCGCCAAGCCGAGTGCGACCAAGCGATCGCGCAGCGCGAGCACCCAGCCCGGGGCGATCAGCGTGTCGAGGTGCTGGCGGATCAGTAGTCCCAGCCCGGATTGCTCCCGCGACTGCTGCGCGATCACCGCCAGCGCCCGCGTCATGACCCAGTGGTCGATCGCGACACCGCGCCCGCGGCGCTCGGCAATGGATAGCTCCCAAGATGGAATCGGCGACCCATCCGGTTCGGTGAGACACAACAGGACTTCCATGCAGCGTCGGCGGTTGGGGACCACCGCCACCAGTGGTTGGTAAAAGAGCCGGAAGCCATGGTCCGGGCTGCTGTCCGCCAAGGCCTGCTCGATCAGCGAGTCGATGCGTTGTTCATGAGTGGTGGGGTCGCGCTGCTCGGCCAGATTGAGTCGGCGGCGTGAGGCCATGCTGGAGTCGATGCGCTGGGTCACGGTCTTCACCAGCAGATCTGGGCGCATCGGCTTGGTGATGAAGGCGTCCCCGCCCATGCTCAGGGCATCGAGCTGCCGTCCGGGGTCGCGTTCAACGGAGAGAAACAGGATCGGTAAGGTCTGATAGATGTCTTGCTCACGGATAATGGCCGCCAACTCGCCCCCATTGGCCGCGGGCATGTTGAGATCCATGAGGATGAGATGGGGTTGGAATGTCGCCAATATCTCTAATATTCTCAGGGGATCGGTCAGGGCGCGTACCTGGAGTCCGGCCGCCGTCAGGATGCGCTCGGCCAGCAGTGCCTGCATGGCGTCATCGTCCACCACCAACACGCGGCGAACCGTGCCGGGCGGCGGTCGGCACGCCGAGACCAGGGTTGCCACCAGTACATCGGCGTCCACCGGGGTTACAAAATAGGCCGCCGCATTGGCCCGCAGGGCCTGGAGACGCGGGCCGATCTCCTTCGTTGCGGCGATGATCACCAAATGCGGTGCCTTGATGCCGGCTTGTGTCAGTTCGTCGATCCAGTCCTTCAGGGTTTCGCCAGGCGCGAGCCGGGCCGTGTCCAAGATCAGCGACTGGTACTTGAATCCCGCTGTCGCCGGGGGTTGCTCGTCCCGGTCGTCGGCGGCGAACAGGGCGATCCCCCGAGCGGCGAGCAAGGGTGCGATGCGCTCGGGTAGGTCGGGGTCCGGGCCGAGATAGAGTACACTCGGCGTGGTGGGTTCGGCGGTGTTATGGTGGTCGTGCATGGCGCTCTCGCGGCAGTCCGGGTCCTTGATGCGGATAGTGCAACCATAGCAGAGTGCTGGAGCGCGTAGTGGGACGGCGGACACGAACGGCAGCGGGGCCTGCGACTCCCGATGGCCGCCTAAGTGCTGCTCGTCACGGCAGGATCTCGACCGGGGTCCCCGCAGCGGTGAGCGACCAGATCTCGTCGATCTCCAGATTGGACACCGCGATACAACCGAAGGTCCAATCGCCGGCGCGCTGCTGCGCCGCACCATTGGGTTGGCCGTGGATCATGATCAGGCCGCCCGGGTCGACCCCCTGTACCTGTGCCCGCAGGCGATCGGTCGGGCTCGGATAGGAGATCTGCAGGGCCTTGTGGTAGCCGCTGCGATCGACGCGTCGGTCGATGCGGTAACGGCCTTCCGGGGTCCGCCCGTCGCCTTGGTGGCGTTTGTGACCGGTCGGCTGGAGGCCAAGGGCGATCTTGTAGGTACGCCATGGCGTGTTGCCGCGCATCAGATAGAGGCGTCGTTGCGCCTTCTTGACGACGATTCGGTCGGCGAGTTGCGGGTTGCCCGGCGTCGGTGTGGCTACCGACGCCGGCGCGCGCGCCGCTGGTTGAGGGGCCGCGCTCAACCAGGGCAAGGAGAATGCGTGCGCGCCAAACGGGACGCTGACGGCAGCAAGCAAAAGCAGCAACCGGGCAAATTTATTCATCTTTACAAGGACGCGAACGAGGGGCCGCGCCGATAGATGCGGATCGTCCCGCCGTGGTGCAGGTCGTTGGCCGCGACCGGGTTCCAGCGGATCAGGTCATCGACACTGACGTGGTAGCGGCGGGCGATGGCCGGCAACGAGTCGCCCCGACGGACGCGATGGGTGACCAGATTGGCCGCCGTCATGTCGCCACCGACTGCGGCGCCGGCGGCGCCGGGGATGCGCAGGCTCTGTCCAGGCAACAGGGGCTCGCGCAGCTGCATCGCATTCGCAGCGGCCAGATCGTTCAGGTCCACTTTCTGCGCGCGGGCCACCGATGCCAGGGTGTCGCCCCCTTTGACCATATAGACCGTTGCAATGGTGGTTTCAGGCTTGACGGTTGGCGGAGGCTCGGCCGGCTCGGCCGCAGCCGTGAACCTCATCGGCGCCACGATCCGGGACTGGGGCAGCGCGGCGGTGACCCGCGTGGCGGTGCCGACTGGGACCACCAGGTGGCCCGGACCCATCGGGGAGGTCTGTCCGCGCTTGAGTCCGGCATTGAGTGTCTGCAACTGTGCGAGTCCGATGCCGCTCGCCTGCGCGACGCGCGCCAGGTTCACGGGCCGGTCGGTGCGCACCACCTCCAGTTGGGGTGTACTCGGCACCGGCGGCAGATGCACCCCGTTCTGGGTTGGCTCTGCCACCAGACGGGCGGCCGCCAGTATCTGGGGGACGTAGTTCCGGGTCTCGGCCGGCAGGTTCAGCGACCAAAAATCGGTGGGCAGGCCGCGTGCGCGGTTGGCGGCCTGGGCCGACTCCACGCGGGCCGGGCCGCAGTTGTAGGCGGCCATCGCCAGCTCCCAACTCCCGCCGAGGCGCCGTTGGAGCTGCTGGAGATAATCCATGGCCGCCCGGGTTGAGGCCATGACGTCGCGGCGTTCGTCCTGCCAGGCGTCCTGGCGCAGGCCCATCTCGCGGCCGGTATAGGGCATGAACTGCCACATGCCGGCGGCCGCTACCGGGGAGGTGGCCGCTGGGTTGTAGCGGCTTTCGATGTGTGGCAGCAGGGCCAGCTCGCCCGGCAGACCGCGTCGCTCGATCTCCGCCATCACCACGTGGAGATAGGGTTTGGCCCGTTCCGAGAGCTTCGACATGAATTGTGGGTCGCGCCGGAAGGTGCCGACCTTTTCATCGATGCGACCGCTGGCATGGAGATTGAGTTTCATGTCGGCGCGTACACGCGTCCACAGATCGCCAGAGGGAGCCGCGCTGCCACCGCGTCGCGCCGCGGTTGAGGTGGGCCGGACATAGCCATATTCGCGAGCCGAGACCGCGTTGCCGTAGTCGTCCACGTCGGTAAAGTTACGGGTCTGTTTAGATGCACAGCCGGACACGGCGAGTACAGCGAGAAAAAGGGGAAGACGCGCGCCGTGATGGCGGGCTGTGGGTGAAAAAAACTGCATTGAACCCCCGGACCTAAGTGTAAGCACTTGGTTTAGATAGTTTCTCACGGCTTATAGGGGCATGATACGCAAAGCGGCCGGTCATTACCAGACCTGTGCCGCCGCGCTGAGGGCTGGGGCGGGGGGACAGGGCGCCCATTACTGGTTACCATGGAACCTACAGCAGGCGCTCGGGCGCCGGTGCGCGGGGCTCGGCGCCGGTCCAGCCAGCCGGGGCGGGGCGATCCGGGGCTTGGGTTGGTGGCCGCGCCCAACAACAATGAGGCATCGATAATGACCGCTTGCACCGGCCCGGGCTCCCCTCTCGCCGGCCTTGAACATTGGTATCGCACGCCCCTGGGGCGGGACATCGCGGCGCGGGAGGCGGACTGCCTGACCGAACTGCTGCACGACACCTTCGGCTATTACCTGGTCCAGGTCGGCGACGGCGACTGCTTCCGGGAGGTGCTGGCTGCGAGCCGGCTGCGCCATCGGGTCTTGTTGCCCGGCGAGTCACCGAGCGGCTCCCATCGCCCTGCGGTCGTGGGGAACCCGGCGGCGTTGCCGCTGGCCGCCGACGCCGTCGACGTGGTGCTCATGCCGCATACCCTGGACTTCACGCCGGACCCGCGACTGGTGCTGCGGGAGGTGGAACGGGTACTGATTCCGGAGGGGCATGTCATCGTCCTGGGGTTCAATGCACTCAGCAGTTGGGGTCTGATGCGGCTCCTGTATCGCTACCGCGGGCGCGCCCCTTGGTGCGGACGGTTTCTGACCACCTACCGGATCGAGGACTGGTTGTCGTTGCTGGGGTTCGATGTGGAGGTGCGGAAACAATTGGTGTTTCGACCGCCGCTGCGCGGGGCCCAAGGCCCGCGGCTCGCGGTGCTCGATGTCCTCGGGCGCACGCTGTGGCCGGCCTTGGGTGGGGTCTATGCCATCAAGGCTGTGAAACGTGTGTCCACCCTCACGCCGTTGCGAACCTCCTGGGGTGCCCGCCACGCCTTGCTCGCGGGTGGGGCGATCGAGCCGACGGCCCGCCACGGCGCTTCGCGCATCCGCCGGACCGGTCGACCGGGCGCTTAATTCTGTTTCTGGAGAGGACGATGTCTGATTGTGTGCTGGCCTTTACCGATGGCGCCTGCAAGGGTAACCCGGGCCCCGGGGGCTGGGGGGTCCTGCTGCGCTGGGGCGAAACGGAGAAGGAGTTGTGTGGCGGCGAATCGCAGACCACCAACAATCGCATGGAAATCATGGCCGTGATTGCCGCACTGGAGTCGCTGAAGCACCCGACCTGCATCGAGGTCACCACCGATTCACAGTATGTCAAGCGCGGCGTCACCGAGTGGATGACCCGCTGGAAGCGCAATGGCTGGCTCACCGCCGAGCGCAAGCCGGTCAAGAACCGCGACCTGTGGGAACGGTTGGACGGGGCGCTCGGTCCCCATCAGGTCCGCTGGCACTGGGTCAGAGGACATACCGGTCACGCCGAGAACGAGCGTGCCGACCGCCTGGCCAACCAAGGCATCCCCGGTCCTGGATCAAGATAAAAGGTCCGCATTTGCGTTCATTAGCGGACAATTATTCTTAAGGCTAGGCAATAATTTATGCGCCAAATCGTCCTGGACACCGAGACCACCGGGCTCGACCCGCGGGAGGGCCATCGGCTGATTGAGATCGGTTGTATCGAACTGGTCGATCGCCGGCTCACCCGTAACAATTTCCACCAGTATTTGCAGCCCGATCGCGAGATCGACGCCGAGGCGGTGGAGGTCCATGGGATCACCAACGAATTCCTGCGCGACAAGCCCCGCTTTGCCGAGATCGCCGAGGCCTTCCTCGACTATGTGACGGGGGCCGAGCTGATCATCCACAACGCCGCCTTCGACTGCGGTTTCATTGACCACGAACTCGGGCGGTGGCGCGACGGCGCCGCCCGGATCGGCAGTCTGTGCGCGGTGACCGACACCTTGGCGATGGCGCGCCGGCTCCACCCCGGTCAACGCAACAGTCTGGACGCGCTCTGTAAACGCTACGGCGTGGACAATTCTCACCGGGACCTGCACGGCGCCCTGCTCGATGCCGAGATCCTCGCGGACGTCTATCTCGCGATGACCGGCGGGCAGGTGGTCATGCAGTTAGGCGGGGAGCCGTCGTTGGACGCGGGGGGGCGTAAGGCGCTGGCCGAGCGCGGCCGCTTGGACCCGCAGCGGCCGCGGCTGCGGGTGGTCGCGGCCGATGCCCAAGCCCAGGCCGCCCACGCCGCGCGGCTCGCCGCCATCGCCAAGGCCAGCCCGGACGGGTGCGCGTGGCTCAGGCTGGAGCCGGCGGGGTAGCCTCAGCGTTGGGCGTGCCCATCTGTCATGCGTCGTCCCCGCGGACCTTGTGCCATGTGCATACCGACAATCTGGGCCACCTGTCGCGTCCTGTGTCATGGCTATTCGCCCTCACGCCGACCAGAGCGGTCCCTCCTGCATGGCCGCGATCTGTTCGCGCAGTGCCAGGATGTGGTCCTGCCAGTAGTGCTGGGTGTTGAACCAGGGGAAGGCGGCGGGGAAGGCCGGGTCCTCCCAGCGCCGCGCGAGCCAGGCGGCGTAGTGAATCTGACGCAGGGTGCGCAGGGCCTCGATCAGGTGCAGCTCACGGTGGTCGAAGTCGCAAAAATCCTCATAGCCGGCCAGCACGTCCGCCAGTTGGCGGGTCTGCTCCGGGCGCTCCCCGGACAGCAGCATCCACAGGTCCTGTACCGCGGGCCCAGTGCGGGCGTCATCGAAGTCGACAAAGTGCGGCCCGGCGTCGGTCCACAGCAGATTGCCGCGGTGGCAGTCGCCGTGCAGCCGGATCGCCGTATAATCGCCCGCTCGCGCGAAGCAGGCGGCGACCCCCTCGAGCGCCTGATCGACCACTGAGGTATAGGCCGGGAGCAGGTCTTTGGGGACCCAGCCCCCGGCGCGCAGGAAGTCCCGCGGCTCGGTACCGAAAGACGGGATGTCGAGCGTCGGGCGGTGTACAAAGGGGGTGAGCGCGCCGATGGCATGGATGCGCCCCAGCAGGCGCCCGAGCCACTCCAGCACGGACGCATCCTCCAACTCGGGCGTGCGCCCGCCGCGCCGCGGGCTCAAGGAAAAGCGGTAGCCGCGGTGTTCGTGCAGGGTTCGCCCCTGGGTGGCGAAGGGCGGGACCGCCGGGATCTCGGCGTCCGCCAGGTCCTGACTGAAGACATGCTCCTCCAGGATAGCCGCGTCGCTCCAGCGCCCCGGGCGGTAGAACTTGGCGATGACTGGCTCGGCCTCGTCGAGGCCGACCTGGTAGACACGGTTCTCGTAACTGTTCAGTGCCAAGAGGTGGCCATCCGTGGGGAGCCCGATGGACTCGACCGCGTCGAGCACCCGATCCGGGCTGAGATCGGCGTAAGGGGTGGGGCTTGGAGTGTTCATGCGCGGATTCTAGCCGGGATCGGGCCAAAGGTGACGGCCGATCTCCGGCCCGGTTTGCGCTCGCTGCGGGCGGCCGGCATCATCTATGAAAAAACCAGGCCGCGACCAAGAGACCGACCCATGCGCCAACCTCCGAGATTCAGCCGCGTGTTTGTCCGCGCCCTGGCCCTGGCCAGCCTCCTGATTGCCCCGGCCGTCCTTGCGCAAGGGGCCGCGGTGTCGGCGGCGCCCCTGCGTTTCTTCGCCCTCGGCGACCTGCCCTATGGTGCGCCCGAGATCGCGCCCTTAAAGGCCCTGCTCGCCGCCGCCGCCGTCCAACGACCGCCGTTTATCGTCCATGTCGGCGACTTCAAGTCCGGCAGCAGCCCTTGTACCGACGAGGAGTTGCGGGACATCGCCGCGCTGTTTCGCGCGGTGCCGGTGCCGCTGGTCTACACCCCGGGGGACAACGAGTGGACCGACTGCCACCGCGCGGCCGCCGGGGGGTACGACCCGCGCGCCCGTCTCAAGCGGGTGCGCGAGGTCTTCTATGGCGACCCGACGGTATTGCGCCTCGCCGCCTTGGGCGTGACCCACGCCGGGCCGCGCTTCCCGGAGGTCTATGGCTTTGCGCTGGATGGGGTGCTGTTCGTCGCGCTGCATGTGGTCGGCAGCGACAACGGACGCAATCCCGCCGAGCCCGGTGCCATGGCCGAGTTCGCGGCGCGGGAGGCCGCCAACCAGGCCTTCCTGACGCGGATGCTTGACTCCGCGCCGGGCCGCGCTGCGCGGGCCTTGGTCTTGATGGTGCAGGCCGACCCGCTGTTCGACCGCGGGCGGGGACCGCCGGGACTGCGCGGCTTCAAGGACCGACTGATTGCACTGATGGGTCAATTTTCCGGCCCGGTGCTGCTGATTCACGGCGATACCCATTGGTATCGGCACGATCATCCGCTGCTGGACCCGGCGCGAGGGACCCCCTTTGAGCGCTTCACGCGGGTGGAGGTGCCGGGGGCGCCGATCGTCGGCGGGGTGTGGATCACGGTCGATCCGTCGGCGCTGCAGCCCTTCCACTCCGACCCGGTGTATGCGACCTCGCTCGACTCGCTGGTGTTGCAGCCTTGATCATCGTTCCGGCCACCCCCGTTAGGCTATTCCTGGCACTTACTCGCCATCGCGTTCGTGCTTACGCCTGATGGCGTCTGCGCGCGCATCGTCGATTTCCCGCATGATGGCGGCGAGATCGGCCTCCTTGTGTTGGCCCTTGAAATGGCCGGTGAGCTTGACCGCGGGCGTCAGCTTGCCGTTCTCATAGAGGTGCCAGATTTCTTTGCCATAGGTGGTGGTCAGCAGTTCGGGCGCAAAGCGGCCAAAATAGGCGGCCAGATTGTCGACGTCGCGCTCCAGCATCCGGGCGGCATTGTTGTTGGCCGCCGCATCGATCGCCTGCGGCAGATCGATAATCACCGGACCCTGCGCATCGATCAATACATTGAACTCGGAGAGATCGCCATGAACGAGCCCGCCGCAGAGCATCTTGACCACTTCCATGATCAGTCGACCGTGGTAGTCCAGGGCCTGCTCGCCGGTCAATTCCAGGTCGTTGAGTCGGGGCGCCGCCACCCCGTCTTCATCCGTGATCAACTCCATCAGCAGGACGCCTTCGAGAAAGTGATAGGGTTGCGGTACCCGCACCCCGGCGGCCGCCAGACGATATAAGGCGTCGACCTCGGCGTTTTGCCACACCTCTTCCTGCTCTTTGCGGCCAAAGCGCGAACCCTTTTGCATTGCCCGCGCCTGTCGACTGTTGCGCACGGTGCGGCCTTCGCGATAGGTCGCCTGGGTATGGAAGCCGCGTTTATTCGCATCTTTATAGACCTTGGCGCAGCGAATGGCGCCTTCCGAGGCAACGACATAGACCGCGGCCTCTTTGCCGCTCTTCAGTGGGCGAATCACTTCATCGATCAGACCATCGCGCAACAGTGGTTCGAGACTTTTTGGAACTTTCATGGTCGCCCTAAAATTAGGTTGCCGGCTTGGCGTAAAAGGATTCTGGTGGGAGCGGGGAGGCCTGGCGAATGATGATGTCCGGCCGGGCACGCGGGGGCGTGGTGCCAGGTTCTCGAAAGACCGACGGCGACAAAAAACTGCTGGGTGCGTAGTGGCTCCAGCGTCCGATTATGCCACTGATCCTGCCATGTATTGGGCTTTTTATCCTGGAAAGAGGATTCGGCCGCCAATGGATGCAAGCTAACGCAAATAAATACAATAGCTTATATTTTTCGGTGGGCGGCGCGCCGCTCCCCCGTGGCAGCGGCTTCAGCCGCGACGCGTCCCCGCGAGTTGCCGTGGCCGCTGGTCGCGGCTGAAGCCGCCCCACGGGGGGCTGTTCTTGCTGCCATGGCCGCTAGCCGGTTCGGTGTACAGGCGCCGCTGATTTCACTTGGCCATGTGGACCCACCGCCGCTGGCCGGAGCCTTCATCAAGGGGCGATTTGGGCTTGCGCGGCAAGGTGGTAGCGATGATGATCAAGGCGAGGACTCTGGCGGGCGGCCGGTCGGGGACATCGCCACGCCACCTAACGATGTCCGTGAACGACCGGCCGTGTGTTATTTTCCCGTATCCTAGACCTGATGAGACGCGATCGATGACCGATTTACTGGGTGACCTGGGGGCGGCCGCCATGCGCCTGTACCCGGCGGGCGAGTATCGCCGACTGGATGAACTGGAACTGATCGAGGAGTTGGTGCCGGTGCGCGGCCGGCGGGTCCTGGAACTGGGCTGCGGGGCGGCCTGGACGACGCGGCTCCTGGCGGAGCGACTGGGGGCGGCGGCGGTCACGGCCACCGAGGTGGACCGCGTCCAGCACGCCAAGAACTTGGCGCTCGGGGACCTGCCGGGCGTGACCTTTCGCCTCGGCGGGGCCGAGGCCATCGCCGCGGCGGACGCGAGCTATGATTTGGTCTTCATGCTCAAGTCGCTCCACCATGTGCCCACGGACCTGATGGACCGGGCGCTCGCCGAGGTCCAGCGGGTGCTCAAGCCCGGTGGCCTGCTGTATTGTTCAGAACCGGTCTACCAGGGGCCGTTCAACGAGGTGATGCGGCTGATCCAGGATGAGCAGGTGGTGCGCGAGGCGGCCTTTGCCGCCCTGCGGCGGGCGGTGGGGCGGGGAGGCTTCGCCCTGGCGGCGGAGGTCTTTTTTGAGTCCGCGGCCAGCTATCCGGACTGGCCGAGCTTCGCGTCGCGTTTCCTCGACGTGACCCACAGCGAGCGGCAACTGGACGCCGCGCAGCGCGCCGCCATCCGCGCCGCCTTCGAGCGGCACCTGACCCCGGCTGGCGCCCGGTTTCTTAAGCCCCATCGGGTGGACCTGTTGCAGCGCTTGCCCTAGTTCGTCTAAGGTAGAGCGGCCGAAGAGAAGACCAGCGATGAAGTATCCGTTATTCGCGCGTATGGGTAACCACTACCCAGTCCACTTGGAGACCCAGTTCGAGCGCATCCTCAAGAAGATCGCAGACCTCTGGGAGAGCCCCGAGCTCCATGATTATTTCTCCGACCTGCTGATCGACAAGCGCTCCGGTCGCGCGGGCTTTCCCGCGGATGTCATGACGGACCTGATGCGGGTTTGGGAATTCCGCAAACTGCAGACCTTCCGCGCCGCAGAGCGCAAGGCGGACGCCATCAAACAGCTCGAGGCGTCCCGGATACCTATGACCGAGAAAGGGTTTCTGCGGGCCTTTAGCGCCGGCGACAAAAAGGTGATCGATTTGTTCGTGCGGGCCCGCTTCACGCTACCGGCCGTGGATGAACAAGGGACCCCGCTATTGCTCTCGGCCTTGAAACACGACTATCTTATTGTCGCCAAGATCCTGCTCGACTCCCATATCGATGTCAATATGCAGGACCACCTCGGACTAACGCCGCTGCTGCTGGCCTGCGGCAAGCCGACCCCGGGCTATTTGGCCGTCGCCGAAAAGCTGATCGCCAAGGGAGCCAATGTTAATGCGCGCGATGGGCTCGGTAATACGCCGCTGCTCCTTGCACTCACCGGCGGCATGCTCGACATCGCCCGTCTACTGATTATCAATGGCGCGGATGTGTCCGCCCGCGCGCGCAACGGCGACTCGCCGCTATCGCTGGTCTTGACCAACTACCGCGGCCCCGAGGCGACCGAGATTGCCGAATTGCTGGTCAGCCGCCACGCGGTCGAATGAGCGAGAGAGAGACCTTGACAATGATAGACGAACGTCCGAACTTCGATCGACCGCTCGAGCGCGCGGGCAGCGGCTCACTCAAGTGGGACGGGCGCGCCGGTCAGTTCGGCGATGGCGACGTACTGCCGCTGTGGGTCGCGGATATGGACTTTGCCGCGCCCGCGGCGGTGACACGCGCACTGGTGCAGCGTGCGGCGCATCCGGTCTATGGCTATACACTCTTCCCGGATGAGCTCTTTGCCGCCATGGCCGATTGGCTGCGCGAGCGGCACGGCTGGGCCATCGAGCGTGAATGGGTGGTGATGGCCCCAGGGGTGGTGCCATCGCTGGCCGCGACCGTGCTTGCGCTGACCCAACCGGGGGAGGGCGTCATCGTCCAGCCGCCGGTCTATGCGCCCTTTTACTCGGTGGTGCGGGCCAATGGCCGGCAGGTGGTGGAAAACCCGCTGCGGATCGGCCCGGACGGCTACACCTTCGACCTGGAACACCTGGAGCGTTGCGCCGCCGCGGGGGCGCGCCTGTTGCTGCTGTGTTCGCCCCACAACCCGGTGGGCCGGGTGTGGCGAGCGGACGAACTCGAGGGGCTGCTGGACATCGCCTGGCGGCACCGCATGGCGATCCTGTCCGATGAGATCCATCACGACCTCTGCCTGCCGGGCGCGCGGCACCGCCCGCTGGCCTGTCTCACGGACGACCCCGCCTTGGTGGTGACCGCGCTGGCCCCGAGCAAGACCTTCAACATCCCGGGGCTGGGATTGTCCGCCCTCATTTGCCCGGACCCGGAGCAGCGCCGCGCCTTGCGCCGGGTCTTCGATACCTTCCATGTCAGTGCCAGCAATCCATTCAGCGTCGCCGGCTTCACCGCGGCCTATCGCGCGGGCGGCCCCTGGCTCGATGCCCTGCTGCCGTATCTGCAAGGCAATCGCGACCTGGCCCTGGACGCGGTCGCGACCGCGCTACCGGGCATCGCCGCGGTGCGTCCCGAGGGGACCTATCTGCTGTGGCTCGACTGCCGTGGCTTGGGGCTCGACGACGCCGCCCTGCGCCGCTTTTTTGTCGAGCGCGCCGGTCTGGGCCTGAGCCCCGGGACGATTTTCGGCACCGGCGGGGGCGGGCACATGCGGCTCAATCTGGGCGCGCCGCGGGCGGCGATCGAGCGGGCGCTGGGGCAACTGGCCGCGGCCCTGGCAGCGGCGGGCGCCTGATCGGTTGGCGCCGTCCGGCGACGACGCCTTGAATACACTGCCTCCCGGCTCCCATCTGATACGCTTGGACGCGGCCCGTGCGCGCCCAGACATTGCAGGAGGGCCGACTCCCCAGCGGGGCGGCGTCCATTTCCATACCAGGCTCAGGACTCATGACAGCGACCCATTTACTCGACCCCGCCGGGCTGCCGCCGCTCGATCCGGCGGCCATCCGCGCCCAGTTTCCGATCCTGAGCACGGCGGTGCGCGGCCTGCCGCTGGTGTATCTCGACAACGCAGCGAGTTCCCAGAAACCGGATCGGGTGATCGATGCCGTTGCCGATTACTATCTGAGCCAGCACGCCAACATCCATCGCGGGGCCTATCAACTCTCCCAGAATGCCACCCGGCGCTACGAGGAGGCGCGCGCCACGGTGGCCGCCTTCATCAACGCCGCCGATGCGGCCGAGTGCATTTTTACGCGCGGGACCACCGAGTCCATCAACCTGGTCGCCGCCGCCTGGGGCCGCGCGAATCTGCGCCCCAACGATGAGATCGTCCTCTCGGAGCTGGAACACCACTCCAACATCGTCCCCTGGCAGATGATCGCCCAGGCGACCGGGGCGCTGATCCGGGCGATCCCGATCGACGACGCGGGCGAGCTGCGGCTGGACGCGTACCGGCGGCTGCTCGGGCCGCGCACCCGCCTGGTGGCGGTCACTGCGGTCTCCAACGCACTGGGGACCGTCAACCCGGTGGCCGAGATCGTCAAGGCCGCACACCAGGTGGACGCGCTGGTGCTGATCGACGGCGCCCAGTGGGTCGCCCATGGGCCGACCGATGTGCAGGCCCTGGATTGCGACTTTTTTGCCTTCTCCGGCCACAAGCTCTATGGGCCGACGGGGATCGGCGTGCTCTACGGCAAGCGGCACCTGCTCGAGGCGATGCCCCCCTATCAAGGCGGCGGCGACATGATCGAGCGCGTCACCTTTCAGGAGACGACCTACGCCGAGCTTCCTAATAAGTTCGAGGCCGGCACGCCACACATCGCCGGGGCCATCGGGCTGGCGGCGGCCATCGACTGGCTGGGCGGGGTCGGGCTGGCGCGCGCAGCGGCGCATGAGGCGCTGTTGTTGCGTCACGCCACCGAGCGGTTGGCCGCCATCCCCGGGGTGGCGATCAAGGGCACCGCGGCGCACAAGGCCGGCGTCCTGTCCTGGGTCGTGACCGATCCGCCGCTGGGTACGCTCGACATCGGCACCGGGCTGGATCTGAAGGGCATCTGCATCCGCACCGGTCATCACTGTTGTCAACCGCTGATGGACCGACTGGGGCTGACCTCGACCGCGCGCGCCTCTTTCGGGGTCTATAACACGATCGAGGAGGTCGACCACCTGGCCGATGAACTGGCCGCGCTCATCGAGGCGGCCCGCGCGGCGGCGGCCGCGGCCCGGGCGGGCGCGCCGACGCCAACCGCGTCCGCGGGGCCGGTCTATCCGGCGGCGCAGGCGCAATCGCCGGCGGCGGCGGCGGCGGAGATCGACGAGCTGTTTGAGCTGCTGCCCGACTGGTCGATGCGCTATCAACAGCTCATGGACCAGGGCGCCCGGCTGCCGACCATGCCCGAGGCCCTCAAGACCCCGGCCAACCTGGTCTTCGGCTGCCAGAGCCTGGTCCACATGGATGCCCGGGTCCGGCCCGGCACCAGCGATATCATTGAATTTTTGGCCGATAGCGATGCCTCTATCGTGCGCGGTCTGCTCGCCCTGTTGCAGCAGCTCTTCTCCGGTCAGCGCGCCGCGGCCATCCTGGCCTTCGATATCGAGGCCTTTTTCCACCAGGTCGGCCTCGACGAACACCTGAGCCTCGGCCGCCGCAATGGCCTGGCGGCCATGGTGCAGCGCCTGCGCCAATTGGCGAGTCAGGTTGAGCAGGCCGAGCTGACGTTGGAGACGCCGCCCTGACATCCGCAGCGGAGTTTGGGAGCGAGGGAAAGAGCAGTTGTCACGCCAAGGCGCCAAGCTCGCCAAGGCTTTTATTTCTTGGCGAGCTTGGCGCCTTGGCGTCAGCAATTCCCGGGTTTAGGTTCACAGTCTCGGCGCTTGGGCACGAGGAATCAGGCCAGCGCGGCATCCTGCTCCCGTCCAGCCCCTTCGATCCGCAACCGCTGGCGCAGGCGGCGCAGTTGCTCGGTGTCCAGGGCATCGGCAAAGAGCGGCAGCGACCAGCGGCGCCAATGGCCGCGGCGCAGGTTGAGCACGACCAGCGGCACGCTCACAAAGGTCGATGCGGCCAGGCGCGCATCGATCTGCGCGCCTGAGACCAAGCCGACGGTCCAGGTGCCGTCGGCCTGCCAGGTGGCTGCGCGGATGGACCAGGGCGCGCGGTGCAGGACCTGGACATAGAGCTGGTAGGCGAGGCTTGCCCCGATGGGGAT
The DNA here is from genome assembly GCF_903946935.1 of uncultured Thiodictyon sp. Lineage (GTDB taxonomy): Bacteria > Pseudomonadota > Gammaproteobacteria > Chromatiales > Chromatiaceae > Thiodictyon. Next base: position 76,853 of record NZ_CAJAXH010000141.1, read on the forward strand.
CAGGAGCAACAAGGGGCGTGCGCCGGGGAGTCCGAGGATAGCGCCGGCGGCCAACAGGTGGGTGAGTGCGACGAAGGCGGCGAGCCGGCGGGAAACGCCGGGTTGGATCAGGAGCGGCGGCTGTTCGCGGTGTGAGGCCATGGGCGGCCCGATCCGGGATCAGGACCTGTCGGCCGCGACCACCGCGAGGATGTGCTGGATCAAATGGTGGAACCGCGGGTCCTCGGGGACCCGGCGTGACATGAACCAGTTGCTGAGATCCTGGTCCTGCTCGCCGAGGAGTGCGACAAACTCGGCGCGGCGGGCGGGGTCCAGGGCGCGGTAGCCCTCGCTGCGGTCCAGAAAGGGCAGCAGGAGGTGGTCCAGTTCCAGCATCCCGCGGCGGCATTGCCAGCGCAGACGGCGGATCTCCTCGTCGGTGACGCCGTCCGGGTCTGGGATTAGGGTTGGATCAATCATGGTGGGCGATCGGTCAGACGGTGAATGCGGCTGTTGGGGCGTCGCGCCGGTCGGGCTCGCGACGCGGCGCGTCGCGGGAGGCATTCCCACGCAAAGCGTGGGAATGAGGGGGCGCAGAGGGTGGCATTCCGACGCGGAGCGTGGCGTTCCCACGCAGAGCGTGGGAACGAGGGTGGCGCTAGAGGCCCTTCTCCAACATCAGGTCCTTGATCCGGCCGATGGCGCGGGTGGGGTTCAGGCCCTTGGGGCAGACCTCGACACAGTTCATGATGGTGTGACAGCGAAACAGCTTGTAGGGGCCGTCCAGCGCGTCGAGGCGCTCATCGGTCGCCTGATCGCGGGTGTCGGCGAGGAAGCGCCAGGCCTGGAGCAGGGCGGCGGGGCCTAAGAATTTCTCCGGGTTCCACCAGAACGACGGGCAGGCGGTGGAGCAGCAGCCGCACAGGATGCACTCGTAGAGCCCGTCGAGTTGGTCGCGGTCCTCGGGCGACTGGGCGATCTCGCGTTCGGGCAATGAGTCGGTGCGGATCAGATAGGGCTTGACCGCCCGGTATTGCTCGTAGAACAGGGTCATGTCGACCACCAGGTCGCGGATCACCGGGCGCCCCGGGAAGGGCCGCACGGTGATGGGCTCACTCAGTTCGGCGATGGGGGTGATGCAGGCAAGACAGTTCTTGCCGTTGACATTGACCCCATCCGAGCCGCATACGCCCTCCCCGCAGGAGTGGCGGAAGGCGAAGCTCTCGTCCTGCTGCTTGATCTCCAGTAGGGCGTCGCGCAGCATCATGCCCTGTACCGGGCGGACCTCGTAGGTCTGCATGCGCGGCTTCTGGTCGACGTCGGGGTTATAGCGATAAACGCTGATCTTCATGTTCTGTACCTAATCTCTTGCTCGGGCACACCGCCGGCGCTGCCGCCGGTGGTGCCGCGCTGATCCACTGGAGCGCTAATACACCCGCTCTTTCGGCGGGAACGACTCGACCGTCAGCGGTTTGGTGCGCACCGGCTTGTAGTCCATGCGGTCCCCGTCGCGATAGTACAGGCTGTGCTTCATCCAGTTGACGTCGTCGCGCAGCGGATAGTCGGGCCGCGAATGGGCGCCGCGACTCTCCTTGCGGTTGAGTGCGGAAACCGCAATGGCGAGTCCGACATCGATCAGGTTTTCGAGCTCCAGCGCCTCGATGCGGGCGGTGTTGAAGACCTTGGATTGGTCCGCCAGCCGCGCGTCCTTGAAGCGCTCGCGCAGTTCGCAGAGCTTCCCGTAGCCCTCGGCCATGACCTCTTCGGTGCGGAACACCCCGGCGTGGTCCTCCATACACTTGCGGAACTCGGCCTTGAGCTGGTGTGCCGGCACCCCGTCGCCGGTGTACTCCCAGCGCGTGAGACGCGCCATGGCCTGCTCCAGGCTCGCCGGGTCGGTCTCGCGCCGGTGGGGATTGGCGCGGACATAGTCGATGATGTCCTTACCGGCCAGGCGGCCGAACACCAGGATGTCCAGGAGCGAGTTGCCGCCCAGACGATTGGCCCCGTGGACCGAGGCGCAGGCACATTCGCCCGCGGCATAGAGTCCGGCGATGACCTCCTCCGAGCCGTATCTGGCCGGCATCACCACCCGCCCGAAGCGGTCGGTGGGGATGCCGCCCATCTGGTAGTGGGCGGTCGGGAAGACCGGAATCGGCTCGCGCACCGGATCGGCCCCGGCGAAGATCCGGCTGGACTCGCGGATGCCCGGCAGGCGCTTGTCGATGACATCGGCCCCCAGGTGATCGAGCTTGAGCAGGACATAATCGGCGTGCTCGCCGGCCCCGCGCCCTTCCTTCACCTCGGTGACGATGGAGCGGGCGACCACGTCGCGGCTGGCCAGGTCCTTGGCCCGCGGGGCATAGCGCTCCATGAAGCGCTCCCCGTCCTGATTGACCAGGAAGCCGCCCTCGCCGCGCACCCCCTCGGTGATCAAGAGTCCCTTACCCGCGATGCCGGTCGGGTGGAACTGGTAGAACTCCATGTCCATCAGTGGAATGCCCGCGCGCAAGGTCATCGCGCAGCCGTCGCCGGTGTTGATGTGTGCATTGGAGGTGGTGCGGAACACCTGGCCGCAGCCGCCGGTGGCCAGCAGGGTCGCCTTGGCCTCGATCAGGAGCGGCTCGCCGGTCTCGATCTCCAGCACCAGGGCGCCGCAGATCGTGCCCTCCTTGTCACGGACCAGATCCAGCGCGAAGTATTCGTCAAAGAAGTGGGTCTTGGCGCGGATGTTCTGCTGATAGAGGGTGTGCAGGATGGCATGACCGGTGCGATCCGCCGCCGCGCAGGTGCGCGCCGCCTGGTCGCCGCCGAAATCCTGGCTCTGGCCGCCGAAGGCGCGCTGGTAGATCTTGCCGTTGTCGAGCCGCGAGAAGGGCACGCCCGCGTGCTCCAGCTCATAGACAGTCGGGATCGCCTCGCGGCACATGAATTCGATGGCGTCCTGGTCGCCGAGATAGTCGGAGCCCTTGACCGTGTCAAACATGTGCCAGTGCCAGTTGTCCGGCAGGACATTGGCGAGTGCCGCGTTGACGCCGCCCTGGGCCGCCACCGTGTGCGAGCGGGTCGGAAAGACCTTGGAGACCACGGCCACGCTGGTCTCGGCGCCCGCGAGTTGCAGTGCCGCGTTGAGTCCGGCGCCGCCGGCGCCGATGATCAGGGCATCGAAGTGTCTGGTTGGGATGGACATGGATGGATTATCCTGGGATTCCTGCTTTGATGATGGCGATGACGATGGCCTTGAAGCCCCACAGCCCGGAGGCCAGGAACAGGAAGGCCACGAGCGCGAGCAGGACGACCCGCACGCCGACGATCTTCACATAGTCGAGAAACACGTCGCGGATGCCGACCCAGGCATGGAACAGGAGGATCGGGAAGAACAGCAACAGCGCGGCAGTCACCGGGGGGTTGGCCACCCAGGCGCGCAGCGCCTGGTCGTCCACCGGGGCGTCGAACATGAATTTGATGAACAGATAGGCGATAAAAATCGCGAGATAGACGGCGGTGAGCCGCTGCCCCAACCACGCGATGAGGCCGGATGCCTGGCGACTCATGCTGTCACCTCCCAAATCAGAACCAACCCCAGGGTGAGCACCGCGGCCACCATCACGATCCAGGCGCTGCGACGCGCCGGTGCCCGGTCGAGCCCAATGCGCAAGTCCAGCAACAGATAGCGAATCCCGGCGAATAAGTGATGGATGACGCTCCAGGCCAGTAAGACGAGGACCAGGCGGGCCAACCAGTGGTGGAGCAGGGCGGTCGCGGCCGCGAACCCTTGCGGTCCCGAGACGGCCTGGTCGAAGAGGACGGCCCCGACGGGGATGGCGAGCACCATCAGCACCCCGCTCACGCGGTGGAGGATGGAGACGAAACCGGTGGCGGGGAGCTTGATCCGCCACAGATCCAGAAAAACGGGTCTGGTCGATTGCATGCTTAATCCTGTGTGGATTTGGAAGGCCGCTGCGGGCGGATGGTCTCCCCCGCAACAGCCGCCAGGGGCGGCTGCCGACACGCGCCGGCCCGGGGGCTCCGGGGTCTTCACGGTGATACCCCGGGCCGCTCCCCCTATTGTGCACTGCAACACTGCCGCGCGTCATCCAGCGGTGTATCAATGGGCTCTATTTGGGATAGGTGCATGGCCCCGCAACGGTGACCGACGGGGGCTTCTCCGGGGGGCCGCATCTGCCATACTAGGACACCCGACAGACAACGACTTGGGTGCGGGCATCAGACCCCGGGGAGGCGGGACAGTGGTATGGCGACGGGCGGCGGGGTGCTGTTTCAGCGGGATCTTCGGACTGGTCTTCGGACTGATCTGCGGGCTCTACTGTGTCCCGGTCCAGGGGGCCGACACGGCCTTGCCCGAGGTCGACCTTGCGGCGCCCGCCACTGCGTCGGTGGTGATCCTGGTCTCCTACCACCCGGGCGACGCCTGGAGCGACGATGAACTCGCCGGCCTGCTCGATGGCCTGCGGGGCGCCGACCCGACCGGGGTGCCGGCGGTGGAGTATTTGGATACCAAGCGCTTTTCCGACCCTGACTACCTCCGTTTCCTCAAAGACACCCTGGCGCATAAATACCGCGACCGGCCGGTAAGTTTGGTGGTCGCGCTCGACAATCCGGCACTCGACCTGCTGCGCACCTATCCCTCTGCGCTCTTTCCCGGCGTCCCCGTAGTCTTCGCCGGCATCAACGGCTTTCGCCCGGAGTTCCTGCGCGAGCGCCCCGCCACGACCGGGGTGGCGGAGGTCGAGGACCTTGCCGGGACCCTGGAACTGGCCCTGCGCCTGCATCCGCGCACCCGACGGGTGCTGGTGGTCGATGACGACACCGCCACCGGGCGGGCCATGCGACGCGACCTAGAGGCGATCCTGCCGCGCTTTAAGAACCGCGTCGCGGTGGACTTTTCGCCGGACGTGCCCTTTGCGGAGCTGGCGCGGCAACTGGCCGCCTTGCCACCGGACCGCCTGGTCCTGATTTTGAGCTATGTGACCGACGCCGCTGGCCGGGTCTTTTCGCGGGCCGAGAGTACCCGCCTGATCGCCGCCGCCAGTCCGGTCCCGGTCTATGGGATCAACGCCAGCCGCCTGGGTTATGGCATCGTCGGCGGCCTGCTGCTCGACGCGCGTGTGCATGGCGCCCAGGCGGCAGCCCTGGCCCGGCGGGTGTTGGCCGGGGCGGACCCGGCGGCGATCCCGGTGGCAAGCAATCGCTCCTACCCCGAGTTCGACGACGCGCAGTTGCGCCGTTTCGGGATTGCCGACTCGGCCTTGCCCCCGCACAGTCGCATCGTCAACCGCCCGGTCACCTTCTACAGCCAACACCGGGGTCTGGTAGAGGGCGCGCTGGCGGTGCTGGCAATCCTGTTGGCGGCGGTGCTGGTGCTCGCGCTGGCGGTGCGCCGCGCCCGGCGCGCCGAGTCGGCCATGAGCGCGAGCGAGGCGCGCTATCGTACCCTGTTCGAGACCATGCCCCAGGGGGTCGCCTATCAGGGGCTGGAGGTCGGCATCACCGCCGCCAATCCCGCCGCCCAGCGCATCCTGGGGTTGAACCTGGATCAATTGCAGGGCCGCCAATCCATCGATCCGCGCTGGCACGCCATCCATGAGGATGGCTCCGACTTCCCAGGTCCGGAACACCCCGCCATGGTGGCACTACGCACCGGGCAGGAGGTGCCGGGCACGCTCATGGGGATCTTCAATCCAGCGCAGGACGCCTACCGCTGGCTGGTGGTCCATGCCCGGCCGCAATTTCGCCCGGGAGAGGAAACACCCTGGCAGGTGGTCGTCACCTTCGACGACCTCACCGACCTGCGGGCGGCGCAGACGGCCCTGCACCAGGCCCAGGAGCGGCTCGACCTGGCGGTGCAGGGGGCCAACCTGGGGCTCTATGACGCGGACCTGCGCACCGGGGCGGTGCGTGTCAACGACGGCTATGCGCAGCTCCTGGGCTATACCCCCGGCGAACTCGAGCTCACCGAACAGGGGTGGTGGGGGCGTATCCACCCGGCGGATCGCCCGGCGGTCGAGCGGCTGAGTGCGGCGATCCGCTCACACGCCCGGGAAGACTTCGAGATCGAATACCGGCTGCGCCACCGCGCCGGCCACTGGATCTGGGTGCTCGACCACGGGCGGGGTTTCGACTGGGACGCCGCGGGCCAGCCCGGGCGCGCGGCCGGCACCCTGCTCGACATCAGTGTACGCAAGGCGGCGGAGGAGCGCAGCGCGCGCCTGTCACGCCTCTATCAGACCCTGAGCGATACCAACCAGGCGATCATGCGCACCGCGGACGCGACCGACCTGTTCCGGCAGGTGTGCGATATCGGGCGGCGGCTCGCGGGCTTCGGGCTGGTGTGGATCGGCCTGGTGGACCCTGAGCGCAACCGCCTGCTCCCCGTCGCGGCCGCGGGCGAGCAGGCGCCGGCCTGGCGCGCCCTGGAGTTCCCCCTGGACCGGACGCCGCCGCCGGGGACGACCCTGGCGGTGGCGGTGCTGGCGGCTGGCCATGCGTTGGTGAGCAATGCGTGGGGCGCCGAGCGACCGCGCGACGACACGGCGGGTCGCACGGCGGATGCCGTCGCCTGCCTGCCGCTGTACCGCGGTGGGCAGCCGGTCGGGGTGCTGGAGGTCGGGGCCCCGGAGTCGGGCTATTTCGACGCGGAGGTCATGGGCCTGCTGGAGGAGATGGCGCGGGACCTGTCCTACGCCCTCGACAATCTGGAGCGCGCCCACGCCCTGGCCGAGTCCCGCGCCGGATTGGAGGAGACGGTCGCCGCACGCACCGCGGCCCTGCGCGCCACCGAGGAGCAACTGCGCAGCGACATCGCCGAGCGCCGCCGCCTGGAGGAACGGTTGCGCCGGTTGGCCGGCGCCGTCGAAGGGATTGGCGGGGTGCGGGATCGCGACGCCCTGGCCGCGATCGTCGGTCGCGCGGCCCGCGAGCTGATCGGGGCCGATGGCGCGGCCCTGGTCCTGCGCGACGGCGATGCCTGCGACTATCTGGACCCGGCCGCGGGCGGCACCGTCTGGCAGGGTCCGCGCTTCCCCTTGGCGGATAGCGCCGCCGGTTGGGTGATGCGTCAGGCCGAACCGCTGACCCTGGCCGATATCACCGCGGACCCGCGAACCCCGCGGGAGTTGCACCCCGGGGCGCAGGTCCGGGGTCTGTGTCTGGTGCCCATCGGGCGCACCAGCCCGGTGGGGGCGGTCGCTTGTTATTGGTCAGCGCCCCATTGGACCAGCGCACAGGAGTTGGGGCTGGCGCAGGCCCTGGCGCACGCGGTGGCGATGGGGCTCGCCAATCTGGACCTGATCGGGCGTCTCACCGAGGCACGGGTGGTGGCCGAGCGCCTGGCCCAGGTCAAGACGCTCTTCCTGGCCAATATGAGCCATGAGATCCGCACCCCGATGAATGCCATCGTCGGCTTTGCCCACCTGCTGCGGCAGGACGCCCGGGACCCGGACCAGCAGGATAAGCTCGACAAGATCACCACGGCGGCCAACCACTTGCTCGCGGTGCTCAACGACATCCTAGACTTATCGAAGATCGAGGCGGGCAAGCTGGAGTTGGAGGACTGCGACTTCGACCTGGGGTCGGTGTTGGGGCGTGCCTGCACCCTAGTCGCCGATCAGGTGCGCGCCAAGGGCCTGACGCTGGCACTGCATCTGCCCCCCGCCCTGGCGGCGTCGCCGGGGTTGCGCGGCGATCCCACCCGACTCACCCAACTGCTGCTGAACTATCTGGTCAATGCCATCAAGTTCACCGAGCAGGGGACCATCGCCCTGGAGGCGAGCGTGCGCGAGGAGGGGGCGGACACCCGCCTGTTGCGCTTGGCGGTGCGCGATACCGGCATCGGGATCGCGGCGGCGGACCAGGGGCGGTTGTTCGACGCCTTCGAGCAGTTGGACGCCTCGACCACCCGCCGCCACGGTGGGACCGGGCTCGGGCTCGCCATCAACCGCCGCCTGGCCGAACTCATGGGCGGCACCGTGGGGGTGGAGAGCGAACCCGGGGTCGGCAGCACCTTCTGGTTTACCGCGCGATTTGGGCGGTGTACCGCCGCGCCATCTCCAACGCCCGCGGCGGGGGTGCCGGACGCCGCCGACGCGCCGGAGTTGGTCCTACGTCGGGACCATGCGGGCGCGCGGGTGCTGCTGGCCGAGGACAATCCAATCAATCAGGAGGTCGCGCTAGATCTGCTGCGCGGGGTGGGCCTCCAGGCGGATCTGGCCGCCGACGGGGCGCAGGCCCTGGCCCTGGCGCGCGACACCCACTATGACCTGATCCTGATGGACATGCAGATGCCGGTCGTCGACGGGTTGGCGGCGACCCGCCTGATCCGTTTGCTCCCCGGCTACGCCACCATCCCCATCCTGGCCCTGACCGCCAACGCCTTTGGCGAGGACCGCGCCCGCTGCCTCGCGGCGGGGATGAATGACCATGTGGGTAAGCCGGTCGAACCCGCGGTGCTGTTTGCCACGCTGGTGCAATGGCTGCCGCGCGGCGGCGGCCCGGCGGCGAGTACACCGGTGCAGCCGGACGCCGGGTCGGCGCTCGGGGATGCGGCGCCAACCGCGGCGCTGCTCGAACGACTCGCCGCCATCCCCGGACTCGACACCGCGCTCGGCTTGCGCAATGTCGCCGGTCGGGCCGAGCGGCTCGTGCGGATGCTGCGGCTCTTCGTCGACAGCAGCCGCGACACCCCGGCCCGCGTGCGTGAACGGCTGGCGGCCGACGATCCCCCAGGCGCCCAACGCCTCGCCCACGGACTCAAGGGTGCGGCGGCCACCCTGGGCGCCACCGCGGTCCAGGCCCAGGCGCTCGAGTTGGAGTTGGCGCTGCGGGAGGGCCGCCCGCGTGCGGCGCTCGAGCCGCTGATCGAGCGTCTGGAGGCAACCCTGGGTGGCCTGCTCGAGGCCGTCGGCGACCTCATCGACCCCGCGGAGTGACCGTTGCACCAAAATCCGGCAATCGGTCACGCCAAGACGCCAAGACGCCAAGACGCCAAGAAAAATCAAGAGCCTGTGGCTAGCATCCGAATCACCCGACGGGTGAGTCGCCAAGCGGCGATAACGCATTGAAAACCCTTGGCGAGCTTGGCGCCTTGGCGTGAGAACTGCGCTTTCTAGGCTGAATGTCTTCGCGGGCTTGGCGTCTTGGCGTGAGCAAATTCCCGGGTCTAGGACAATCGGGCCGGCGCCGTGGGCAAGTACGGCCAGGGCGTCACATCAGCGCATTGGCGCGTTCACACAGCGCCACCAGCAGCGGCAGTTCCACATGCGCCGGTATCGGGGGCAGACGCGGGGGGCGCTCGTCGGGGTTGGGGTACGCCAGCTCCAGTTGATCCAGGGCCTCGCCATGGATGGCGCTGAGCGCAATCAGCCAGGGGCGGCCGGCGCCGAGGCGCAGCAGGTCCGGGATGCCGGCGATCCCGGGGGAGGGGGCCGCCGCGAATTCAGCGCGCAGGACCTCAGAGACCCGCCGCGCATTGGCAAGATAGCGGGCGATACCCCGGCCGGTGCGGGTCTGCATCAGGAACGCCTGGTGCTGCTGGAGGTAGCCACCGATCCAGGTGTCGCGCAGCCGCGTCAAGCCGCCGCGGCGGTCATCGGCCATGGTCAGGGCAAGCAGGCTGCGTACCGGTTGGCGCAACCCCAACTGGCGGCGCATGTCCTTGTAGTTCTGCACCACCGCATGGAAGGACTCCAGGATGCTCTCGCGCTCGCGCCAGTCGGCGCTCGACAGCTCGGTACCCGGAAACACCGCCCACAACGGCAGACAGAAGACCATGACCGTGGCCGCCCGATAGGCCTGTTCCCACAGCGCGCGATTGTTTGGATCCCTGGGCTCGAAGAACTGCTCCCCTGAACCGTCGAAAAACTCCACCTCCAGCGCGGATCGGCTGCGCCCCAGCAGCCCGGTCCGATAGGGTAGGGCCAGGCGATACCAGGGTTGGTGCGTGGCGAGCGTGCTGCCGAGTCGCGTCCAGCGTTCATAGTCCCCATTGAAGCGCTGCAAATTAACGGTGCGGGCCGGCACATCGGGCGAGCGGGTCGTCACCAGTTCGACCCCGGCGCTGTCCAGAAAATACGATAGGGCGCCGGCGGTGCGCGCGTGCTGCACCCGGTAGACCATGGCCTGGAACAAATAGCTCTTGCCGACCCCCTTGCCGCCGATGATGCCGAGCTGCTGGACGCCGCGATAGTGCGCGAAGGGCGCGGGCTGGGTGTCGAAAAAGGCGCCGGCCTTAGTCTGTTCCCCCCAACCGCCAGGGTGCGGGGCGGCGGTGCGCGTGACCCTGTGGGCCGGGTCGAACGGCTGGGGCGGTGCCGCAACGCCGCGGGGCGGGGCGGTCAAGCGCTCGGGCGGGGACACCAGATCGCCGAGTTGAAACTGCGCCTCGCCGGGGTCCTCACGGAGTTCGCCCCAGTCGTCGTCGAGGTCTGCGTCGGACGGGTCCGGCGGGCGGTGAGGGACCTTCATCGTGGCGGCGTCCGCTTCATGACCGATTCAACCAGCGCCCCAGCGTGTACTGCAGTGCCTCGAATGAGATCGGCTTGGCCAGAAAATCATCCATGCCGGCATTCAGACAGCGCTGCGAATCCTCTTCAAAGGCGTTCGCCGTGAGCGCGACAATGGGTGCGCGCGGCTGTTGGTGCTGCTGTTCCCATTGCCTAATGCGCGCGGTGGCCGTGTAACCATCCATCACCGGCATCTGCACATCCATCAAGATCAGTTGCGGCGATGGCCCAGCCATGATCGCGGCGACCGCCTGCTGGCCGTCTTCCGCGATCACGACGCTCACCCCGAGCTTTCCCAAGAGCTTGGAAACGACCTTGCGGTTCATGAAATTGTCCTCGACCACCAAGACCAGTGCGCTGCTCAGATCGGCCAGGGGGGCGGGCGCGGCTTGACTGGGGGCGAGCGCTGGTGTGGGGTCTTGCTCTTCAATAACCAAATTGGCCGGAATACGGAACAGGAAACGTGAACCCACGCCGGGTTCGCTCTCGACGCCGACGTCACCGCCCATCAGTTGGGCCAAGGTCCGGACGATCGACAGCCCCAGACCGCTCCCGCTGTATTGCCGGGTGATCGAACTGTCGGCCTGGGAGAATGGCTTGAAAAGCTGCGACTGCTGCTCTTTGGGAATACCGATACCGGTGTCGCTGACGGCAAATTCAAGCAGGGCCGTGTTGCCATCGCGCCCCGTTTCAGCCGCGGCGATGCGAATCTGACCCTGGTGGGTGAACTTGATGGCGTTGCCGACAAGGTTCGAGAGCATCTGGCGCAGCCGGTGGACATCCCCCGCATAGCGCTGCCGCGCCGGCCCAGACCAGTCGATGTCGAGTTGCAGGTGTTTCGCGCGCGCTGCCGCACCGAATAGGGACCGGATCTCGTCGAGTACCAGCGCCGGTGCGAATGAGGCCGATTCGAGCTCGAGCCGGCCGGCTTCGACCTTTGATAAGTCGAGAATATCGTTGAGCAGTCTCAACAGCGTTGCGCCGCAATCGAGGATCGTCGAGACATAGTCGATGCGCTCCGCGGCACCGACCTGCGCCTGCCGGAGCAGTTGCGCCATGCCCAGAATACCATTCATGGGCGTGCGAATCTCGTGGCTCATGGTGGCGAGGAAACGGCTCTTCGCGCTATTGGCGTTTTCGGCGGCGAGCTTGGCCTCGATCAGGGCGGCCTCGTGGACCTTACGTTCAGTGATACTGGTACGCAGGGCCTCGACCATGCGATTGAATGACACGATGACGCTGCGCAGCTCCGGACTTCCCGTCGGTGCGAGTTCGACATCGAGTCGGCCAGCGGCGAGTGCCCGCGCCCCGTCCTCCAATTGCTTTAGGGGTGACAGGCTGGAGCGCAGCACCAGCCAGATGCCGATGAAATCGACCAGCACCGCCAGCAGCAGAATGGCCATGTGATTCTTGAGATGGCCCCACGCCCGTTCGGACCGGCGCTGCGCCGACAGCACCAGCCGTAGATCGCCGTAGCGGCGGCCCCCGACCACGACTGGCGCCCGGCCTGCCACATCGGAAAAGTCGAACAGCGCAAGAAACCAGCCGGGGGCCTGTGAGCCGTGCTGTGGGGGGTTGCTGGCCAGGGCGATGCCCGAGCTATCGGTGAACTGTGCCGAGACGATCAGCGGGCGCGCGCAATAATGGTCAAGCGTTTGTTGCAAGGTGGAAAAATCGCCGACCACGACGGTTTCTGCCAGGGCCGCCGGCAGGGTGTCGAGTTCTTTGCCGAGTTCAACCCGGAGATCGGCGCGAATCTCGGCGGCCTCCTGTCGAGCGCTGACGAACACCATCGCGGTGCCGGCCACTATGAGTGCCGTACTGGCGGTTACCAGCAGCCGACCGATGAAGGGCAGCCTGCCCCACAGGTGTTGCACGGCGGTCTGGTCCTACTGGATATCGGTGACTCGGGTATTGCGGTAGAACTCGACATAGTTGCTATAATCCTCCGGGCCGGAGGCCTGAAAGCCATTGGGCGCCTTCTGGCCGATGATCTCGGCCGTCATCTTCAGCACCCGTACACCCTGCGGATTGCTATCCATCCCGTCGATCGCCCGCTTGACGGCATCCGCCACGGTCTGGGGTATCCGGGGATGCACGGCGATCGGCAGATTATTATAGGCGACCGATTGCCACAGCACGCGGTAGCTGAGTCCTTCGCGGTTGCCAAAGGCCTTCATCACTTGGCTATTGACGCCTGCGGCGATCACCCGGCCGGCCTTGAGTTGCCCCATGATGCCCTCCTGATTGCCGCCGAAGACCGGGATGACCTCAATGCCCTGTCGCAATAATTGATCCATGGGTACGGCATAGCCGACAAAGGCGGCGAGCGAGGGAAATCCCACTTCCTTGCCCGCCAGGTCCTTGAGCCCCTGGATCGGCGAGTCGGTGAGCGTGACGATTTGTCCGGTAATCCCATCGCCGCGGGGCCGCAGGATGACCTGGTAATTCGCGGCGGCCATCTTTGACTGAAAGATGGTATTGGAATAGACGAAATCATATTCGCCGCGTTGCGTGGCGTCGTTCGACTCGGGCGCCGTGCGGGCCACCTTGAGCAGCAGCTCGATTCCGGTCTGGCCCTTGACGTAATCCAGAATGGGATTCCAGTATTGTGCCGTCAGCACCGCACTGCGTTGCGATAAGACCCCGAACGAATAACTCTCGGCGGCGGCGGGGCCGCCGGCGATCGCGTAGGCAACCATCCCGCAGAGGGCTAAGAGCACGTGACGCAGCGGGTTCATGTTGGACGTTCCCCAGTGATGAGAGATGGCGCGCACGCGCGGGTAGGCCCACAAGTTTACCGTGAAAGTTGCGCCGGGAGCGCGCTCCAATCCTCCCTCCCCCCTCGTGGGGGAGGGCGGGGTGGGGGAACGGCCAAGGCGCCCGCCACTTTCATCTTGCGAGGTGGTGCGGGCGCCATGGCCGTTACCGTGAAAGTTGCGCTGGGAGCGCGATCCGATTTTCGGTGGGCGGCGCGTGCTCCGCGCGCTCGCCGCCGCGCGCCGCATAGACGATGCGGACCTCGGCCAGCGCCGCGTCCGCGCGGCCGCCGGCCGCGGCACTACTGGCCCGGAGTGCGGGGTCTGTCGGCAGGGGCGGCGGCGGGGCGCGGAGCCTGGCGAGCAGTTGCTGGGCCTGGGGCCGCTGCCGGTCCAGGCGCGACCAGTCGAAGTCGGTGGCGCTCCTGAAGGCAAACTCCGCTTCACTGGGAGCCGCAATGGCCGAGTCGACCGCGGTCGCGTCCGGCCCGGCACGCCCTAACAGCGCCAGCGGCAGGATCAGGCACAGGGTAACCAGCAGACTCAGTGGTGCGACGCGCCCCGTCCAGTTGCTGTCGGGATGGATGCGGACCAGGCGCGGCGCCAGTGCCAACACACCGGCCAGGGCGGCGATGACTGCGGCATCCACTTGGGGCGTCGGCAGCCAGGCCGGACGCACCAGGGCCGCCCCCGCGATCGCCGAGGTTCCAGCCGCCAGGGTCAGCGCCCACAGCCGTGGCCACAGAGGCCCCGGGCGCCGGCGGCCCGCGGCCACGATCACCCAGGCCAGCGCGGTTGCGCCAAGCGCGACCAGCCACGGCGGCACGAGGCGCAGTGTGTAATGCAAGCGCAGGGCGGCGCTGTGTTGCACCGTCACCAGGACGCACAGCAAGGCCACCACGGACACCCATGAAAGCAGGGTCGCCGGCAGGCCGAGCGTCCCAATCCGCGCGAGCAACGACCCCGCCGTCAGTGGCTCTGGGATTGCCGACGGACGCTCTTCATGCCCAGCACCACACATCCCAGCACCACTCATCAAGGTCGACCCCCTACTCGCGTATGCTACGCCCAAGATGCTGGCTCGCGGCTGAATTTGTCTCCTATCCTAGTGCCTGGCAGAAAACTCGCCTTTCATCACGAATCCCATTCTTCGCCGCCCGGGCATCGGCGAGCGGTTCATGCATTTTGAAGCGTTTGGTAGCGGTCGAACCGCGCAAATAAGATCCAATCTCATTCGGCACAAGC
>NZ_CAJAXH010000142.1 GCF_903946935.1 uncultured Thiodictyon sp.
ACGACCTTTGCCAGAAAATCAAAAACTTCATCGACTATTTCAACAAGACAATGGCCAAACCATTCCGCTGGACCTACCAAGGCAAGCCGTTGGCAGCCTAGCTTGACATGGTCCGAGCACTTTCATCCTGCGGTACTAGCGATATCGATATCCTGAAATATGCAACCCCCGACTATCCGGATGCGCTGGGCCTCTCCGGCAAGCAGGATTTCGGGACCGATGAGCAGGTGCAGACCGCAGCGCAGATTCCGCAACGTGTCTACTATGTGAAAGGGACAGTTCAAAAGGAAGACGGCGACGGCAGTTCTTGGCAATCGGCTTTCGCCGATTTGCAGACCGCTATCGCAGCAGCGGGGAAGGCGGGTGGTGGCGAAATCTGGGTGGCCCAAGGAACCTATCGACCGACCTCCGATGGCAACCGCCGTCAATCGTTCGTATTAAGAAGGGGTATCGCGCTTTATGGCGGCTTTGCCGGTACCGAGTCGGAACTTGCCCAGCGTGATTGGGAACACAATCCAACGATACTTACGGGCAAAATCGCCAACGAGGTCTCGGGCAACTCCTACCATGTGGTCATCGGCGCCAAAGGCGCGATACTGGATGGCTTTATCGTGCGTGACGGGAATGCGGACGGTCGGCAGAAGGACGGATTCGGTGGGGGCATGCTCAACTGGGGGCACGATGCTTCAGTCATCGTGAGAAACACACTATTTACCAATAATTACGCCCGAGATGGCGGGGCAATCTTCAACTTCGGGGATGTACTGGCGTATTTCAGGAGCGTGAAAATAATAGGCAACAGTGCCGATATGGGCGGCGGAATCTCAGCGCGCTTTGGCTCATCCCTGAGAATGGAGCAGAGCGTCATTGAGGGAAATCGGGCGGCTTATCGTGGAGGTGGCGCGGTGGTCAATTACGGATCCAATGCAGAATTTATCGATGTTGCATTCAGCGATAACCATACCGACGGCAATGGCGGCGGCGCTTTTGTCGACGACCAGGCATCGCAGTACGGCAAGACACAACCCAAGTTCCTGCGCTGCCGCTTCTCTGGAAACTCTGCTGGATTTTTTGGTGGAGCACTACATAATTTCAATTCTGCAACGACGATCCTTGAACACAACTCATTTTCTGGAAACCAGGCCAAATATGGCGCCGACATAGCAAATACGCTAAATGCCAGAGTGACGATACGAGGCGATCTAGGCGACGATTCCGGCGTTGTTACCGATGCGACCTCTATGCTTGTCAGCGACAATACAAGATAACCCAGGATCGCTCACGCTTCATCGGCCGGAAGCGTGGGCCGCCGCAGCCACTCGCGCGGGGCCTCCAGAACCGCTTCGCTGGTGTTCGCATACTCGCAGCTCTCGAGCACGCCCAGGATCATGGGCCGGGGACTCGGCATCTTGTATCGCCTGCTGCTGACGGGCCGCCCCGGGCGGGAACGCTGTTCAAGGCCGGCACCCTGGCGGATGCGGCCGGCCAGGTCGGTTGACAGTACCGCCCACCCGGGCTAGCGTTCCGGCGCAACCACCCGAGGGACCCACCATGAGCACGCGTCCACAACCGCGGCAGACCTTGTACGAACAGCTTGAGGCCCTCCCGGAACGGCTGACCGGGGAAATTCTGAACGGTCAGCTCTACACCCAACCGCGTCCCAGTCTGGAGCATGGCTTTACCGAAACGTCGCTCGCCGGCGAACTGGTGAACCCGTTCCAACTGGGCCGCGGCGGCCCCGTTCGATGACCAAGACCCCCGACACCGCAATCCTGTGGCTGCGGCGCGATCTGCGCCTCGACGACAACCCGGCCCTGGTGCAAGCCATGGCAGAGAATGAGCGGGTCCTCCCGCTCTACATCCATGCGCCGACCGAAGAGGCCCCCTGGGCGCCCGGGGCCGCCACACACTGGTGGCTCCATGGCAGCCTGGTGGCCCTGGATCAGGCGCTGCGCGAGCGCGGCAGCCGGCTGCGCATTGCCACCGGTGAGAGCCTGGCGGTGCTGGAGCGGATCGCGCAGCGCACCGGCGCCACCCGCGTCTATTGGAACCGTCTTTACGACCCCGCCACCCGCGCCCGGGATACCCACATCAAACTGGCACTGCGCGCCCGGGGCCTGCGCTGCGAGAGCTCAAACGCACTGCTGCTGCACGAACCCTGGGAGCCGCTTACCGGCACCGGCGGCCCCTACCGGGTCTTCAGCGCCTATTGGCGCAAGGCCGTCCTCGGACTGGATCAGCTCACCCCGCTGCCGGCGCCGATCCAGTGGCGTCGCCCCCCGGACCTGGACGACCAGGAATCGGCCGGGATCGGCGTCGACACCTTGGATCTGTTGCCGCGCATCCGCTGGGACCAGGGGCTGGCCGAACGCTGGCAGCCGGGCGAGACCGCGGCCCTGGCGCAGGCCCGGCGCTTCATCGACGGCCCACTCGCGGGCTATGCGCAAGGCCGCGACCTCCCCGGGAAGCCCGGCACCTCCAGCCTCTCGCCCCACCTGCACTTCGGCGAGATCGGCCTGCGGCGACTCCTGGCCCTCATCCGGGAGCGGCACGGGTCGCTCGCGGCACCGGCCGCGGAGGTCTTTGTGCGCGAGCTCGGCTGGCGTGAGTTCGCCCATCACCTGCTCTATCACTTCCCGCACACCACCGCGGAACCGCTGGACCCGCGCTTTGCCCGCTTCCCCTGGCACACCGCGGACGCCGCCGCCCGGCTCGCCGCCTGGCAGCAGGGCCGCACCGGGGTGCCGCTGGTCGACGCGGGGATGCGCGAGCTCTGGCACACCGGCTGGATGCACAACCGGGTACGGATGGTGGTCGCCTCCTATCTCACCAAGAACCTGCTCCTGCCCTGGCAGGCCGGCGCCCAGTGGTTTTGGGACACCCTGGTCGATGCCGATCTGGCCGCCAACACCCTGGGCTGGCAATGGACCGCCGGCTGCGGGGCCGATGCGGCGCCCTATTTCCGCGTGTTCAACCCGATCCGCCAGGGCGAACGTTTCGACCCCCAGGGCGACTATGTCCGCCACTGGTGCCCGGAACTCGCCCGGCTACCGGAGCGCTTCATCCACCAGCCCTGGGCCGCGCCCGTCGCCGTCCTGCGCGCCGCCGCCATCACCCTGGGGGACGAGTATCCGCACCCGCTGGTCGACCTCGCCCGCTCACGGCTGGAGGCGCTGGCGGCGTTTGAGACCATCAAGGCGACATGAGCTGGCGAGCAATCCATGATGATCGATTTCCTGAGCACCGGTACCGTCTTGGGACTCGCCGCGGGGCTCGCCCCGGGACCGCTGTTGACGCTCGTCATTTCGGAAACGCTCATGCACGGGGTCAAAGCGGGCCTGAAAGTTTCCATCGCCCCGCTGATCACCGATTTGCCATTGATCGCGGCCACGCTGTTCATCTTCGCCGGGCTGTCCCATTTCAACCACCTGCTCGGCATCATTTCACTGACAGGCGGCGGCTATATCCTGTTTCTTGGCTATGAGAACATCCGCTTCCAAGGGCTTGCGCTAGCGGATCGACAGCCGGCGCCACGGTCGCTGATCAAAGGCATATTAGCCAACATCCTGAGCCCCTATCCCTATCTCTTCTGGTTCAGCGTGGGCGGCCCGACCATGACCAGCGCACTCCAGGTCGATCGCTGGTCGGCGCTGGCGTTCATTGGCGCCTTTTATGCCGCGCTGGTCGGCGCGAAGGTCCTGCTGGCGCTGGCGGTCAATAAGTCGCGGGGCTTCCTGACGGGACGCCTGTACATCTATAGCTCGCGGCTCATTGGTGTCATCTTGGTTATTCTCGCGCTCGGGCTGTTTCGCGACGGCCTGGCATTACTGGGATTTTCTTGGCAATGACAGCCACAGACCACGGGGAACCTTGCCGAGCGGCTCAATGCACCATCGATATCGGCTGATCCTCAATAATCGCCCGCGCCTGCCCCGACGCCGCCAGGGCACGCAGACCGGCGGGGGGCGTCTCGACCGGCAGACTCCCCAGGGCATTGGCCCGTTCGGCCAGTCGGCGCCCGCCGTGGTCGTGCAAGATGCGATCGATCTCCGGGACCTCCCCGGTGGCGTCGATCATGTCCGCGACCTCTGCACGCTCGGCGATTGAGGTTCTGGTCCCCGCCCGCCTGCCGCGGTTCGGGACCTTCAGCAGGAGCAGTGCCTGAATGCGATCCGCTGGACCAAGGGCGTTGAGCCGCCGATCGAACTCCGGGCTGATCTTCGCCATGCCCATGGTGTTCACTCCAGCGCGGCCAAGGCGGCAACCGGTTGAATGAGGCCGTAGCCCCAGCGGTTGTCTGGGCGACGCGCGGTTCCCTTCGGGTGCCGTGCCGTGTCGCGTAGCGCCGCCATCACCTGGTACACCGTCGCCTCCGGATGGGCCGCCATCAGCAGGGCCGCGACCCCGGCGGTGTGGGGTGCGGCCATGGAGGTGCCGTCCATGTAACCGAAGGCATAGACCCCGTCCGGGCGCTTTTCCGGCGGGATGCAGGAATAGACCTGGACCCCGGGCGCGGCCACATCCGGCGTGGTCAACAGGCCAGGATTTGCTGGTCGCGCGGCTCGAATCAGCGGTCAGGCGGCCTCGCCGAGCACCCGATCACCCAGGTCGACTTCCGCGCGGATGGCGTCGGTGAGGAGAGCTTGCAGTTCCTGGTTTCCTGGGTCGATGCGTCCGTCCCGGCCCCGTTGTGCAAGGAGCCGGGCGCGCAGGTAGTCATCGCCCTGGCCACCGACGATCCAATATTCCAACCGTGCGGCGGCGGCCTCGTCGGCGCCGGCGCGCAGCAATCGGGTCAGGTCGATGAGTCCCATCCGCTCCGGAAAGGTCTCGCCGAGCAGTTCCCAATGGGCAGCAGGGGTCGTCTGGTCCGCGCCCGCCAGGTGGGGGGACAGCGTACCCAGGGCCTCGCGGTAACGTTCGGCCAGGAGGGGCCGCCGTTCCGGGACATGGAGCGCCCAAACGATTTGGGGATAGAGGTCGTCCGGGTCGTCGGCGAGCAAGTCCGCCAGGTTGCGCTCCGCGGATACGGGGTCATTGACGCGAAACAGTAGATCGGCCTGGCTCGCGCCTGCGGCGCGGCGTAGCGGTGCGGCCGCTTGCTCCTCTCGGGCAACGGCCCAATCAGCCGGTTTGGCATCGGCCGCAATCGGGTGGTCAGCAGGCTCCCCGTGCAGGTCGCGTTTGGCAAGATGATAAAGCGCCTCAGTCCTGCCTTCGGCACCAGCCGCGATCATACCGCTCAAAGTTTCGCTCCACTGATTCGCGCCGAATCGTCGCACATAAAGGTCACGCAGTTTCCCCGCCTCCTCAACACGCCCCCAGGCGACCAGCAGCAAGGCAAAGGTATAGAGGACAATCGGATTTCGGGAGAATTCACACAGGTCTAGGGTCCGACGCAGCAACGCCTCGGCCTCTGTCTCCCGGCCGGTACGTGCCAAGAGGCGAGCCAATTCAGCACGCACATGCGCGCTGCTCGGATCGCGCTCATGGGCCTCACGCAAGAGCGCCTCGGCCTCCGGCTCGCGACCCTGATCGATCAGAAGCAGTGCAAGTTGGGTGCGGACCACGGCATTGGTCGGCAAACGACGCACCGCCTCCCAATAGACGGCCTGAGCGAGGTCCGGACGGCGGAGGGAACGAAGGGCTCGCGCGCGCAGGTCCCAGGCGTATCCATTAGCGGGAGACCAGCTCAGGGCATCTCTCGCCCAGACCAGGGCATGGCCGGGTGCCCAGGCCAAGACATCCTTACCCAAGTTACATGCCGAGCGAACGAAAAAGTGGGCGTCGCCAGTACCCTGGGCATAGTGCTCGCAGCCATCGAGCATTTTCTGAATATAGGGCAATACCGATTCACGCTCCCCACGCTGCAACCGCTGGAAAAGCGCATCGATCTGCTGTTTGGACGGAAGCGACACAGGCCGAGCGCGACTCTCCGTCCTCAGCACCGCCTCAGTTTCAGTCAACCAGGCAACGAAGGGCCGGTCCTGGAACTGTCGATTCTTCAGGACTCCCTGCCACAACTCTTGCCAGACCCTACCGGTACGCGGAAAGCGGGCCTTGAGCGCCCGCCAGCGCCGCAGAAAATCGCGCTGATCCCTGGGGTTCGACTCCAGTTCGGCGCCGAACCGCGCGAGGCCGGCAATCAACTGCGGGCTCGCGCCCTGCCCGGCCGTATCCGGCAGACGGCTCAGGCCATTGAGGGCCGGGTCGATCATGGCTCGCCGCGACGGCTGAGCCGCTTCTTTGCACAGCCGCAACCAGTAGAACTGCAGCCGCTGGTCGACCTGGGTGAGCGCCCCCGCCTGGGCCAGGGCGCGCGGCAGGTCCCAAGACTCGGAGAGGCGCAGCGGGGCGGCCCACTGGTCCAGTTCGAGGTAATGGTCCTGAATCCAGGCCCCACTGCGCGGCAGTTGCAACAGCCAGACCGCAGACAATGCGTCCATCGTCTCAGTGACAAAGCGCGACAGCCCGTAGGCGGCGCGTTCATCCGGGGTCATGCAGGTGCGGCGGCCGGCCAGCCAGTCACACAGGGTCGAATCGAGCCGTTGGCGATCCGGATCATCGGCTGCCAGGACACCGAAGAGCCGGTCCAAAATGTCAGACGGGGTGGCGCGCTCATAGGGCGGCACCCGGGCCAGACCGCGCAGCAGGTCGTCCAGGGCCGGCTGGGGCTCGGCACGGAAGCGCTCCAGCCAGTCGTTGGGAAGTGGTTTCGTTGCGGATAAGCTCATGGCTTCGACCATCCCGGGGGTAATGCACCGAAATCGTTGCGGTCACTCTCGTATTGTAGACAGAAGATGTGGTCCGCGCGCAACCGCGCGAGCCCCGGAGTCACCAAGGTGTCGACGGGTCTCGTGACCACTCCAACCCGAAAGAGGTGCTCCACCCGATAGGCCAACCGCAGGTGCAACACTTCCGCGATCTTGTACTCGCAGTCCGGGTCGCCCGCAAGCTGGAGCGTGCGACCATAGGGCAACTGCCGGGGTGCGGGGACGAAATAGGAGGTGAACTCATGGTCCAGGACGGTGGGCACGCAGATCGGGTGGACCGCGTCCGCCGCCTTGCGCGCCGCCGCCAGCACGTCCCGCACGGGATAGCGCATCAGGGCCACGGGGATGATCTCCTTCGGCGCGGGGTTGAAATGCGCCAGTCCAAACCGGTCCCGGACCAGGTCCGGCCAATCCGGTGCCGCCAGGGTATCCTCCAACCCCTGGTAGAAACCCGCGAAGCGTGGCCGGACCGCGTAGGGGTTACGGTTAAGCGACTCGCAGACACCCTCGAGGGACGCCTCCGCGTCCAGTAGATCGTACTTTGGATCTCGGCGCCCGTCCTGTACCGCAGTCAGGAGTTCGTGGAGTCGATCGATGGTCAGCCCGTTCTCACCCAGGGCATACCGAAGGTTTTCGACCCGCACCAGCCATTGGTCCTCACCCAGGGCCGAGGAATGTGCCGCCTCCGCATTGATGCCGGTGAAGGTCTCGGGCACGGCGCGGTGGATCGCGCGGGGGAGATACTGATCCCGGTGCCAGCGGTCCCATGCAGCGAAATCGGCTGAATTGCCTTGCTGGGCGGATTCATAGGCCCCCTGCCGCGGCCCAGAGACGCGCTCCTCGAACAGGTAGTTCTCACCATAGGCGGCAAGGTTTGGATCGCCGCTGCGGCAGGTGGAGCGAAGCAATTCTTCCAGGTCCTTGAACGCGGGTGTCATGAGGTCCTCGACACGGATGGAGCCAAGAGGCCAAATGGAAATGACAGCATAGTCGGTCTTCCATCGTCGACAAGATCCCGGAGAGTAATCGCCGCCTTATCTGTTGGCAAGCCGTCTGACCCCGTCTGACCCTGACCAGCGCATCCGCAGCCGCATTACAACCCCAACTCCCGCCACCTGACATCAAGGCGCTTGACCGAAACCGGATAGGCGGTCCCCAGCGACTGGGCGAAGAATGAGACCCGCAGTTCTTCCAGCATCCAGCGGATCTCATCCAGGCGCGGGTCCTCGCGGCCGGCCTGCTGTGCGGCAACGTTGCGCTCACGCCACCGCGCCTCGATCGGCGCCAGCTCGGCCATGCGCTGCTGGTCGCGGGCGCTGGCGTGCAGCAGCGCCTGGGCGCGCAGGTCCGCGGCCTTGAGATAGCGCGGGTAGTCCTTGAGGTGCATGTAGGGGATCGCCTGGAGGAAGCCGCGGAAGACCAGGCGGTCGAGCTGAGCGCGCAGGTCGTCCACCGCGGGTTTCCAGTTGACTTGGGTGATGGCGGCGAGGCGTTGACGCACTGTTTGATAGGCGTCGAGGATGGCCGTGGCCAGGGCACAGACCTCCTGCGCGGTGGTGGCCAGGCGTGGCCTGCGGCTGGTCAAGCGCAACTCGAAGGCGGCTTGGGTGCGGATGGGCTCCAGCGACTCGACGAAGGTCAGATCCAGGATCAGGGCCAGGAGTTCGTCGGCCAGGTCCGGGGCGAGGGGCTGCCTGACGGCGGTGGCCTTGGCGGACTCGGGCGTCACGGGCGCGGCAGGGCCGGGCCGCACTGGGGTGCGGCGCTCCCAGTCCGGTGCGGCCGGGGCCTTGGCATATTGCAGCGCCATGCGGGCGAGGCCGGGCAGCCCCTTCTTGAGCACCCGCAGCTCCGCGCCCAGGTGCAGCATGAAGAGCCGCCGCAACCCGGCGCGCATGGCGAGCGCTGCGCCCGCGGCGGAGTCCAGGACGCGGATGGCGACTGCATCGCCGGTATCCACGAGGGCGGGATAACCGCGCAGTTGGATGCCGGCGCGGGTCAGATCCACCTGCTCGGGCAGGTCCCCGAAGGTCCAGCGGGTCAGCCCCTCGCGCTCCAGACCGCTCGCCGGGATCGCGGCGAAACGCTGTTGGCCCGCGCCGCCATGCTCACGCTTGAGTTGCACCGGGTCGGCGCCAGTGGCGATCTCCTGACCGGCGTCGTCCACCAGGCGGACCTTGATGCGCAAGTGTTCGGGGATGGCGCCAGGGTCCCAGGCGCCCTCCGGGACCTGAATGCCGGTCAACTCCGCAATCGACTCGCCCAGGGCCTGGATCAGCGGCCGGTCGGAGGGCTTGAGACGGGCGGCCAGGCGCGCGGCGGTGTCTGGGATCGGCACCAGACCCTTGCGGATGCCCTTGGGCAGGCCGCGCAGCAGTTCGGCGATACGCTCGGTGAGCAGACCCGGCACCAGCCACTCCAGGCGCTCGCCGGAAACCTGATTGATGAGCGGGAGCGGCACCACCAGGGTCAGCCCGTCGGCGCTGTGGCCGGGGTCGAACCGGTACTCCAGCGGCAGGCGGGTGGCGCCGATCTGCATCCCGTCGGGGAAGGCCTCGGCCGTCACCCCGGCCGCGTCGTGGCGCATCAGGTCAGCCATCTGCATGTGCAGACACTTGGGGTCCTGGCGGGTGGCCTCGCGCAACCATTTCTCGAACTGGGCGGTGGAGTAGATGCCGGCGGGCACCCGCTCCTCGTAGAAGGCGCAGATGGCCTCCTCGTCGACCAGAATGTCACGGCGGCGCGACTTGGCCTCCAGGTGCTGGACGTACTCGATCAGCTCGCGGTTGTGCCGCCAGAAGGGGGCACGGGTCGTGAAATCGCCCTCGGCCAGGCCGAAGCGGATGAAGATCGCGCGCGCCTCCGCCGGGTTGATGGGGCCATAGTTGACCCGGCGGCGCGGCACCAGGGTGACGCCGAACAGGGTCACCCGCTCGAAGGCCGCGACCTGGCCGGAGTCCGCCTGCCAGTGGGGCTCCGCATAGGTCCGCTGCACCAGATGGGCGCCGGCCGACTCGATCCAGGCAGGCTGGACCCGCGCCACGGTGCGCCCATAGTGGCGGGTGGTCTCGATGCGCTCGGCGGCGACGATCCACTTGGGACCCTCCTTGACCAGGCCGCTGCTGGGGTGGATGACGAAGCGGCTGTTGCGGGCGCCCTGGTATTCACGGTTCTCGTCCTTGAAGCCGATGTTGGCGAGCAGGCCGGTGAGCAGTGCGCGGTGGATCTCCTCGGGGGTGCCCGGGGCCTCGTTGGATTCAAGGTCGCTGGTCCGCACAGCGGACCCTACCGGTTGGCCCGGCGCGCGTCGGGTCCGCGGTGCGGGTCGGTCGCCGCTGGCCGCCGCTGGCTGCCCCGGCCCCCGCGACTGCTTGAGCGCCTGGATCTCGTGCAACTGCTCGCGCAGCTGCGCGTGGATGTCGTGCCACTCCAGCACCCGGTTCCAGTTCAGGAAATGCTGCTGGCACAGCTTGCGAAACTGGTTCTTGGAGAGCGCCTTGCGCTCCTTCTCCACGAATCGCCAGAGGTTGAGCAGCGCCAGGAAATCCGAGTCCGGGTGGTTGAAGGTGGCGTGTATCTGGTCCGCCGCCTGCTGTCGGTCCTGCGGGCGCTCGCGCGGGTCCTGGATGCTCAGCGCGCTGGCGATCACCAGCACCTCGGCCAGGCAGTGGTGCTCGGCGGCGGCGAGCAACATGCGCCCGATCCGCGGGTCCACCGGCAGGCGCGCGAGATGCTGCCCAAGCGGCGTCAGCTCGCCCCGCGGGTCGATCGCACAGAGTTCCTCCAGGGTGCGGTAACCGTCGGCGATCAGCCGCCCGTCCGGCGGGTCCAGGAAGGGGAATGACTCGATGCCGCCGAAGCCCAGAAGCTTCATCTGGAGGATGACGGCGGCCAGGTTGGTCCGCTGGATCTCGGGCTCGGTATAGCCGGCGCGCGCCTGGAAGTTGTCTTGCGTATAGAGCCGGATGCAGACGCCGGCCGCCACCCGCCCGCAGCGGCCCTGACGCTGGTTGGCCGAGGCCTGGGCAATGCGCTCCACCGGCAGGCGCTGGACGCGGGCACGGTGGCTGTAACGGCTGATACGGGCAAAACCCGGGTCCACCACGTAATGGATGCCGGGAACCGTGAGCGAGGTCTCCGCCACATTGGTGGCCAGCACCACGCGGCGGGTGCCGTGGGACTTGAAGACCCGCGCCTGCTCCTCGTAACCCTGGCGCGCGAACAGCGGCAGGATCTCGGTCGACGGCGGGTGGTGTTTGCGCAGCGTCTCCGCGGTCTCGCGGATCTCGCGCTCGCCCGACAGAAAGACCAGCACGTCCCCCCGGCCCTCCCGCGCCAGCTCGGCCACCGCGTCCGAGATCGCCTGCTGCATGGCGTCGTCGCGCTCACCGGCGCTCTCATCGTCGGCCGGCGGGCGGTAACGCACCTCCACCGGGTAGGTGCGGCCCGACACCTCGATGACCGGCGCCGGGGTGCCGTGCGCGTCGGCAAAGTGCCGGGCGAAGCGCCCGGGGTCGATGGTGGCGGAGGTGACGATGAGCTTCAGCTCCGGGCGGCGCGGCAGCAGCTCCTTGAGATAGCCCAACAGAAAATCGATGTTCAGGCTGCGTTCATGTGCCTCGTCGATAATGAGCGTGTCATATTCCAGCAGGGCACGGTCGTGCTGGACCTCGGCGAGCAACATGCCGTCGGTCATCAGCTTGATGCAGGTCTGTGGGGACACCCGGTCGTGGAAGCGCACCTTGTAACCGACGAGATTGCCGAGCTCGCTGCCCAACTCCTGGGCGACCCGGCTCGCCAGGCTACGGGCGGCGATGCGCCGCGGCTGGGTGTGGCCGATGCGCCCCATTACACCGCGCCCCAGTTCCAGACAGATCTTGGGCAGTTGGGTGGACTTGCCGGAGCCGGTCTCACCGCACAGCACCACCACCTGGTGGGCCTGGATGAGCTCGGCGACCTCGGCGCGCCGCTCGCTCACCGGGAGCTCAGGCGGGTAGGCAATGGCCGGGACCAGGGCGCGGCGGCGCTCCGCCAGTGCCTGGGAGGTGCGCACCGCGGCCCACAGCGCCACCAGGCCCTGGTCCATCGGCTGCCCCTCGCAGGCGCGTCGACGCAGCCCGCGCCGGCGCCCCCGCAGCGTCTGGCGGTCGGCGATCAGACAGGTCTGAAGGTCATGGTCGGTCGGAAATGGATCGGTGTTCACGTTGGTATGGGCGGACAGAGGTTGCGCTCCGGGTGTCAAGCGGTCATGGTCGGCGAATGGATCTGAGCATTCGCCCCGGAAAGCGGGTATGTTACCGCGCCGAATCGGCCATGTTGTCAGGAACCCCGACCAGCGCGCCGAGCCGGGGGCCAAGGTTACGGGTCGGACGCCCCGCCCCCTTGACTCAACGTCTGTTCTGAAAATCAACCGCGAGCACCGACCGGGCCCCGTCATGGCCCCACCCGGGGCCAACAAGCAAAGAGGATAAGGATGCAAGTCAAAGCGCACCCGTTGCCGCACGCCCGGCGGCCGCTGTCGATCCCGCCCCAGTGGCGCCGGCTCGTCATGACGCTGGTCGCCGGCGGTTCGGCCCTGATCCTGGGTACACTCGCCGTGGCGCCCTCCCCGGCCGGCGCGGCCACCGCGGGGAGCGAGTCCGCCAAACCGCACGCCAAGACTGAAACCGCCAAACCACGCGCCAAGACCGAGACCGCCAAGTCGCACAGCAAGACCGAGGCCGCGGCGACCCCCAAGGCCCGGACCAGCGAGGCCGCCAAACACAAGCCCAAGCACCCGAGCGTTGGCCGCCCGGCAAAGAACCCAGCACCGGTCAAGGCGACCACCCCCCCCACCGCCAACCTGAGCGAACCCAAGTCCGCCGCGGCCTCCACCCCCTTCGAGCATGGCCCCGGGGTGCTCGGCATGAGCCAGCGCACCCTGCGACAAGAGAAGATCCAGGCCTATGTCACCAAGCCGGTCGCCATGGTCGCCCTGGCACTGGACCATCTGCGCTTTTCACCAGTCAACAAGGGCACCCATGTCGAGGTCAATCTGGCCGACCGCATCCCCTTCGATAGCAAGGGCGACAAGGTGGCTTCCAAGGCCCGGCGCCCACTGGACGTGCTCTCGCGGATACTCACCGACAACCCCCAGACCCGCATCCAGGTGGTGGTCCACACCGACGACACCGGAGAGCCGGAAGACAACCTGCGCCAGTCGCAGCGCGCGGCAGAGGCCGTCAAGGCCTATATGATGGCCAAGGGTGTCGCCGCCGAGCGGATCGCCCCCATTGGCCGCGGGTCGGAGGCGCCCCTGGTCGCCATCGGCAATCGGACGCCGACCTGGCTGGAGCGCAGCCGCAACAAGCGGGTGGAGTTGGTCATCGAGCCCTTGGTACCGGTACCGGCGCAGCCGACAGACGGTCCGACCACTGAGAAACAGAGTCAACCCGGACGACCCGATGGACCGATGCTAGGGAATTAGCCCTGGGCAACGGGGCACCTGAACTTAAACCTTGGAGACCATACAATGAAACGCGTCACGCTCTCAGTACTCGCAATTTCCCTGACCGCCCTGTCCGGTTGCGGCACGACGACCGCCTCGCGCGTCGGCAGCGGCGCCGCCGTGGGCGCCGCCACCGGGGCCGCCGTTGGCTCCATGAGCGCCAACGCCGGCAAGGGCGCCCTGATCGGCGCCGGCGTCGGCGCCCTCGGCGGCCTAGTCGTTGATCAGGATCAGAGGTCCAGAGAGCAGAACTACAACAACAACAACCACCGCCGCCGCCGCAACAACAATAACAACAATTACTGACAGGACGCGTGCGTACCCGGCCCGACGGCCGGGGCGCCGATTGGCGAGCGCGTACTTGAAAGCGATCCCCGCCCCAAAAATCCCTCTACGCCCCCCCTGCCGCCTCGACCCGCACCTTGGCGAATCGCCGCTTACCGACCTGGTACAGGTGCGTGGCGCCGACCTGACAGGTCAAGCGCGGGTCTTCAAGTCGCTCGCCATCGATCCTAACCCCACCCTGCTCGATCAGGCGCATGGCCTCGGAGGTGGTCTTGACCAGACCCGCGTCCTTGAGCAGTCTCGCGATGCCCAGCCCACCGGCGGCGTCCGCCGTGACCGACAGTTCCGGCACGTCGTCCGGGACCGCCCCGTGGGAGCGCGCGACAAATGCCTCCTTGGCGGCGACCGCCGCCGCGGGTGAATGAAAGCGCGCGACCATCTCGGCGGCCAACTCGAACTTGATGTCACGCGGATTGGCACCGTCGCCAACCGCCACCCGCCAGGTCTCGATCTCGGCCATGCTGCGGGCGCTGAGCAGTTCCAGGTAACGCCACATCAGCTCGTCCGACGCGGACATGAGCTTGCCGAACATGTCGTTCGGCGCATCGGTGATCCCGACATAGTTACCGAGCGACTTCGACATCTTCTGCACGCCATCCAACCCCTCCAGCAGCGGCAGGGTGATCACCACCTGGGGCTCCTGCCCATAAGACTCCTGTAATTGGCGCCCCACCAGGAGGTTGAATTTCTGGTCGGTGCCGCCCAGTTCCACGTCCGCGCGTAGCGCCACCGAGTCGTAGCCCTGGATCAGCGGGTATAAAAACTCATGCACTGCAATGGGTTGTCCACCACGATAGCGCTTGCCGAAATCGTCACGCTCGAGCATCCGCGCCACCGTATGGCGCGCGGCGAGTTGGATCAGACCGGCCGCGCCCAGCGGCTCGATCCAGTGCGAGTTGAACACGACCTCGGTGCGCGCCGGATCGAGGATGCGGAACACCTGCTCCTGATAGGTCGCGGCATTGACCGCGACCTGATCGGGGGTCAGCGGCTTGCGGGTAGCACTCTTGCCCGTCGGGTCGCCAATCATGGCGGTGAAGTCGCCGATCAGGAACAGGACATGGTGACCCAGCTCCTGGAACTGGCGCAGCTTGTTGATGAGCACCGTGTGTCCCAGGTGCAGGTCCGGCGCGGTCGGGTCGAAACCCGCCTTGACGCGCAACGGCTGCCCGCGCTCCAACTTTTTGCGGAGCGCATCCTCGAGCAGGATTTCCTCAGTACCGCGCCGGATGAGCGCAAGCGACGACTCGACTGTAGCCACTGGCGTCAGGCCGAGAACGAGGAGCCGCAACCACAGGTGGTGGCTGCGTTGGGATTGCGGATGACGAACTGGGACCCTTGCAGACCTTCCGTGTAATCGATCTCGGCGCCCATCAGGTACTGCATGCTCATGGGGTCGACGAGCAGGCGCACGCCGTCGGTCACGACCTGAGTATCGCCGTCCTGCAGCGACTCCTCGAAGGTGAATCCGTACTGGAATCCGGAGCACCCGCCGCCCTGGATATAGACGCGCAGCATCAGGTCCGGGTTTCCTTCCTCAACAATGAGCCGGGCGACCTTGGCCGCCGCGGACGAGGTGAAGATCAAGGGCGAATCGGGGGACGAATCGGCAGAGGTGGCGTCGCTCATGGGGTGTCGTACTCGTAGAGGTTGCGATAATTGTCTAATTTGCGTCTGAGTAACAGGCAGTTCAACCGCCCTAGGCGACGGCCGAGCGGCGAGCCTGGCAAAGAAAATCGGACCTTCCGGGTTCAGGGCAGCAGGGCGATGGTACCCAGACCGGCGGTCTCTTCCACCCCGAACATCAGGTTCATGTTCTGAACCGCCTGCCCGGCCGCACCCTTGACCAGATTGTCGATCACCGACTGGACGATGACCGCCGCGGAGCCGGCCTGGCGCGTCACGGCGATGCGGCACAGGTTGCTGCCGCGCACGGAGCGGGTATCCGGATTGGCCCCGGCCGGCATCACATCGACGAAGGCCTCACCGGCATAGTGCTGTGCATACAGCTCGGTCAGGTCGCCGACCGCGTCGCCATCAAGCAAGCGCGCGTAGAGGGTCGCCTCGATCCCGCGGATCATCGGCAGCAGGTGGGGAACAAAGGTCAGCCCGACCGGCTGGCCGGCCACCTGGGCCAGGTTCTGGCCGATCTCGGGGGCGTGACGGTGCCCGCCGACCGCATAGGCCTTGAAGCCCTCGCCCACCTCGGCCATCAGGAGCCCGGTCTCGGCCTTGCGCCCGGCGCCGCTCGCGCCCGACTTGGCGTCTGCAATCAGCCAGTCCGGGTCCACCAGACCGGCGGCCAACAAGGGGACCAGGCCCAGGGTCACGGCAGTCGGGTAGCAACCCGGATTGGCGATCAGGCGCGCCGTGCGCACCGCCGCCCGATTGAGCTCAGGCAGCCCATAGACCGCCTCGGCCAGCAACGCTGGGCAGGCGTGCGGCATCCCGTACCACGCCTCCCACACGGCCGGGTCCTTGAGCCGAAAGTCCGCGGCCAGGTCGATCACGCGCGCCCCACGCGCCAGCAGGTCCGGGGTCTGCCCCATGGCCGTCCCATTGGGCGTGGCGAAAAACACCACATCGCAGGCGCCGAGCGCCGCCGGGTCGGGCTCGCTGAAGCACAGATCGGACTCGCCGCGCAGGTGGGGGAAGAGGTCCGCGACCGCCGTGCCCGCCTCACCGCGCGAGGTGATCACGGCCACCTCGGCGCTGGGATGACGCAACAGGATGCGCAGCAGTTCGGCGCCCGTGTAACCGGTGCCGCCGACGATTCCGACCTTGATCATGACTGAACTCTCTAACAAAAAAAGCGGCCGGAGCCGCTCTCGATCAGGGACCGGTGCGTCCGCCTGGCGCGGCTACCAAGAGCCGCGGGGCGCCCGCACGCCTCGCCTCAGGAGCAGCCGCCGCCGGAGTTGGAACCGCAGCTCCCGCAACCGCCGCCCGCGGGCTGGGGCAGGTTGTTGAACACAAAGGTGGCCTGCCCCTCTGCGTTTTCGACGAAATCGATCTCTACACCGCGCAGGTGGTCGAGGGTGCCGTCGTCAACCACGACCTTGAAGCCGTCGCAGGCCAAGACGCCGTCGTCGTCATTGATCTCGTCGGTGAAGGTCATACCGAAGCCGATCCCATGGCAGCCGCCGGAGGTTGCGAACACGCGGACCCCCTGGATGCTGTCGTCGACCTGGGAGAACAGTTCGCTCATCTTGGCCGCGGCCGGCGAGGTCAGGGTCAGATGCTCTTGGGTGAGGGGTGCAGACATGCTGGGTCTTCTCCGATAGCTCGAAAGTTACGCAGGAATCTAACAGAAACCAAGCCGATTAATCAATCATTCCAGTCAAAAAGTCATAACTCGACCAGTTCAAAATCGTCCTTGCCGGCACCACACTCAGGGCAGCGCCACTGCGCCGGGACATCCTCCCAGCGGGTCCCGGCGGCGATACCCTCATCGGGCCAACCCTTAGCCTCATCATAGATCCAGCCGCAAATTACACAGATATACGTTTTCATTAGGATTCCGTCTGAAGCATCGCGCGCCGGGCAGAGGCACCCAGCGCCGTCGGCAAGTGGCGCCCGCCGGGGTCCGGCAGGCACAATCAGCCGGTCAAGATAGTGACATAATCAACCCACTACAAGGGTATGGCCGCCGCTTGGACCACCACCGGCGACCGCCCTGCCGCTTCACCGACCGAGACTTGAACCATGGACCTCCATCCCCCGACCGTACTGTGCATCGGCGGTCACGACCCCAGCGGCGGCGCCGGCATCGGCGCGGACGCCGAGGCGGTGCGGGCCGCCGGCGCCTTCGCACTCACGGTCGTCACCGCCCTGACCGATCAGGACACCCTTGGGGTGCGGGCCGTCTATCCGCAACCGCCAGCCCAGATCGAGGCCCAGTGCCGCGCCCTGCTCGCGGACGGAGTACCTGCGGCCATCAAGATCGGACTGATCGGCGATGCGCGCCTCGTGCCGGTGCTGTGTACCATCATGGATGACCACCCGGGGCTCCCGGTGGTGCTCGACCCGGTGCTCGCCTCAGGGGCGGGCCGGCCGCTGGCGGACACCGCGCTGGTTCAGGCGCTACGCGCGGACCTGCTGCGTCGAGTCACCGTGGTGACGCCCAACCTGCCGGAGGCGCAGCGCCTGAGCGGTGCCGTGGACGCACCGGCGTGCGCGCGGCACCTGCTGGCGGCCGGGGCGCGCTGGGTGCTGATCACCGGCACCCATGAAGATGCCCCGGACGTGACCAACCGACTCTATGGGAGCGACCGACTCTATGGGAGCGACCGACTCTATGGGAGCGACCGCTATGGGAGCGACCTCTACGGGGACGACGGCAGCGAACAGACCCAGACCTGGCCGCGTCTGCCCGGCGAATACCACGGCTCCGGCTGCACCCTGGCGAGCGCCATCGCCGCCCGCCTGGCGTTGGGACTCACCGTGCCGACCGCGGTGGCAGCGGCCCAGGCCTATACCTGGACCAGCCTGGCCCGCGCCTTTCGCACCGGCCGCGGTCAACTCACGCCCAATCGGCTCTTCGACCTGCCCACCCCCGCCGACACCGGGGCGGCGCCATGAACCGGCCGCTGCGTGGACTCTATGCCATCACCCCCGACCGACCGGCAGACTGCGCGGCCGACGCCCTCCTCGCCCAGGTCGCGGCGGCCATCGCGGGCGGCGCCCGGCTGATCCAATACCGGGCCAAGGGGCTCTCCCCCGAGCGCCGCCAGGCCGAGGCGACCGCGCTGCTCGCCTTGTGCCACCGCGCCGCCGTCCCCTTGATCGTCAATGACGACGTCGAGCTCGCCCTGGCCATCGGCGCCGCCGGCGTCCACCTGGGCCGGGACGACGCGGACCCGGCCGCCGCCCGCGCCCGCCTGGGGGCGGACGCCATCGTCGGCGTCTCCTGCTACGACAGTCTGGACCTGGCAGTGGGCGCCGCCCGGGCCGGGGCCGACTATTGCGCCTTCGGCAGCTTCTTCCCCTCCACCGTCAAACCGCACGCGGTGCGCCCCAGCCCGCGCCTCCTGACCCAGGCGCGCGCACAATTGACGGTGCCACTGGTTGCGATCGGCGGCATCACGCCACAGAATGCCCGGCTGCTGATCGCGGCCGGCGCCGACCTGCTGGCCGTGATCACCGGTGTCTTTTCCTCCCCGGATATCGCCGCGGCGGCCCGGGCCTACAGCCAACAATTTGAACCGGGCTCGCGCCCGACGGAGTTTCCCAGATGAGCCGATCACACGACCTGTTTGCCGCCGCCCAACGCCACATCCCCGGCGGCGTCAACTCACCGGTGCGCGCCTTCCGCGGGGTCGGCGGCGACCCGGTGTTCTTCGAGAGCGCGCAGGGACCCTACGCCTTCGATGCCGACGGCAAGCGCTATATCGACTATGTCGGCTCCTGGGGTCCGATGATCCTGGGCCACGCCCACCCGGAGGTCTTGACCGCGGTGCGGGAGCGGCTCGACAAGGGGCTCTCATTCGGCGCCCCCACCGCGCTTGAGACCACCATGGCCGATCTGGTGTGCAGCCTGGTCCCCAGCATGGACATGGTGCGCATGGTCAGCTCCGGCACCGAGGCGACCATGAGCGCGCTGCGCCTGGCCCGCGGCTTCACCGGCCGGGACAAGATCGTCAAGTTCGAGGGCTGCTATCACGGTCATGCCGACTCGCTGCTGGTCAAGGCCGGCTCCGGTGCGCTGACCTTCGGCGAGCCCAGCTCCCCCGGGGTCCCCCAGGCCCTGGCGGAACTCACCGTCACCCTGACCTATAACGATCTCAAGGAGGTCGAGGAGACCTTTGCCAAGATCGGTCACGAGATCGCCTGCATCATCGTCGAGCCGGTCGCCGGCAATATGAACTGCATCCCCCCGGTGCCCGGCTTCCTGGAAGGGCTGCGGGCGGTCTGCGATCGGTACGGCGCATTGCTGATCCTCGACGAGGTCATGACCGGCTTCCGTGTCGCCCTGGGCGGCGCCCAGAGCCATTACGGCATCCGCCCGGATCTCACCGCGCTCGGCAAGGTCATCGGCGGCGGCATGCCGGTGGGGGCCTTCGGCGGCCGGCGCGAGGTGATGGAGCGCCTGTCCCCCCTGGGTCCGGTTTACCAGGCCGGCACCCTGTCGGGCAACCCCATCGCCATGGCGGCGGGTTTGAAGACCCTGGAACTGATCTCCGCCCCCGGCTTTTATGACCGGCTCGCCCAGCGGACGGTGCAGCTCACCGACGGACTGGTGGAGCGCGCCCGCGCCGCCGGCGTCCCGCTGACGGTGAACCGGGTCGGCGGGATGTTCGGCCTCTTCTTCACCGACGCACCGGCAGTGACCAACTACGCCCAGGCCACCGCCTGCAACCAGGACCAGTTCCGCGCCTTCTTCCACGCCATGCTGGACCTGGGGGTCTACCTGGCCCCCTCCGCCTTCGAGGCCGGGTTCGTCTCCAGCACCCACGAGGACGCGCAGATCGAGGCCACCCTGGACGCCGCCGCCCAGGCCTTCGCCCGGATCGCCGCCTAGACACGGACCCGCGGCGCCGGTGGAAGCGCAGTTCGACCAGGTCCTGGCCTGGGTGGGCAACCACCCGGGCCTGGCCTATCTGGCGATCTTCGCGGTCGCCATGGGCGAGTCGACCGCCATCGTCGGGCTCATCGTCCCGGGGGTGATCCTGCTGCTGGCGACCGGGGCACTCATCGCCACCGGCGCCATCCACTTCTGGCCGGCCTTCGGCGCCGCGGTCGCCGGGGCCATCCTGGGCGACGGCCTGAGCTATACCGTCGGACACCACTTCAAGGAGCGCCTGCGCGGCGTCTGGCCCTTCTGCCGCTACCCCGAGTCGCTCAACCAGGGGATCGCGTTCTTTGACCGCTACGGCGCCTGGAGCGTCGTGGTCGGCCGCTTCGTCGGACCCAGCCGGGCCTTCGTCCCGCTGGTCGCCGGGATGCTGAACATGCCGGCGCGCCGCTTCTATGCGGCCAATATTTCATCCGCCATCGCCCAGAACCTCACCTATTTCATCCCCGGCATGGTGCTGGGGGCCTCACTGAAACTCGCCGCCGAGGCGGCCCTGCGCCTGGCCATCCTCGGTCTGCTCCTGCTGGCCACCCTGTCGCTCACCTTCTGGTTGGCCCATCGGGTCTACCGCCTGCTCGCCCCCCACGCCAGCGCCTGGCTGCGGGGGTTGCTGCGCTGGTCCAACCTGCACCCCACCATGGGCCGCATCGCCCACAGCCTGGCGGACCCCGCGCACCCGGATGCCCGCGCGTTGGCCGGTCTCGCCTTTTTCCTCATGCTCGCCGCCCTGGCGGTCGGGGCGATCACCGGCCTGACCCTGTTCGGACCCCATGAACTGGGACTCAATCGCGCCGCCCTGGACCTGGGCCAAAGCCTGCGCACCCCGGTTGGCGACCGACTGATGATCGCACTGGCCGCCTTCGGGAGCCCCAGCTTAGTCCTGCCGGCGGTGCTCGTGGTCTATGCCTGGCTGTGGTCGTGCGGCCGGGGCCGTCACGGCTACTACTGGCTGGCGGCCGCCGCCTTCCCGCTGGCGGCCACCCCACTGCTGGGCGTCCTGCTCGCGGTACCCCGCCCCGATCTGGGCCTGCAACTCACCCTGCCCTGGTCCTTCCCCAGCGGGCCGGTCTTGCTCGCCACCAGTGTCTATGGTTTCCTGGCCGTCGCCACCGCCCGCGCCCTGCGGGAACCGCTGCGCTGGGTGCCTTACGCCCTGGCCACCACGGCCGTCGCGGCGGTCGCCGCGGCGCGGGTCTACCTGGGCGCGGAGTGGTGTACCGGGGTGCTCGGCAGCATCGCCTTGGGGCTCGTGTGGGTCGCGGCATTGGGGCTCGCCTACCACTGCCATAGCCGGCCGGGGCTGCGCCCCGGCCGGCTCGGGATCGTCGTGGCACTTGGCCTGACGGCGGGCCTCGGCCTGCATCATTGGATCGGCGGCGAGCGGGAACTCGCCCGTCTGACCCCGACGCCGCGCATCGCGGCGGTGACGCGCGCCGCCTGGCACGCGGGCGCCTGGGCACAGCTCCCGCGCCGTCGCGAAGACCTGAGCCAGCGCCATCGCCACCCCTTGACCATCCAGTACGCGGGCGACCCGGCCGCCTTGGGTGCGGCGCTGGCGGGGTATGGCTGGCAGCGCGCAGCGACGCTCGATTGGGGCGATGCACTGCGGCTGCTGTCCCCCTCGCTGCCGCTGGCCGAAATACCCGTGATTCCCCAGGTCCACGACGGCCGCCAGGAGAGCCTGGCCCTCACCAAGACCACCGGCGCGGACCAACGGGAGGTCTTGCGCCTCTGGCCGACGCGACTGCGATTAGACGACGGCACGCCGCTGTGGGTGGGCAATGTCTCCCGCCAGCACCAAGAGACACTGATGAATCTGATCAGCCTGCCGGCCACCGACCCCCGGGCCTTCGTGCTGCCCGCGGAGTTCTCGGGGGACCTCGCCGGCTTGCACAGCAGCGGCGTGGCGGAGGGCGGTATCCGGCTGATCGAGCAGACAGTCAATGGGGACTCAAGATGACCGCGGGTCGCTGGCTGGGCGCGGCCAGCGCGGCGATCCTGCTCGGCGGCCTGGCAGCCCTCGGGCTGCGCGAGCTCGGGATGGACGACCAGGGACGGGAGCGGCCGAGCGCGTCGCGCGAACCGCGCGTGACAGTCACACGACCCGCCAACCGCTCGGCTGCGCCCGCGCCGCCCCCGCAGCCCGCCACACCCAGCGCCGCGCTATCGCCCGAACCACCGACGTTACCGCTGCCGCCCGCCCCCTTTGAGACTTGGCGCGACGCGCTCGCGGCCTACGCCCAGCGGCTCGGCATTGCCCAGGCCACCCTGGACGCGGCCTTCCGCGATGTCATACCGCTGCCAGCCGTCATCGCACTCGACCGGCACCAAAGCGAATACACCCGCACCTTCTTTGGCTACCTGAAGGCCCAGGTCTCGCCGGGGCGCATCGCCCGCGGCCAGGCGCTGCTGCACGAGCACGCCGCGTTGCTCGCAGACATCGAACGGCGCCACGGCGTCCCGGGCGCCGTGCTGGTCGCACTCTGGGCCATGGAGAGCGATTACGGCGCTCAACCGGGCACCATCCCGGTGGTCGCCGCACTCGCCACCCTGGCCTATGACGGCCGGCGCCGGGAACGCTTCACCACCGAGCTGATCGAGGCCCTGCGCATACTCGACAGCGGCGCGGTCGCCGTCGCCGAGATGACCGGCTCCTGGGCGGGCGCCATGGGTCAACTCCAGTTCATGCCCTCCACCTACCGGCGTTATGCGCGCGATGGCGACGGGGATGGGCGCGCCGATATCTGGAACAGCACCCCCGACGCGCTGGAGTCTGCGGCCATTTATCTCGCCGCCAGCGGTTGGCAACGCGACCAACCCTGGGGCCGGGAAGTGAGATTGCCGCCGGGATTCGACCTCTCCCAGACCAGGTTAAGCGTCACCAAATCGCTGGACGCGTGGCGCCGCCTGGGGGTGTTGAGCGCCGACGCGCAACCCCTGCCGGGGGGCGACACCGCGACCTCCATCGTCCTGCCCGCGGGGAGCCGCGGCCCCGCCTTCATGGTCTACCCGAATTTCCACGTCATCCTTGACTGGAATCGCTCGCTTCATTACGCACTCACCGCCGGCTATCTGGCCGATCGGCTCAGGGGCGCCGGGCCACTCGTCGGCCGGCCGCCGCCCGGGGATCGTGCCCTGCCGCGCCGCGGCGTGATCGCGCTGCAAGAGGGGCTCGCCAGCCTGGGATTCGACGCGGGCGAGGCGGACGGATTGATCGGGCTGAAGACGCGGGACGCGGTCCAGGACTATCAACGCACGCGCGGCCTGCCCGCCGACGCCTGCCCGACGGCCGAGCTGATCGCGGCAGTCGCACGCGAGGCCGCGAGCGCGACACCGCAGACACCTGCCGCTGTTGGCACCGGGTCTACGCCGCTACACTCGCAACCGAGACGCTCGTCGGTGCGCCCCGCGCAATCTCCGGCGACCGTGGCCAGCCCATAACACTTGAGGACCCCCCACGATGAAGCACTCACCCACCAGCGCTGTACTAGCCCTGATCCTCGTCGCCTGCTTGCCGGTGAGCGCGGCCGACACCGACGCGCCCGCGACCGGCCCGGCCGCAGGCAGCGCCGTCGCCGCGCCGACCCTGGAGGGCAGCTCCTGGTCACCGACGGCCTATCGTGCCGGCGACACGCTGAACGAGATTGCCGCGGGCCAGTACCCGGCCAGGTTCCGCTTCGAGGCGGGACAGTTCGCGGGCAGCCTCGGCTGCAACCAACTCGGTGGGGCCTACACCCTGGCGGGCGATCGGCTGACCTTCAAGCCCACCATCCGATCGACCATGATGGCCTGCCCGGAGCCACTGATGAAGCAGGAGCAGGCGGTCGGCGTGGCCCTGACCCAGGTCGCGGCCTATCGATTGGAGGGCGAACAACTTCAGTTGCTGGACGCCACGGGCGAGCCCCTACTGCGCCTGCTGGCGCTGCGGCCCGCCCCATTGGTGGGACAATGGCAACTCACCGCCTACAACAACGGCAAACAGGCCATGGTCTCGGCCCTGAACGGCACCGCCCTCACGCTGGAATTGCGCGATGACGGGACCTTAGGCGGTACCGACGGCTGCAATCGGTATATGAGCGGCTACACCCTGACCGGTGAGACCCTGACCATCGGCCCACTGGCCAGCACCCGCATGGTCTGCAAGGGTCCGGAAGGCGCGGCGGAACAGGCGGCCGACTACGCCGCGGCCCTCGGCACCGTGACCGGTTACCGGATCGAGGGCGGCGAGTTGACCCTGTTCAATGGCGCGGGCAAACCGGCCGCCCGTTACCGCGCGGCGGCCGGCCGCCCCATCCCCTAGGGCGCAGCGCCAAGCGCCGATGCGCACCCGCAGCCGACCCTGACCTCCCCAGTTGAGGGCAGCGCGGGCAGTGCCGGTGAGACCCCACCACCGGCGTACTCGCCTGAGTTCGGAATAGCCTCTGACGACCTGGCCGCGACGGGGCGCTGGCAGCATCCGTCCGGCCGTGGGCCATTTGTCTGGGTATTGAGGGTCTTGGCACAAGAAAATACTTGACTAAAACATTTGGTCCGTTAGGATATCCGGCTAATAGCGTCGGACATGTCCGGCACTGCCTGGGGCCTGCTCCCGCCCCGGGCGACTGAATCTTTAACAAAACGTGTGCCGACCGATGCAAAAATCCCCGTTACGTCTCAGTGCCCTGTCCGCGGCTTGTGCGATTGCCCTCCAGACTGGACCAGCGTACGCCGCTGCACCCGGCTACACCCTGACCTGGCTCGGCGTCTTGAACCCGGGTGACGCCTATAGCCAGGCGCTCGATATCAATGGTGCCGGCGAGCTGGTCGGCGTCTCCGGGACGCAGAGCGGCAATGGCTACAACGCGCAGGCCCGTGGCTTCCTATGGTCGCCCCAGACCGGGATGACCAACTTGGGCCAATATGCCGTCTGCGCGACCCAGGCTTGCTATACGTCCGACGCCAGCGGGAACACCTGGAACGATTCGGTCATTCCCAGGGCGGTCAATGATCTCGGTCTGGTTGCGGGGATGGCGGACGGTCCCGGCGGTTATGAACACGCCTTTACCTTCACGGCGGCGTCCGGCATGACTGCACCCCTGGGGCTGTCGCTCGGGCGCAATGACGGCGCCACCGCGGTCAATAACTTAGGCGACGTGGTCGGGCATATGATGGGCTCCTGGACCGGGTCGACCTGGACCGAGGTCGGTTTTCTCTCCAAGGCCGGCGGAACGCCGAAAGCCCTGCCTGGCATCACTGGCTCGGACGTGATGTATGCCTATAAGATCAATGACTCGGGACTGATCGTCGGCGGCGCCTCTTATCAGATGCCACCGGATGGGGTTAACCCGCCCGGCACCATCACCTACGGCTATCGGCCGGCGATCTGGGAGCCCGGTCCGACCGGAAACTATACCGCCCGCATCCTGCCCGGCTTCGAGACGGCCACCTACTGGAACTTCGCCTATGGTGTCAATGCCGTCGGCCAGGTCGTCGGCTATATGCAACTCCCGGACAATTACCACGCCTTCCTCTACGACTGAAGTTTCCCTCTTTCACTTAGGCCACGAGCGCCATGACCGCGGCGAGCAGCGGATTTTGCGGGGGTTTGCCCGGATCCGCGCAATCGATACCGAAACCCTCGCCGCCGAGGTCCTGAGCCAGCCGTCGCCGCAGGTCC
>NZ_CAJAXH010000143.1 GCF_903946935.1 uncultured Thiodictyon sp.
ATAGAGCCTCAGCTTCAAGTAGTCGCGGGTCGCTTGCGGACTGGTGAGGCAGTCCCCCTTGGTCAGGTAGACCGCCTCCAGACACCGGATGGCTTTCGCCACCAGCGTGCGGTCGGTGCGCGACAGGGCCGGGCGGCGCTCATCGTCATCAATGTCGTCTGCGAACAGGGAAAGTTGTTTGGCCATGGTGGTGTCTCCTGGGTTGGTAAGCCCGGGAGACACACCGTCCCCATGGGGAGAGCGAGTCTCCCGGTGGGGATCGAGTGGGCCGCGCACCCGCTTTAGGGCGCGCAACGAATCGGCGTGGTTTAGCGCAGAGCGACCGGGGTACCGGCCAGTCCGCAATAGCCTCTGGGATCATCCAGATCTGAAGAAAGATAGCTGTCCGGAAGCTTACTGGCGTCCCTTCCAGCATCTTCCCACCGCCAGGCCATGCACCGCTTATGCAGGCACTGGCCGAAGTCACGCAACGGACATACGATCGACTGTGCTTCTTCTTCCGTGACGATCATCGCTCAACCTCATTTGTTGATGTGGAGAAGCGCGCCCCCATCGGGGAAGCGGCCTCCCTATGGGGTGTTATCGAACTGGCTTGGCGTTACGCGGTAGCGGCGACGCCGTTCGGTCCGAATACCAGGAGTGGCCCATTCGCCTTTGCGCGATCATTGACGAACTCCAACAAGGCGATCGCCTCCGCGTCCAATTGGGTGTCGGGATGATCGGTGACCTGCGCGACGATCGCCGGAACGGCGACGTAACAGAACAGTCCGGGCCGTAAGCCGTCACGCACCGACCGCCAGGGTTTGCAGTCCTTGCGGTCGACCAGGAGGTAGTCGGGGCACCAGGTCACCCTGGTCCGGCCGCCGTCCGCCGCGTCGAGTGCGGCCAGCTTCTGACGGAACTGATAGGTCGTCGCGTCGAACACCTGGCCACCACAGGAGACCCAGGCGTGGAACAGGAAGCCGCCGGTCCCGGCGGCCACCGCGGACCCTTCCCGGTGGTGACACACCACCGCACCGGGGTCTTGGCCGTCGACGCGCCAGGCGGCATAGCCGGCCACCAGGCGCACGTCGTCGATGCCCTCGCGGGTCAGTAGGTGCTGACAGGCCAAGGCGTGCCAGATGCAGTCCGTGCCGAGGTGACTGCTCGCCGTCGTGGCGATGGTCCGCACGGCCGTGGCGACCTGGCCGGCGATCTCTTCGGGTATTTTCATGGTGTTCTCTTCGTGAGGGGGGACATGCCACCCCGCGGGGCGTCATGCGCCCGGTGGGGGTTTCGAGTGGTCATCGTTTCGGCTGTTTTTGTAGTCCGCTCAGCTGGCGGTGATCTCGGTCTCACCATGGAGAACCGAAGAAGACCTGCGTGCGCTGTGCTCTCAGTGGTCAAGAGCTCAGGGCAGGCACGCCTCCCGGACCAGGCCGGGCAGTCCGTGGTGGACTGCCGACCTGGACCTGGTTAGAGCGCCGTTACGTCGAGCTGATCCCAGCGGCTCAAGAACCCCTGGGTGCAGTAGCTCCGATCAGGACGGTACCCGCTGGCCGGACGCCAGACGAGTCGATTGGTGCAGCCAAAAACCGCCTCTTCGTTTACATCAGAAATTGACTGAATTGCGAAGTCATTTGCTGCGTCGCAGGCCCGAAAGATTTTCCAGGCATTCAGAATCACATACGATCCGATAGCCTCTGTTTCTTCGGTACGGCCCGCAATTGCTTCATCGAATACATCGTCGATTGTCATTAGTATACCCCGGGGCATCAGGCACCCAGCCTACAAGGGCGAGTGACTGAGTACCCCATTCTGGTTAGTTAGTGCCTGGCAGAAAACTCGCCTTTCATCACGAATCCCATTCTTCGCCGCCCGGGCATCGGCGAGCGGTTCATGCATTTTGAAGCGTTTGGTAGCGGTCGAACCGCGCAAATAAGATCCAATCTCATTCGGCACAAGC
>NZ_CAJAXH010000144.1 GCF_903946935.1 uncultured Thiodictyon sp.
AATCTCAGGTCTTCGATTTGCGTGGGAAGCAAAGGCAGCACAACCG
Organism: uncultured Thiodictyon sp.; assembly: GCF_903946935.1. Taxonomy (GTDB): domain Bacteria; phylum Pseudomonadota; class Gammaproteobacteria; order Chromatiales; family Chromatiaceae; genus Thiodictyon. The sequence continues at coordinate 47 of NZ_CAJAXH010000144.1, forward strand.
TTTCGGTCTCGGATAACATAGATGCACTTGGTGGGTCGATCTGTTGGGAACATTGCTATTCTAGCAGGGAAACTATTATATGGAAATCGCCTAAGCCGGACTTGCGCGCGGCGTCCAGCACGGCGGCGGCGTTCACGATTTCACCCCGGGCCGCGGCGTCAGGGCGCCGGAAAGCTCGACTTCAAACCGCCAGGGCCGCTTGCCGGTCTTGGGTGATGCAATGACCAACCCCCAAGCGCCCGCGCACGCGCGGTAGCCGGTGGGTAACTCAACGCTTCCAGCGCAATCGGCCAGGTCCACGTCAGGGAATCGCTTGATGTCGTTGCGGTGCCGCTCCTTGGCCCACCACAGGACGGCCAGCTCGGGATGGGTGAGTAGCTTCTTGGCTCGCAGTGCTGGCAGCGCGGCCAACACCAGCGGCTCAGGATCAACAGGCAGTGCCCAGCGCTCGGCGTAGACCAGCAGGACGGCTACCTGTACCGCGGTCAGTCCGTCCCCGCCCCATGTGTTGCGTGCGGATGCGCTCGGGCGCCAGTACAGGGTATGGACAGGGATTTGGGCCAGCAGCGCCAAGTCCCTGCACCCGACGTGACCGATGTCGAGGGCATAAAGCAGGTCGTCCACAACATGCACCATCGCCCCGCCGTTCTTGATGATGTCTGCCGTGTTCGCTGAGACACCCCGCGGGCGTGGCGATGCACCCCGGTCGGCCACTTCCCGGATCGCGCTCCACAGGTGGCGGGCGGCGGTTTCTTTGGCAGGGGTCACAGGTCCACCTCCGCATAGGCGGTTTCCGTCTCGAAAAGTTGGCTGTCTCTGTTTTTTGCCTGGACACCCTGGACACCCTGGACAGAGCTAGCAACCACGCGGGTTTGTGCCTGTCCAGGTGCCCTATGCCCTACCTGGACAGCCTGGACACAACCGGAATAAACGGGCGGCTTTTCCTGCCCTGTCCAGGTGTCCTGTCCAGGCTGTCCAGGTTGCATTTCGTCTACCTGGACAGGCTCAGAGCCAGCAACGGCGCGGGTTTGTCCAGGCTGTCCAGGTTGTCCAGGCGTTTTAGAGAGACAGCCAGCTTTTTTTTCGTCCAGGATGTCCCCGCGAACGGCGTATAGCCGCTGGCGACCCTCTGCGCCTCCGGTGCTGAGTCGTGCCTTAAGCGATCCGGTCTTTGCATCGTCATTGCAGAACAGGTATCCAGCCGCCCGTAAAACCCGCGCAACCGCGGTCTTATCGTTGCCGGGCGCGGCTTCGGTCAGTCCGGCGTCGGTGAACATCCAAAGGTCCTCGGCCTTGCTCCGCCACCCTGCACGGTTAGGCACCGGCTCCGGCTCCAGCGTCGGCTGAAACCGGGCCTCATGCTTCTGAATGAAACCGCGAACGCTGGCGATGATGCGCAAATCGTCGGTTTCGGCGCCTGCTACGAGCCAGGTGCTCACGACTGCGCGGGTCGCTTCCCGTACATTTTCGGCGGTGGTAGGGATTAACCCGTGGTCGGCTGCAAACTCGCCTGCAAGGCAAATAAGGGCGAAGCGCCGGACGGCGCGCGCAGTCTCAATCGGTAGGGCCTCATTGGTGAGTGTCGGCATAATGGCCTTGACCTGATCCCGTGCGTAAGCGCGGACCTCGGCAGCCGATCCGAAGCGCTCAATCATCACCCGAATAAGCTCAGGTCCAGCCGTCCCGTAATAGCGAGCGCAAGCCGTCTTGATGCCAGACACAACCGCCTCCCGGTCGGCCTCTGGCGCCCCCTTGGCAATGTCGGTCAACTCCACATCGAGGGCGCGATGCGTCAACCCGCCCTTTACCGTGCGGGTGTGTATTCCGTCCCCGTCCGGGTCGCTCATGCGGGCGTGAATGGATAGCTCGCCGGTCGATATGGCGATGGTCCGCCAGGCGCGCGGCTCTTTCATTTCGCGGGCGCTATTCAGAGCGGTCTTTCCCTGCCCTCCAGATAGCTGGTAGATCAGCGGACGAATGTCCCCGCCCGTGTGCGCCCCCAGCTCATCGAGCACCAAGGGCATATCACTGTGCGCCTCGGCCAGTCCCTCAAGTCCGTTGCCGGTCAGGTTCCAGCGCCGAACAAAGGTCAGGCTCGGTGCGTCGTTCGGATCGGCAGCACAGCCCCATGGTGACGCGGCCACCTGTCCGAGCGTGGTCTTGCCGCGGGAAGTCTTACCCCAAAAGTGAATGATGAAGCTGTCGGCGGCCTCAGCGAAGGCCAGGAACGCGGGCGCCAGTCCAGCGCACAGCGCGAACAGCATAGCCGGGTGCTCGCAGACAGATGCCGCAACGTGGGTATTCCACTCAGCAATCGATCCGCAGGAATGGACGGTCTTGATGGTGGGTGAGAACCGTTCGGGCTGAAATACAACCTCTTTTGTCCCGTCGCGTGCTATTACCCGATCAGGCATAACGAACGATAAGGCTCCGGTCTTATCTTCCAACCATCCAAGCCGCTTTGCAGAAAGGATGCGGTTATCGACCTCCCAGGCGTCCAAGTATTCGAGCATCCGCTTTTCTTTGCCAGGGACTACCCGCAAGCCTTGGGTCGCCAATTCCCGAGCGAGTGCGGTAGCGTCCTCATGCAGTCGGCTAGCCGGTATTGCCGCGCGCCGCTCCTGTTTGTCGTGGTCCTTGAAGGCGAGCATCAGCCCCCAATCGCCATGGGGGCCGGTGGTCCGTCCGATAATCCACAGTGCCCCGCAGATGGGGATGTATTCGTTGTCCTTGTCCTTCTCCTTGACCTGAAATACCTTGCTCTTGGTCAAGCTCCACCCGGCGGGGGCTACGATCTTCGCGGGGTTGGCCTCTTGGTCGTCCGGGATGATGTCATCAAGGGATGCGGCGGGGCCTGTCTCGGGATCTCCAATCCAGCGCGCTTCGGCCTCCACCAACTCAGCGGACCAACTGTCATCTACCGCGTCGGCTGCGTCCCAACCCTTGGGCAGTTCGTGGGGCTCTCCGGTGCCTGGGTCAACCGCCAGGCTGGCCAGGTCCAGGACATCGACCGAGACAGCGCCGGCAGCAAGGGCCAGCTCCCGCACCGTGCGGGCATACGTTGCCCCGGGCTCGTCGTGGTCGGGCCAGATGCGGACGTGCCGACCGGCCAGGGGAGACAGGTCCGACTTACCCGGGCTCTGCGACCCGTTCGACGTGGTGCAGGTTACCCAGTCAGGCATCAACACGGCTGCGGCATCGGCGGCCTTTTCGCCCTCGCAGACCAGCACCGGGGCATCGGGCCGGGCCGCCAGCAGGTCCAGATGGTAGAGCGGGCGGGGCACGGCGGGAGCCTTCCAGTTCCAGCGGGTGCCGTCCCAGGTTTGGGGCCGGAACTCCTTACCGCCTTCGGGGCGGTCGAACCGCAGGACATAGGCCACGGGCCGCCCGTCGGCGTCGCGGTACTCCCAGGTAGCGGACGGCTCACCGAGCTTGCCGGCCGTGGTTGGGCGCATCGCCAGCGCCTCAGCCGGTATCGGCGCCAGTACCGCGGGGGTGGACTCCGGGGCCGGTGCCGTTGGCTCGGTGGCCCTGGAGCGGGACTTGGCGGGGGACGGCTCGCACTGGACGCCATAACGCTCGGACAGTGCCGCACGGGCTTGGTCCAGGTCCAAGCGGTCATAGGCCATCGCAAAATCAATCACGCTCCCGCCCTGGGCCCCGCAGCCAAAGCAGTGATAGGCGCCGGTCCTGGCACTCACGGCAAAAGAACCGTCATGGTCGGTATGCAGGGGGCACGGGAAAAGCTGCGACCATCCCTTGTCGTTGACCTTAAGGGTGGGGGCGTGCTCGATCTCCCGCGCGTAAAACGCAAACGGGTCGATGGCGGCCTTGATGGTTCGCGGGGTGGGTGCGCGGGCAGGGCGCGCGATGGTGGCGGCGGCGGGTTCAGGTAGGGGGACCGTCGTCGGTGTATAATCGCCTTGCTGATTATTTCCTTGCCCCTCGATTGCCGCGGTCGCCCCCGCGGCTTTCGTTTGTGTGGGGTCTGGATTTTGGGCGAGTTCACCCGTCCCGGCGGTGCCGGGGGTCTTGCTGTAAGTTTCCATGTGTCACCCCTAAGCCGCAACGGCGGGGGCGTTGGCGTTGCAGGTCCGCACACCGACGGGGCGCGCTGCAATCCAGGCGTCCACCTCGTCAAGGCGCCATGCGACGCGGCGCTTGCCGATCTGGATAGGTGCCGGAAAGCCCTCGTCTTTGATCGCGCGATAGATCCCGGTACGGGACTTTTTGACGCGGGCTTCGACCTCAGGGCGAAGGGCCAGGACCGCAGGGGTGGGGGCGGTGGTGCTGGGGATGGTTTTCATCGTGGCGCATATCTCAAAGAGTGTGCGCCGGGTACGGCTGGGCATTCGGGACTGTACACGCCGACAACCAAAGATAGTAACCAAAGGTTGTCAGACTGTCCCGAAATGTCCCATACTGAACTTTAGCAATCGCTATCAGCGGACAACCAAATTCAGCCGCAACCGGCAGTTCCCCCGGATGCGCACTTGCGAAGGCGCCCACCCGAGCCATGATCGGGAACCCGACCCCCTTGAAGCCTGCAAGCTTCAAGGGGGTCACCTATTTTCCCCGACTGTTTCTTAGTGTACCAGCGGGTCACAGTTGAGGCCCAACCTTTCCCAATTAATGGGGTCAAGTTGGTCAGCACAATCACGCGGCCACCTTGCGCAGTTGCACCACGTCGGCGCCGTTCTTCAGCCGGTCCAGGTAGTCACTCCAGCTTTGCATCATCGCCCGGCGTCCCTCCAGATGGGCGGTGCGGTTGTAGGCCCTGCCCAGCGGGTCACGCACGGCATGGGCAAGTTGTTGCTCTATCCACTCGGGGCGGTAGCCCAAGACCTCATCCAAGATGGTCCGCGCCATGGCCCGGAAGCCGTGTCCACTCATCTCGTCCTTGCCGATCCCCAAGCGCCGAAGGGCCGCCAGGACGGCGTTATCACTCATCGGTCGGCCAGCCGTGCGGGCGCTCGGGAACACGAACTCACCCCGGCCGGTCAGGGGGTGCAGTTCGCGCAGGATCGCAACCGCCTGGGAGGATAGCGGGACGATGTGCGGATTCTTCTTCTTGGATGCCACATACCGCCATTCGCCCGCGTCCAAGTCGAAGTCTGTCCATCTGGCCGTGCGCAGCTCGCCCGGTCGCACGAACACCAGGGGGGCTAACCGCAGGGCGCAGAACACGGGCAGCGTGCCGCTGTAGCCGTCCAGGGCGCGCAGCAGGTCCCCGACCTTGGCGGGCTCAGTGACTGCGGCAAAGTGGCCTTTCGTCATGGGGGTAAGGGCTCCCCGCAGGTCCCCGGTGGGGTCGCGCTCCGCCCGGCCGGTGGCGACCGCGTAGCGGAATACCTGCCCACAGGACTGCAAGGCGCGATGGGCGGTTTCCAGAGCTCCGCGGGCCTCAATGCGCCGGACCACGGCCAGCAGGGCGGGGGCGGTAATCTCACCAATCGGCCGGGCGCCGATCCAGGGGAACACGTCTACCTCGAACCGTCGGATGATCTTATCGGCATGGGCCGGTGCCCACGTCGGCGAGTTGCGCCCGAACCACTCACGGGCGATGGGCTCAAAGCCGTTTTCGTTTCCGGCCTGGCACGCCTTGTGCGACTTGCGTACTGCGCTGGGGTCGATGCCTGCGGAAAGCTGCGCGCGGGTGGCTTCTCGCAGGTCCCGTGCAGCCTTTAAGCTCACGTCGGGATAGACCCCGAGCGACAAGAGCTTTTCCTTGCCTGCCAGGCGGTACTTGAAGCGCCACCACTTGCCGCCGGTTGGGTTGACCAATAGATAGAGCCCCCGGCCGTCCGCTAGTTTGTAGGGTTTGGCGGTAGGCTTGGCGGCGCGGATGGTGGCATCTGTCAGGGGCACGGGGTAACCCTCCGGGCCGGTGTCCGGGCAACCCCCTCGGTTACCCCCGAATACACCGGGCTCTTATGGGACTACCTTAGACGTTCTGAGTCCTCAGAGCAACAAAAAAGCCCGCAGTTACGCGAGCTTCGGTACTTCCTGGGACGGTCTGAACCGGCGATGTGGTGCCCTCGGCGGGATTTGAACCCACGACCTATCGCTTAGGAGGCGATCGCTCTATCCAGCTGAGCTACGAGGGCGGACGGGCGTGACCTGAGGTAAACTCTTGCGGCGGGCCACGCACCGGGCCGTTAGTGTACCGCATCGCGGAACCACCGAGCGACCGCGACCGTAGCGCCGGCCACCGCGAGCGTCCCCACCACCCACCCCAGCGGCACGCGCCAGGAACATCACATGAAAGCCGTCGGCTATCTCAAGCTCTATCTACTCACCGTCCCGATCTTTCTGGCCATCGATATGGTCTGGCTCGGGTTCGTCTCCCGGGATTACTACCAGCAGAAGCTGGGATACATCCTGAGCCCCACCGTCAACTGGCCCCCCGCCATCCTGTTCTACCTGCTGTTCGTGGTCGGGATCATCTATTTCGCGGTGGCACCGGCCCTGGCCCAGCGCTCTCTCTGGCGGGCGATGGGCAACGGGCTGCTGTTCGGTCTCTTCACCTACATGACCTATGACCTGACCAATCTGGCTACCCTGCCCAACTGGCCGCTCGACATCGTGCTGATCGACACCCTGTGGGGCATGGGGTTGTGTGCGACCGTGGCGACCCTGAGCTATCTGCTCGGACGCTGGCTCAAGGGCGCCTGACCGCGCGGGCGTCGCAAGTATTTGCAACCCCGGCAGAGATCCGGGATCATGGGTAACCACCACTGAATGGCGCAGGAACGACCATGGCCGAGCCCCGGAGACCCGAAGTCCGCGAGGACCCCTTCGCAGCCGATTTATCGCTTGAAGAGCGCCTGCACGCACTGGAAGCGGCCGGGGGGGAGCCCCTGTCCGGCCAAGGCGGAATGTCCCAGCGCCTCGCCGAGCAGGCGGCGTTCCTGGAGGCGCTGGCCGCCGAGGTGGCGGCCCAGCGCGAGCGCTTGCGGGACCAGGAAAAGTCGCTGGTGGAGCGGATCGCCGACGTGGATGACGACCGCCGCCTCAGCAATACCCAATTGCAGCGGGTGTGGCAGTCTGGCCGCGAGGAGCTCGAGGCCCGGTTGAGCCGCCACGGTCGGGTCACGCTCGTGGCGCTGTTTCTGGCCCTGGCCGGTAGCGGCCTGGTCGCCCTGTATGCGCACTGGCGGACACCGGCGGCGGGTCTCGCCGCTGAGGTCGCAACCCTGCGTGAAGACGTGCAGCGGTTGTCCGGCGTCGCGCGGCAGGATACTGAGCTCCAGGAGCGGTTGGCGGCCATCGCCGCCGCGCTGGGTGAGGTCTCGGGTAGTGCGGCGGACGGCCCGGCCCTGGCCGCCCGGCTGGACCAATTGGCGGCCGAGCAGCGCCGCCAGGAAAGCGCACTGGCGGCGCTGCAACGCAGCCTCCAACCAGGCGTCGCCGCGACGCCCTCTGGGCCTGCGTCGAGCGCCGCGCCGCCCCCGGCGACCGCGTCGCAGCCGCTCAAGCCAGTCGCCCCGGAACCGGCCCCGAAAGCGGCCCAGGCCCCGGCCCCGCCGGGTATGCACCAGTTGACCGTCACCGACCGCCCCTTCGCCCTGCAACTCAGCGGCGGTCGCAACCGGGACAAGATCCTTGAAATGGCCGCTCGGCCGGACCTGCCAGCCCGGGTTTATGTGTATGAAGATACCCGCCGGGGGCGCCCCTGGTTCGTGCTGATCCACAGCCTCTATAAGAGCAGGGCGGAGGCCCAGGCAGCCGTCGCGCAGTTACCCCCGAAGGTGCGTCCCTGGATCCGCTCCCTGCCGTCGGGGGCTCAACTGGAGATGATCCAACCGCGGGCCGGTCGCGACTGAGCGGTGGCCGCGTCGCGGCTCAAGCCGCTTCCACTGGCGCCTTTCGTCTCCTGGGGCGGCTGGTTTGCTGCGATGGCCGTTACCAGGGGATCGGCTGGCCGTGTCGGAAGAAGCCGCCGCTGGGGCCGTCCTCCGGTAGGGTGGCGGCCCAGACGATGCCCGCGGCCCCTTCTTCCACCGACAGCGGTGCGTCCGCGCCGCCCATCGCGGTGCGGGCCCAACCCGGGCACACTGAGTTGATCTTGACGCCGGTGTCGCGCAATTCGTCGGCAAAGATGCGCGTCACGGCGTTGAGTGCGACCTTGGACAGCCGGTATCCGGGGCAGCCCCCGTTCATCTCCTGTAACTGGCCCATGCCGGAGGAGACATTGACCACCCGCCCCCGGCCCTGCATCAGCGGGATCAGGACCTGACAGAGTCGCAGGGGGGCTAGGGTGTTGGTCTCGATGGAGCGACGTACCGTCTCCGCCTCGGCCTCAAAAATACTGCCCCCGGGCGTCCCCGGGCCGGGGTCCAGGAAGAGGCCGGCATTGTTGACCAAGACGTCGAGCCGGCCCAGCCCGCGAATGAACTCGGCCAGCGCCTGGATGGACGACTCATCGGTCACGTCCAGCGCGTGGAACGACACCGCGTGTCCCTGATTCGCCAAGGACTGGGCGGCGGCCTGGCCTTGCGCCTCCTGCCGGGCGGTGAGGATGACCCGGTAGCCCAAGTCCGCCAGCCGGCGGCTGGTCTCCAGACCCAGGCCACGATAGGCCCCGGTAACGACGGCGATCGATGGTTCGGACATGCTGGTCTCTCGTGGCTGGTCGGCGGTCGGCGGTAGCCGACCTGGATGGGTGTCGCACACCCGATTGTGCTCAGGCGCTCAAAACTGGGGCCAAGCGGCGCCGTTCCAAGCCGAATCATTCTGTTTCGCCCATGGGCAAGCGCCCCGGAACAGGCGACAATGGACGGTCGCTTTTGACGCCTGATCTACTTAAGCCCCATGCCCCGCCCCCTGACCCGAGACGACATCCGCCACGCGATCGACCTGAGTTCATTCAACCGGGGTTTAGGCTATTTCCGACAAGGCATGGTGATCGATCTGGCGGAGGAGCGGCGCGACAGCGACGGAATCAGCCTCCAGACACGGGTGCGCGGCAGTGGCGGGCGCGTCTATCGCCAGTCCATCTTCATCCCTGCGGACCCCGACCGGCGTGACATCACTGGCTCCTGCGGCTGCCCGGTGGGCTATAACTGCAAGCACGTGGCCGCCGCCTGTCTCGCCTTCGAGGAGCGTGAGCGCCAGTTCCAACCCACCGACGGCAGCGCCGCCACCGACTTTCTCAAGCGCTGGCTCACCCGGGTGGTCGCGGCCGGCCAGACCCCGGCCACGCTCGCGGACGCGGATCGCCTGATCTATGTGCTCTTGCCGAGCCCCACCGACACCCAGGGGATCGTGGTGGAACTGCGGGTCGCCAAGCCACTGCGACGCGGCGGGCTCTCCAAGGGGCGCCTGGCGAACCTCTATAACCTGCTGCACGGGTTCTCCACCCCTGACTATCTGGTTGCGGTGGACCACGACATCCTGGGCATCCTGCGCGCCGCCGCCGCCGGTCAGTGGATCACCAGCGTGCCGCTCGCCGGACTGAACGGCCAGTTGGCCCTGTTGCGGATGGTCGAGACCGGGCGCTGCCATTGGCAGGCCAGTGAGGCACCGCCCTTGGGGTTGGGGGCGCCGCGCGACCTCCACATCGTCTGGCGGGAGGGCGCCGACGGGCTCCTGAGCCTGGTGCTGGCCGTGACCCCGGCGGCCCGACTGCTGCTGCTGGACCCGCCGTTGTATCTGGACGGCACCGAGCACCTGGTGGGCGCGGTGCAGACCCAGGGCCTGGGCGTTGCCCAACTGCGCGAACTCCTGGCCGCCCCGCGCCTGCGTGCGACCCAGGCGGAGGCCATCGCCCGGACCCTGGTGCTGGAGTTCCCCCAACTGCCCCTGCCGCCCCCGGTGCCGGTGACGGTGGCCGAGGTCGCGGCGGCCCCGGCCGTCCCCTGGTTGACCCTGATCTGCGAGCCGCTCGCCGACACCGACACCGACCTGTTGAGCCTGGATTTCGACTACGCCGGTCATCGCGTCCCCGGCCTGCCGGCGGTGTCGCACAGCGTACTGGCCGCCGGCGGCGCGACGGTGCGCATCCACCGCGACCCGGCGGCGGAACAGGCCGCCCTGGACACCCTGGAGGGGCTGGGTTTCGTCCCGGCCGAGCCCGGTCGCCCGCAGCCGGGCGGTCACCGGCTGCTGCCCGCCGCCGCCAACCCCATCGAGCGCGCCGGGCACTGGTCCGCACTGTTGCGCGATGGCCTGCCGGCCCTGGAGGCGGCCGGCTGGCGGGTGGACATCGCCCCGAGCTTCCGGCTGCGCTTCGAGACGGCCGACTGGGACCTGGAGGTGGACGACGACACGCCGGCCGGGGGTAACGACTGGTTCGGCCTGCGCTTCGACCTGGATCTCGGTGGGCGGCGCGTCCCCCTGCTGCCGATTATCGCCCCCCTGTTGGAGCTGGGGATCGATGCCGAATTGCCGCAGATCATCAGCCTGCCGCTGGACCCCACGGGGACGGACCCGACGGCGGCCCACCGCTATGTCGATCTGCCGGCGACGCGTCTGCTGCCCTTCATCGCGATCCTGCGGGAGCTTTTCGACCGGACCCTGACCGGGGCGGACGGGCAGTTGCGGATCTCGCGCTTCGACGCGGCGGCGCTGGCCGAGCTGGAGGCCCAGGGTTACGCGATCCGCGGGGCCGAGCGGCTGCGCGAACTGGCGCGTCGCCTCAAGGACTTCACCGGCATCGAGTCGGTCGCCCCGCCCGCCGGGCTGACCGTCGAGCTGCGTCCCTACCAGCGGCGCGGGCTCGACTGGCTCCAGTTCCTGCGCGCCTGGGACCTGGCCGGTATCCTGGCGGACGACATGGGGCTCGGCAAGACCATCCAGGCCTTGGCGCACCTGCTGCTCGAAAAGGAGGCCGGGCGACTCGACCGACCCGCCCTGGTGGTCGCCCCGACCAGCCTGATGGGCAACTGGCGACGGGAGGCCGCGCGCTTCACCCCGGGCCTGCGGACCCTGGTGCTACACGGGTCCGATCGGCATGGCTCATTCGAGCGCATCCCGGACTATGACCTGGTGCTGACCACCTACCCCTTGTTGTCGCGCGACCAGGAGCACCTGCAGGAACAATCCTTCCACTCGCTGATCCTCGACGAGGCCCAGTCGGTCAAGAACCCCAAGTCACAGGCCGCGGTGGTGGTGCGCGCACTCCAGGCCGACCATCGACTGTGTCTCACCGGCACCCCGATGGAGAACCATCTGGGTGAGCTGTGGACCCAGTTCGATTTTCTGCTGCCCGGTTTCCTGGGCGACCAGGCCAGTTTCAAGCGCCACTGGCGCACCCCGATCGAGCAGCACCGGGACCAGGAGCGCCACGCCCGCCTGGCCCGGCGGGTGGCCCCCTTCATGCTGCGTCGACGCAAGCAGGACGTGGCGACCGAACTGCCGCCCAAGACCGAGATCGTCAAGAGCGTCACCCTGGGCGAGGCCCAGGCGGCGCTCTATGAGGGCATCCGGCTCTCCATGGAGAAGCGGGTGCGCGACGCCATCGCCGCCCAGGGCCTGGCGCGCAGCCATATCACCATCCTGGATGCGCTGCTGAAGCTGCGCCAGACCTGCTGCGACCCGCGCCTGCTCAAGCTGCCGGCCGCCGCCCGGGTCAAGGAGTCCGCCAAGCTGGAGCTCCTGATGGACCTGGTGCCGGAGCAATTGGAGGAGGGCCGGCGCATCCTGTTGTTCTCCCAGTTCACCAGCATGCTCGCGCTGATCGAGACCGAACTGGACGACCGCGGTATCCCCTATGCCAAGCTCACCGGCCAGACCCGCAAGCGCGACGAGGCCATCGACGCCTTTCGCTCGGGGGCGGTGAGCCTGTTCTTGATCAGCCTCAAGGCGGGTGGCGTCGGGCTCAATCTCACCGAGGCGGACACCGTGATCCTCTACGACCCCTGGTGGAACCCGGCGGTCGAGTCCCAGGCGGCGGATCGGGCGCATCGCATCGGCCAGGACAAGCCGGTCTTCGTCTACAAACTGGTGACTGAGCAGACGGTGGAGGAGCGCATCCTGACCATGCAGGAGCGCAAACGCGCACTGGCCGCCGGGGTCTATCAGGAGTCGTCGGGGGAGCCGGACCTGGGCTTCAACGGGGCGGACCTCCAGGCCCTGTTCGCGCCCCTGGGGACTACGGACTGAAGGGGCGGCGAAGATCCCGGACTTGACAAATCCCGCCGCCCGGCGTTGCGGCCCGGCCGCTTGTGCACACCCGCCGCCGTCGGCAAAAGTCTGACAAAACGGCGCGGCGGCAGCGGATAAGCGCTTGACATTTTACCGTAACCGATTGTTATTGCTATTTACTTTTCGCTGAAGGCGTCCGGCCCCTAAAGAAAATGAGGTCGGAAATGAGCGACTTGCCGAGGGGGCGCGGGTATTCGTCCACAGAGTTATCCACAGGTTTTGCGTCTCGGCCCGAGGTCTGGTGTGGTGGCCTTGGCGATCTTGGCGTTGGCGCCTGCGCATGGCACTTTCTAGCAGCCTGTCGGACTTGATGGCGTAACCGATTGATTAAACAGGAAAACGACTTTTTGGCGCAAAAGAGGAAACTCTTTGCATTCAATCGGTTGCATCACTAAGTCCGACAGCCTGCTAGGCCGGCGGTTCTCCGTTACCCTGCACCGGTCGCCGACGCTTCGACCGAGATACCACATGCAACAGACCGTGCTTGCTACCCCCATGGGCCCCATCGGTCTGCACTGGACGGGGGAGACCCTGACCGGGGTGGACCTGGAGCCGTTACCCGCGGCGGGCGGCGCCGATGTGGCTCCGCCGACGCTGAGGCGCCAACTGGAGGCCTATTTTGCGGACGGCACTGCGGTCTTTGATCTGCCCCTGGAACTGGGTGGTACACCCTTTCAGCGGCGGGTGTGGGCGGCCATCCGTGCCATCCCGGCGGGGGCGACCCGCACCTATCGGGATGTGGCTCGCGAGCTGGGCAGCGCGCCGCGGGCCGTGGGGCAGGCGTGCCGGGCCAATCCCTGTCCCATCGTGGTGCCTTGCCACCGCGTGGTGGCGGAGACTGGATTGGGCGGTTTTGCCGGCGATAGCACTGGGCGCAAGCTGGCGTTCAAGCGTTGGCTGCTGCGGCATGAGGGGGTGGCGGTCGACTGAACCCGATGGTCGTTCTTGGCGATCTTGGCGCCTTGGCGTGGGCAATTTCCGAGTTTAGGCTGAAGGGGGCGCGATGGCGGATGACCGGGCGGTGATCGAGGGTTTTGCCGATAATCTCTGGATGGAGCGGGGTTTGAGTCAGAACACGCTGGCGGCCTACCAGTCGGATCTGCGCGCCTTCGCGCTCTGGATCGAGCGTGAGCGCGGGCACTGCCTGCTCCAGGCCGATCGCCTGGACCTGCTCGATTATCTGGCGGTCCTGTCGGTGGCGGGGCGCAAACCGCGTTCCGCGGCCCGCCTGCTGTCGTGCCTGCGCCAGTTCTATCAGCACCAGGTGCGCCAGGGCCTGCTCCAGGAGGACCCGAGCGCGCGGGTGGATGCCCCCAAATTGGGCCGGCCCTTGCCCAAGAGCCTCACCGAGGCGGAGGTGGAGGCCCTGCTGGCGGCACCGGACCCCGCGGACTCGCGCGGCCATCGCGACCGCACCATGCTCGAGGTGCTCTATGCCGGGGGGCTGCGGGTGACCGAACTGGTAACCCTCACCTCCGGCCAGGTGAGCCTGACCCAGGGGGTGGTGCGCGTCACTGGTAAGGGCAGCAAGGAGCGGCTGGTGCCGCTCGGGGAGGACGCCGTGGACTGGCTCGCGCGGTTCGTGCGTGGGCCACGCCAGGACCTGCTGGGCGGGCGCACCAGCGATTTCCTGTTTCCGACCAGCCGCAGCGACTGCATGACCCGTCAGGCCTTTTGGCAGCTCATCAAGCGTTACGCCATCCAGGCCGGGGTGGTGAAGCCACTGTCGCCCCACACCCTGAGGCACGCCTTTGCCACCCACTTGTTGAACCATGGGGCGGACCTGCGCGTGGTGCAGATGCTGCTGGGACACAGCAGCCTGTCGACTACCCAGATATATACACACGTTGCTCGGGAGCGGTTGAAACAACTGCATGCGCGGCACCATCCACGTGGGTGAGTTTGGTCAAGGAACAGGTCTCACGCCAAGACGCCAAGACGCCAAGGTTATTGAGCGTTATCAGCGTCCGGCGGTTTATCTGGTGGGGGAGCGCAACGCTTTTTTCTTGGCGTCGTGGCGCCTTGGCGTGAGAAAATGCCCGATCCGGCTTGCCAGCGCCCTTGTTCGGCGTTTAGATATCAAATAGATGTAAGGACTTAACTACAATGCCCTCGTTTGACATCGTCTCCGAGACCGACCTGCAAGAGGTCCGCAACGCGGTCGATCAAGCCAATCGGGAGACCTCCACCCGTTTCGACTTCAAGGGTGTCAAGGCCACCTTCGAGCTCGTCGACGGTAAGGTCTTGCTGGTCGCCGAGCAGGAATTCCAACTGCAACAGATGATGGACATCCTGCGCCAGAAGCTCGTTAAGCGCGCGGTCGACCTCCAGGCCCTGGACCCCCAGGCGCCGGCGATTACGCTCAACGCCGCGCGTCAGGAGGTGTTGCTCAAGCAAGGGGTGGATAGCGACACCGCCAAGTCCATGGTCAAGCGGGTCAAGGGCAGCAAGCTCAAGGTCCAGGCGCAGATTCAGGGCGACCAGGTCCGGATCGCCGGCAAGAACCGCGACGACCTCCAGGAGGCCATCGCCCTGTTGCGCGGCGAGGACTGGGGGCTCCCGCTCAAATTCAGCAACTTCCGGGACTGAGCGCCCCCATCTATCCCAAGGCACGGGCACGGCGTCGCCGCGTCCCCCATATTCAACCCCTTCCTTGAGACCGAGAAACCATTATGTATTTTCGCCGCTCGCTCGCCGCCGCCACCCTGATGCTCGTCACCGGTGCCCTTTTTGCCGCTGCCCCCGAGGACGCCACCATCCGCGCGGCCCTGGTCAAGGCCGTCCCAGACATCAAGATCGACAGTATCCAGCCGTCCCCGATCAAGGGGCTCTACGAGGTGATGGTCGGCAGCGAGATCATGTATGTCACCGCCGATGGCCGTTACTACGTGGATGGCCGCATCGTCGACCTCAACAAGCGGGAGGACCTGACCGAGCCGCGCTTGAACGGCGTGCGCAAGCGCCTGTTGGACGGCCTCGGTGAGTCCCAGATGGTCATCTTCGATCCCCCGGGGGAGACGAAACACACGATCACGGTCTTTACTGATATCGACTGTGGTTATTGCCGCAAGCTCCACAGCCAGATCGCGGACTATGGCAAGGAGGGTATCCGCGTACGCTATGTCTTCTTTCCGCGCGCCGGTAAGGGCAGCCCGGCCTACAAGGAGGCAATCTCGGTCTGGTGCGCCGGTGACGCGGCGGCGCGCCGCACCGCCTTGACCGATGCCAAGGCCGGCAAGCCCATCGCGGAGAAAACCTGTGACAACCCGGTGGATGCCGAGATGGCGTTGGGGGAGAAGCTCGGTGTGCGCGGCACCCCGGCCATCGTCACCGAAACCGGCGAGATGATCGGCGGTTATGTGGAGCCCACGCGGCTGGCGGCCAAGTTGGCGGGCGACGCCGCGGGCGCTCCGGCGCGTTGAGCCGCGGCGGGGGGGGCTGCCGAAACCCGGTCCGATAGCGACCGGGAGCGGGTAGCGATCTGGATGCATCCAGGTGGCCATGTCCTAAAAACCCACGGGCGGGGGCGATGACAGCTTGGTTGAACCGCTTGACCCTAGTTGCCGGCCACTGGATGCCACCGCTACTTGAACGACTGGAGCCTGGACGCCGCGCCGCGGCCCTGTGGTCGGCCTTGGCGCTGGCCCTCGCCCTGGCGATCGCCGGACTCTCGGCCGCGGCCCCGACGATCGAGAAGCGACTCGATTCCGGTCGGCTGACGGCGCGTGGCGGTCAGGGATTCGAGATGGCGCTGGGCTCGCTGGCAGCCGCTCCATTCAGCGTCCCCGGCGACGCGGTCGGCGATAGCCACGAGCAACAGTCCCGGCTGGAGTTGTTCGAGGATGGCCGCCCCCTGGGTCCGGCACACAGTCTCCACCAGGACGTCGATAGCGTCGGCAGTGGCGCTTATTCCCATTGGGGCAAGGCGCTGCTGCTGTCCACCTCGGACGGCACCGACCCCCGAGCCAACGGGCGCGAGTACCGTATTCGCGTGCAGGCGGGCGTTCATCCCACACTCTGGTGGCTGTTCCTGATTGCCACGGTGGCCGCTGTCTATCTGATCGTGCGCCAGAGCGACCCGCGGCACTTTCGCATCGTTTTCCTCCGGCTCGATGATGGCTGGGGCTGGTCGGCCGCCTTTGTGATCGCCTGCGTCGCTGCCGCCCTCTTACTGTTGCTCCGCGATTGGGCGACGGCGCGTACCGTCTCACTCTCGGCCGCCGGGCTCCTGCCATTCAGCGACGCCCTCGGCTATTGGAGCTGCGCCGCCGAGATCGCCGGCACGGGCGACCTCACGCAGCTCGCAGACTGGTGCGGAAAACGATTGCCGTACACCACCTTTCTGGCCGCAGCGATGGGGCTGACAAACTGGCATCCGCACCTGATCTACGCGGTCCAAGCGCTGGTCATCGCCTTGGCGGTGGCCGCTCTGGCCCTGCAGGCGGCACGCCTTACCGGCCTGATCGGGGGTGCGCTGGTCGCGCTGCTGCTGTTGGCGTATGCCAATGAACATGCGCTGGGAACGACCATGACCGAGGTGGCTGGACTCACGGCCGGCGCCGCGGGTTTGGCCCTGCTGCTCCAAGGTTCCGAGCGTGCTAGGCCGTTCGTGCTGGCGGCCGGTCTCGCCCTGTTGAGCATCGCCCAGGTGAGTCGCTCGGGGGCCATGCTGATCCTTCCCTCCGTCTTGCTGTGGACCGTCTTGGTCGCCCCCCGGTTGGGCCTGCGGCGCTGGAGCGCCACCGGCATGGCCATCCTCGCGCTGTCATCGGGATTCGTCCTACAGCAAGGTCTGGCGCAGTCGCTGCACGTAAAATCCGGCGCCTCTTTCGGCAATTTCTCGCTGACCCTCTATGGCTTGTCGGTCGGCGGCAAGGGCTGGGCCCAGGCTTATCAAGACTTCCCTGAGTTATTCAACACGGTTGCCGACTCAAGCCGCAACCCGCAAGCCTCATCGGTGGGACCCGGGGAAGCGCTGCTGGAACACGCGACACCGGTAACGGCCATGGCGCCCGCACCACCCCGCCAGATGAAAGTGGCGGGCGCCGGCCGTTCCCCCACCCCGCCCACACCCACGAGGGGGGAGGGAGACTTGGAGCGCGCTCCCGGCGCGACTTTTACGGTAAAGGACCTGGGCAGCGCCTATACAGCGGTCTACGCCTTGGCCCTCTCCAACATCCGTCGCGCGCCGGACGTATTTCTGGGTGCATGCCTGCGCGCGCTCGCGTACTACCCCAGATACCTGTTCGACTTTGCTCCCTGGACGCCCCACTCTTGGCAGTATCTTAAGGGGTTGTTAATCTTGGGGTTGGCTTGGTGTCTGTACCATTGGCGCTCGCCGGTCGGCCTGTTGCTACTGGTCATGATTATCGGTGAGGCAGCGTCTGCGCCGCTGATCATTACTGACGGTGGCGTCCGATTATTCGCGGGTTCGATCAGGGTCCGGGTGCTGTTGGCGGCCTTGGGTTTGCGGGTGATCGCGGCGCTGTTGTGGCCGCGCCAAACGGCATTGGGGAATGCGGTGACGCCGCGGCAGGCGCGGGGTGCGCCCACAGTAGCCGTTACCGCCGGTGCGCTGCTGGTCGGGCTCTCGATATTGCCGGCCACGGGGCTGCTGGACTTTGCCCGGCTCCCGGCGGTCACGGCACCGGCCTGCCCCGCGGGCGAGGAGCCAGTGGTCGCTCGCTTCGACCGGGAGTCGCCGACGCTCGCCTTGGCGATGGACGGGCAGGCGGGCACGATTTTTCCGCTGGTGGTGAGTCAGAAGCGGCTCCTGGCGGGCATGGACGGGCTTTGGTTCGCCGAAGGCTTCGGGGCGTTAAGACCCGGCGCGACCATGGTGAGCGCCTTTCGTCGCGAGTCGGACAACCTCGCGCATGGGTGCGGGTTGTTCCTGGAGCAACGGCCTGCCTGGTTGACGCCCGGAACCTTGGTGCGCGCTTGCGTTGCGCCGAACGACTATGTGACTATCGCCGACCGGCCCTACCTGCGAGTGCGCTCGTTGGCGCCGGTGCAGACTTCGGGTAGCGGCGGTCGTAGCCAAGAGAGCGGCCCCGCCGGCAGTCCTCCTGAACCACGGCGGGCGGAACGGCTTGCGAGTGACGCGGACGTGGCGGGGCAGTCGACATTTCGACTCGGAGCCGCACCTGGCGATTCAATAAAATGATGTTTTGCAACAAAAGAGATCATTGATATGACAGTGATCGCTGGCCGGTTATCCGCAAGACACTCGGTCATCGCCGCGGCACTACTTATCGCGGCATTGCTCTTAGTCTATGCGGTCAGCGATCGAAGTAAAGCCGCCAATGCCTCCGCGCCACCGGCATTGCGGGGAGATTGGGGCGGGTCGTTCGGTTTTAGCGGAAAAAAGTATCCGATCCTATACAATCATGAGTCGATGTCCTTGCCTGGGAATGTCAAAAACCATGGATTTTTTCTGCCCACATTTTCGCCTGATCGACCTGAAGTAAATCCCGGGTCGCCGCGTATCGTGGCCGCTGGCGAAAACACCCTTGTGTCTTTCGATGTGCCCGGGGAGTATTACCTGATCTTCAGTGAGGTTGCGAAGCTAAAGGTTCTGGTATTGGACCGAGATGCGGCGATTTCAGCGAACGTACTCAGGTTGTTTGATTTCTTGACGGCAAATCTTGTAGTCACCAATGGTAATGACCGAGACTTTTATGAAAACAGGGAGCAATTCACGGTCGATTTTTTTAAGAGCAGCGGCCCGAAGTTATTGTTCTGCGGCCCGACGCTGCTGCTCTTTGAGGCGCTCATAAGGGATCGCTTTAATCTTCCCGCCCGGGACGTGAGCTTGACCGGCGTATTCCTGGAGGAGGGGCAGCTTAGGTACTCTACCCACAACGTGCTGGAAATTTTCTTGCCGGATAAGGGGCGCTGGGTGCTGTTTGACGTGAATAATGGGCTTGTCATAAAATGGCTAGATAGCTTTGAAATCACAGAGAAAATACGGCGGGCATCGAAAACCAAACAGACCATCGCCAAGGACGAGTTCGAGTCTATCGATTTCGACTTCCACTATGTGGTCGATGCCAAGCATAGCGTCAACTTCTTTGACCCGCGGAGCGCCTTTGCTCCCGACATGATCTCCCAGGAGAGCGTGCGCGCCGGCTGGCCGGGGGTGGCCAAGATGTTCTTAGGCGGGCCCGGGTATTGGGGCGGGCCGCGATTCGGCCACCGGGGATTACCGCCGGACTATGAGCTCTATTTAAGTTGGTACCATGAGGACCCGTTTCTATTGACCGCGCAACTGAAATGGCAGGAAAGTTGGGGTGTAAGGGTGCGTCACGTTCCACGGCTGGAGCTTAAGCGAATGCTGAACCAAGCGTATGCAAAACAAATTGCCGAAAAGGCCTGGTTGCCTTATCTGCCTCAACCGAATCAAAATGCGACTGCCCCTTAACTCAGACCTGGCCTTGACACTGTGAGCGCCACTCCCGGCCGGGAAGCGGGGCGCGCACCCTTGGCGTCGGCGAACGATCCACGCGTTGCCTCCGCGCTGGCCTGGTGCAGCCTTCGGGGCGTGCGCAGGCCGACCGTCGCCGTGCCCTTCACCATGGAGATCGGTGCCGCCCACGCGCTCTTTGCGTTGCTGGAACAGGGCGAGTTGAGCAGCTTGGTGCTGTCCCCGAGCGACTCGGGGACGGTTCAGGCCGAGGCGGTCGGTGCCTTCACGCCGACCACCTACTCTTGGCGTCTGCCGCGCCGCCTGGGGCGTTGCATCCTGTTTATGGGCACCCGCAACGCACTGACCGCGCCGATGATGGCGGCGGCCTTGCGGCGCGGCGTCCTGTCCATCGTGTACTGGGACGTGAGTCGCTGGCGGCGCTCACTGCTCGCCGTCCTGGCGCTCGATAAGCTCTTCGGTAAGGCGCTGGGTGCGTGCGAGCGCGTGCAGGTAATGGGACACAGCCCGTGCCGTACCTTCATGGACTGGCTGTATGCCGCGCATATCGGCGGCGGGCTGGCCGCCGCCCCCCTCCTCGCCAAGGCGCACCTTACACCCGTCGCCTCGCGCATCGTCCTGGCCTGCCCGACCTTGGTGGCCGGGGGCGCCGAACGCCAGATCGTCAACACCGCACTCGGGCTACGCACGCAGGGGCTGACCGACGTGACCGTCCTGGTAGCCAATCTGCACACCCCGCCAGGCAACGATTTTTTCCTCGCCAGGCTCGAAGCTGGGGGTGTCGTGGTGAGGGACACTGCCGCCGCAGCCGATGGGCTGCTCGGCTGGGAGCAACTAGCCCATGGTCCCTGGTCCAGCCCCGACGGCGAGGTTGCACTGAGCCACCTGAAGCGGCTCCCGTCGGCGCTGATTCAAGACGTGGTCGATTTATGTACCCTTTTTATGGATCTGCGCCCGGCGGTGGTGCACTGCTGGCTGGACTACAGCAACATCCGGGCCGGCCTCGCGGCCGTGGCGGCCGGGGTGCCACGTGTCATTTTGTCCGGGCGCAATGTCAGCCCGATCCACTTTCCGTACATCCATGAGCCCTTCATGCGCGCCGCCTATCGACTCCTGGTCGCACAGCCGGGCGTGCGGCTCATCAATAACAGCCGCGGTGGCGCGGACGACTACGCCGCCTGGCTCGGGCTGCCGGCCCACCAGATCCGCGTGATCTACAACGGCGCCGATCTCGACGGGTTGCGGCGCGCGACGCCCGCGGCGACCCGCGCCTTGCGGCAGCGTCATGGCCTCCCCGACCAGGCACCACTGGTGGGTGGCCTGTTCCGTTTCTCGGACGAGAAGCGCCCGTTGCTATGGCTGGAGACGGCCGCGCGGGTGGCCAAGTCCATTCCCGACGCCTGCTTCCTGGTCTTCGGCGCCGGTCCCCGGCAACCCGACATGGAGCGATTCATCGTCGAGCGCGGGCTTGGGGGACGCGTCAAACTTGCCCCGCCGACCCCCGATAGTGCCTTGGCCCTCTCGGCGTTCGACCTGTTGCTCCTCACCTCGCAGTGGGAGGGGACGCCGAACGTGGCGCTGGAGGCCCAAGCGGTCGGGACGCCGGTGGTCGTCTGCGGCGGCGGGGGAGCGCGGGAGGCACTGCACCCGGGGGTCACCGGACTCTATGTCGATGACGGGGATGCCGCGAGGCTCGCTGCGGCGGTGTGCGGCTTGCTGGGCAATGCCCTGCGACGGGCGGCGATGACCGCAGCGGCTCCCGGGTTCGTGCGGTCGCGTTTTTCCATGGGGCGCATGCTGACCGACACGATCGCCAGCTACGGCTTGACCGCGGGAGGCACGCGCGTCTCCGACGCGGCGGCCTCGGGCAACCGTCCGGGCCGGCCATAAGCCACGCGGGGGATCGCTGCGCAGGGAGCGCCGCAGCGCCGCCGCGCCCTGGTCAGAGGCATGATGTACTTCAATTTTCACTCAGGGTATCATGTGCGGGAATTCGCGACTGGCTCAGTAGTTCGCAAGGTCGTCGTCCATCACATCGAGTTGTCCGTGCCAGAGTCTTTAGACGCACCCATCCCGCACCGAGTTATGCGCGGTAGCGCAGATTTCAAACGTATCCAAAGGGTCCTCGACGGTATCCAGTCCGATGGTGGCCAGGCCGGCTTGGTCGCGGTTGCGTTTCATACCCAACCGTCCCCCGCTACGCTGCGGGAACTGCGCGGCGACCCGCGGATTGGCATCATCCTGACTCCAGACGCGGCGCCTACGCCAGATGCCGCCGTCCTGCCGTTCGCCAGCGTGGGGCAGCAAACGGACGGGCAGTTGCCGCCGCACTTGGTGCTGCCCCCGGACCTCATCTATGTCGGACCGGCGCAGGACGGTCCGCGACTGCGGTTGAGCCGTGCCTTACGCCGCGCCGGCACCCGCCGCTTGTGGTTCGTCGCCGCGCCCTGGTCGAGCGGCGACTGGGAGCGCGTGGCCTGGCTGCGCGCACTCGATTACCGGCTGCGTCAGGCGCCCAAGCTTGCTTGGTCACTCGTCGCGTGGTCGCTGCGTCAGGGGTGGCGCGTCCTGTTCGCCCTCGGGCGCCGAGTGCTGCCCCCGGCGTGGCTCGAATACCTGGGCGCGTGGCTACAACGCCCGCGGCAGTTCTACCGAGCGGTGCGCGACCGCCATGCCGAACGCCGGTTTGCGGCGGCCGCCGCTCAAGGGCCGACCCTGGGTGCGGTCCCCCCCGCGTTGCCGCCCGCCGCCTTTGTCGGGGGCCCCGTGGTATTGGTCAACAATGCCCTGGCCTGGGGCGGTGTGGAGCGTCAGGTTGTCTATGTGCTCAAAGGGTTGACGCGCGCCGTGCAGCGACCGCTCGCCTTGCGCTGTCTGCGGCTGCAAGACGGCGACGATTATCGCTTTTTCTTGCCGGCGCTGGCGGGCGAGGCGGTGAGCGTCCGCGACATCCGGGCGGCGGCGTGGGCCGAGGGTCGTCTCGCGCAAGGACTCTCGGAGCAACAGTTGGTCGGCTTGGCGGCCACCATCGCCGCGTTTCCCGACGACATGCAAACCGAAGTGCGCCGCTTCCTGGCCGAGTTCCTCGATACGCGCCCGGAGGTGGTCCATGCTTGGCAAGACTCGGCGAGCCTCGCGGCCGGGTATGCGGCTGTGCTCGCGGGCGTACCGCGGGTTATCCTGTCGAGTCGCAACATGAGACCAAGCAATTTCACCTACTACCGCCCCCACATGGCCCATGCCTACCGGTGTCTGGCCGGTGTGCCCGGGGTGGTTCTGATCAACAACAGTGAGGCCGGGGCGGCCGATTATGCCGACTGGCTCGGGGTTGGGCGGGAGCGCTTCGCGGTCAAACGCAACGGCATCGATGCGGCGCTGTTTCGGCGTCCAGGCGACCCGGAGATCGGCCGGTTCAGGGCCGCGCTGGGGGTCCCGGAGGGTGCCCCGCTGGTCGGTTCGGTGTTCCGTTTGTATGACGAAAAGCGCCCGCTCCTGTGGGTCGAAATGGCCGCGCTGGTCGCGCGCAGCCACCCCGCGGCCCACTTCGTGGTGTTCGGCACCGGCCCGCTCCAGGCCCGCGCCCGCGCCTTAGGGAACCGCCGCGGCCTCGGCGAGCGCCTGCATCTGCCCGGCACCACCCAGGAGCCCCAACTGGCCATGAGTGCGATGGATCTCTTCGTGCTCACGTCCAGCTTCGAGGGCACGCCCAACGTCGTGCTGGAGGCGCAACTCCTGGGCGTGCCGGTGGTCGCGACGGAGGCGGGCGGGACCCGCGAGGCACTCGACCAAGGTCGCACCGGCTGGTTGGTGGAACAGCCGACCCCGGCGGCCTTGGCCGAACGCGTGCTGGCGGTGCTCGCGGACCCGACCTGGCGGGAGCGCGCACGGACCGAGGCCCCGCGCTTCGTGGCCACACGCTTCGGCCTCCAACGTATGATCGATGAGACCCTCGGGCTCTACGGACTGCATTCGGACTTGCCGGATCCGGCTGGATCGGCCAGTTCCGGGATCGACCGCTGATATGGCAACAGAGGCCAGGCATGTTTTCCATCGAGCACCTGCATACCCTTCGCGCCCACGAGCTCGAACAGATCGTCGCCCAATTCCCCCCGGGAGCTAACATCCTGGAGATCGGTGCCGGGACTGGCGCGCAGGCCCAGGAGCTGTCCAGGCGCGGTTTCCAGGTCACGGCCATCGACCTGCCTCAGTCCAGGTACAGTGCGGATCGGGTCTATCCCGTGATCGACTACGACGGCCGCTCGCTGCCATGCGCCGACGCGAGTTTCGACGTGGTGTTCTCATCCAATGTGCTGGAGCACGTACCCGACCTGGCCCCGCTCCAACAGGAGATCAAACGGGTGCTCAAACCCGCCGGCTATTGCGTCCACGTCCTTCCCACCACGAGTTGGCGCTTCTGGACCTCGCTCGCCGCCTTCGCGGATGCCTGGTCCAGGATCAGGCCCCGGCTGCACGAACTGCTGCCGCAGCGGTGGCGCCGCGGCGAGGTGAGCCGGCTGCACATTGTGTGGGCCGAGGTTGGGCGAGATGTGCGTGAGCCCTTTACCCCAAAACCCCATGGGGAGATCGGTAACGCCGTCACTGAACTCTGGACCTTCAGTCGCACCCGGTGGGTGCGCGAGTTCCGCCGGCAGGGTTTCGTGGTCGAGGCGGCGCAACCCATGGGGCTCTTCTATACCGGCTATATGGTTTTCGGGGCACGTTGGGACCTGCCGCGGCGCCAGCGCCTGGCGCCCTGGCTGGGGAGCGCCTGCTGCATCTATCGTCTGCGACCAGCGATGCGGTAACGGTCGCCCTCGTCGCGCCAAGACTTAAGGAGTATCTTCAATATTATGTGTGGTATCGCTGGCCTGATCGATCTTGGCGGCGGGTTCGGACCCGATGGTTTGGCACGCATCGTCACCGCGATGCGCGACACCATGGTCCACCGCGGGCCTGACGCCGCCGGGGTCTGGGTCGATCCGGACGGCCGCTGCGCCCTGGCACATCGCCGTCTGTCCATCATCGACCTCTCCGCGGACGGCCGTCAGCCGATGGGCAACGCCGACGGCTCGGTGCAGGTCACCTTCAACGGTGAAATCTACAACTTCCAGGGGCTGCGCGACGACCTCATCGCCGGCGGCCACCAATTCCACTCGCACACCGATACCGAGGTCATCCCGCACCTCTTCGAGTCATTCGATCCCGACCAGGTCAAGCAGTTGGACGGGATGTTTGCCTTCGGTGTCTGGCACCGCGCGACCCGCCGCCTGCTCCTGGCCCGGGACCCCTTCGGCAAAAAGCCACTGTACTACGCCCAGGGGCCAGGCTGGTTCGCCTTCGCCTCAGAGCTGCAGGCGCTGACGCGGGTCCCGGGATTCGACGCCACCATCGACCAGGATGCACTGGCCTATTACCTGCTGCTCCAGTATGTGCCGGCGCCCGTCAGCATCTACCGCTCGGTCCGCAAGCTGCTGCCCGGCTCCACCCTGGTGGTGACGACCGACACCGACACGATCCGTGTCCATGAGCCGCAACGCTACTTCCGCTTCACGCCCATTGAGCCGCCGGGCCGCGGCGGCCCCTCGTTCGCCGAGCGCGAGGAGGAGTTACGTCTGCGCGTGCGCGAGGCGGTGCGCAAACGCCTGATGAGCGACGTGCCGCTCGGCGCCTTCCTCTCCGGCGGGGTGGACTCGGCGCTGGTCGTCGCCATGGTGACGCAAGAACTGGGTCGCCCCTTGAGCACCTTCTCCATCGGCTTTGGCGGGACCACGGAGACCGAACACGAGTATGCCCGCGAGGTCGCGCAGCACCTCGGCACCGATCACCACGAGGCGATCCTGGAGCCCGATGCACTGCAACTCGTCCATGAGATCGCCGACCGGCTGGACGAACCCAATGGGGACTCCTCCTGCCTGCCGACCTACCTGCTCTCGCGCTATACCCGCGAACACGTCACGGTGGCCCTCTCCGGGGACGGCGGCGATGAGCTCTTCGGCGGCTACGGACGCTATCGCGACACCATCATGGAGCAGGGCAGCCACCTCCAGCGCCTGGTGCGTACCCTGCGCAACCGGCGCGGCTACACCCCGGCGGACGGTTATCTGTCGCCACGCTGGCTGACCTTTCAGCCCGAACAGGTCGGTTCGCTCACCGGCGGGCTGCCCGCCGCCGTCGTGCAGTCACTGGCGCAGTGGCGCACCGCGCTCAATGATCCCGCGCAGCCCCTGATGCACCGGATGCGCGCACTCGACGCCGAGACCTACCTGCCCGGGGCGGTCTTGCCCAAGGTCGACCGGATGAGCATGCAGGTCTCGCTGGAGGTCCGCTGCCCCCTGCTCGACCGGGACCTGGCCGAACTGGCGCAGGGGATGCCCCTGTCAGCCCTCTGGCAGCCGCCCGCCGAAACCAAGCGCATCCTCAAACAGCTCGCCATCCGCTACCTGCCGGCGGACTGGATGAAGCGGCGCAAGATGGGATTCGGACTACCTTCCAGCGCCTGGTCCCAGGAGGCCACGCTCGCGCTCGCCCGCGACCTGCTGCTGGCACCGTCCAGCCAACTCGGCGGGCTGCTTGATGCGGCGCCGCTCAAGGGGTTGGTGGAGCATCAGGCGCGCCCCGGCGGCTTCTCGGTCTATCAGGTCTGGCCCTTGCTGATCCTGGAACTGTGGCTGCGCCGGGCCGCCGACCACGCAACCGCGGTTGACACGGCCTGAGTCGGATCGGCCAGACGGTCGGACGAGCGCGCCGCAGCAGAGCCGCACCGGTCACCTGACCCCGCGTAGCCGGGAACAAGAGGCACCGAACGTGTATATTCCGGTAGACGTTACGTCGCCGCTGATGGCCGCCAAGTCGAGCGCGACGCATCTGCAGGCAAGCGTTCCACCATCAAAAAAAAATGACTCTTCCGCAGGCTACCGTTTACACTACTGAGCTTCTAACGCGTGAAGACGATTATGGTCCGCGCGTTCCCCAAGCGAGCCCTGACGTCAATGAATCCTCACCAGGAACACCCTGCGACCGGTCGTGCTTTAGTTTTGAGTCTTTGGCGCAACCGTAGCCTGATCAACCAACTGGTCCGCCGTGAAGTCATAGGACGCTATCGCGGCTCTCTTCTCGGGGTCGCTTGGTCATTCTTCAATCCCATCCTCATGCTCCTCGTGTACACCTTCGTCTTTTCCGTGGTGTTCAAGACCCGATGGGGAGTGGCGGAGAGTGCCAGTCATGCGAGTTTTGCCATTATTTTGTTCGTAGGGCTGATTGTGCATGGGCTCTTCGCCGAGGTTGCCAATCGCGCCCCGCTGCTTATTTTCACTAACGTCAGCTATGTCAAACGCGTTGTCTTTCCGCTCGAAGTATTACCCTGGGTCGCCATGGGGTCGGCGCTGTTCCATGCCGCGATCAGCCTTACGGTACTACTGCTCGTGCAACTCGTAATTATGGATCAGTTACCCTGGACCCTGATACTATTCCCCGTCATCCTCGCACCATTGATACTGACGACCATGGGTTTCGCATGGTTCCTTGCGGCGATCGGCGTTTACGTACGCGACATCGCCCAAACCATGGGCATTATTACCAGCGTGATGTTGTTCATGGCGCCAATTTTCTATCCAATCACTTCGCTTCCGCATCGGATGCAGCTAGTGTTGTATCTCAATCCACTCACTTTCATCATTGAGGAGGGGCGCAACGTGCTATTATTCGGACGGCTGCCTAACTGGGGCGGCTTGATCGTTTACACCGCCGTAAGCATGGTGACTGCGTGGGCCGGATTTTGGTGGTTCCAAAAGACACGCAAGGGGTTTGCCGATGTCGTCTGAACCGATCGTGATCCGCGTCCAGAACCTGGGTAAGTGTTATCAAATATATGACCGGCCGCAGGATCGGCTAAAGCAATCCCTGGTGCCGCGTTTACGGGGCCTACTAGGCAAATCAGCCCCTAACTACTACCGCGAGTTTTGGGCACTGCGCGACGTATCCTTTGAGGTACGCAAGGGGGAGACCGTCGGCATCATCGGTCGCAACGGCTCGGGAAAGTCGACCCTCTTGCAGATCCTCTGCGGGACCCTGAACCCCACGACCGGGACCGTGGAGACCACCGGCCGCGTCGCGGCGCTGCTGGAGCTCGGCGCCGGCTTCAATCCCGAGTTCACCGGGCGCGAAAATGTCTATCTGAACGGCAGCGTGCTGGGTTTGAGCCAGCAGGAGATCGACGAACGCATCGCGGCCATCGCCGCCTTCGCGGATATCGGCGCATTTCTTGACCAGCCGGTGAAGACTTATTCCAGCGGAATGTACGTCCGGTTGGCATTTGCCGTCATTGCCCACGTCGATGCAGACATACTGGTCATCGATGAAGCATTGGCGGTGGGTGACGTATTCTTTGCCCAAAAATGTATGCGGTTCCTGCGCTCATTCATGGCGCATGGTACTGTGATATTCGTAAGTCACGACACGGCCGCCGTGCAGAACCTGTGCCAACAGGCCATCTGGATCGACTGCGGTATTATCAAGTTTATCGGCTCGGCAAAGGATGCAGCAACGAGATACCTAGAGGCGATATACGAGTCGCAACAGGGCGAAAGTAAATTGACCGCCGCGGCGGTTGCGACGACGGAACCCAAGAGCACTCCGAGCCCCCGGGACATGCGGTTGGATTTCCTTAATCAGACGCAGTTCAGAAACGATATCGAGCTATTCAGTTTCGATCCCGACGCACCAGCGTTCGGCAAAGGTCAGATACGCGTCACATCTGCCGCATTGCTTGATCCAGAGGGCAAGCCGTATTCTTGGGTGGTCGGTGGCGAAGAGGTCATCCTGGAAATCCGATGTGTGGCACTCACAGCAATCCCTGCGCTGATTGTCGGATTCCTCGTGAAAGACCGCCTGGGTCAACCCTTGTTTGGCGACAACACGTATCTGACCTATCGAAACGCCCCGTGTAATCTTGGCCCCGGCGAGAAAATAACAGCGCGTTTTGCGTTTCGCATGCCGGTCTTGCCGGTTGGAGATTTCAGCGTGACGATAGCGGTGGCCGAAGGTAGCCAGCAAGATCATATCCAACACCAATGGATACACGACGCGCTGACTTTCAAGTCGCACACCACCAGCGTCTGCCAGGGCTTAATCGGCATTCCCATGAAGAAAATAGAACTGACTCCTGCAATTTGACTTGCACAGATACAGACATTCTGAGGCTCTTAACCCCCATGGAATACCCAACACTTGCCCGCGCGGCAATCGTAAGACCTGATCGACTCGGCCGCCCCAGCACATGGAACGGCCACGTTCCCTTTGCGATCTGGTTAGTTGAGTCACTTAAGCCAAAGGTCATCGTTGAGCTTGGCACACATTATGGTATTTCCTATTTCAATTTTTGCCGCGCCGTAAAGGCCGCCGGTTTAACTACAAAATGCTATGCGATAGACACTTGGGAGGGTGATGAACATGCCGGACATTACGGAGAGGCAGTATTTACCGATGTTCATCAGCATAACGAGACAAATTATCCCGATATTTCACGCTTGCTGCGAATGAAATTTGATGAGGCGGTCGACTATTTCTCGGATGGATCAATCGACCTTTTGCATATTGATGGCCTCCATACCTACGACGCAGTCAAGAATGACTTTGAGCGTTGGCTTCCCAAGCTCACGCCTTCTGCAGTCGTGCTGTTTCATGATACCAACGTCAAGGAGCGGGAATTCGGAATTTGGCGGTTCTGGGAGGAACTCGCTCGCAGTTACCCACTCAGCCTCGAATTTGTCCATTCCCATGGCCTGGGCGTGCTGCAACTCACGCAAGGAAGCGATAGCTTTTACCTGGATTGGCTTGCTCCGGAGTCATTAGACAGGCGGCTGCTGGTCGAGTATTTCAGTGCCCGAGGAGCCGAGATAGAGCAGCAGTATACCAATCACCGCCTGCTGGCAGAACGCGACGCAACCATTGCCCAGCTTCAGCATCTGCTGGCAGAACGCGACGCAACCATTGCCCAGCTTCAGCATCTGCTGGCAGAACGCGACGCAACCATTGCCCAGCTTCAGCATCTGCTGGCAGAACGCGACGCAACCATTGCCCAGCCTCAGCATCAGCTAGCGCAGCGCGACAGACAGATAAATGTACTGCAGCAGGGGTTACGCAAGTGCTGGGAAGAAATCGCGGAACTCAATCAGTCGCTCTCCGTGTCGAGCGCGGAGATCGCCAGCCTCACCCAACGGGCAACAGAACGCGACTCAATGGCCAGTTCGACCTCTTGGCGAATGACTCGACCGCTGCGCGCAGCGGTCGGGATTCTACGTGGCGAACCGGCCTACATTGCGAACCTGCGTAACATGCGTAATATGCACAGTCAACCACAGAGCGCAGGGGCGTGTGCGTTGATCGAACCGCAGAGCGAGACTCCTGCTGAGGTCACGTTTGAAGCCCCTGCGGGGACCGCGACTGATGCCCCAACCGGCCTGTCGACGGCCCTTCGCATTGTATACATCAGTGGTGAGGCACATACACCGGGACACTACTACCGGGTCGTTCGCTATGCCGAGTCGGCAAGCGCTGTGGGTGCCGACGTGACAATGATTCGTATTGAAGACAGCGCAGAGCGGATGATCGAAATCGCGACAGCGCAGGTCGTGGTAATCTGGCGCGCCGCCTGGTCGGAGCGAGTCGCCGCTGTGATCGCTACGGCACGCCAAGCCGGAGCACGAATCGTCTTTGATGTGGACGATCTGCTGATCGATCCCGAGCTGGCCCGCCGTGAAGTGGTTGATGGCATCCGCAGCCAGAACTTTGCGGAAGAGCAGGTACGCGAATTGTTTGTTCTGATGCGACGGACCATGATGGAAGCTGATTTATGCACGGTAACCACGGAGGGACTCGCAGCGCACATACGTCGAGTCAATATCCCGACCCTCGTCCTGCCGAACGGCTTCGACGAGGCGACCCTGACGATTGCCAGGCTGGCCGCCCGTAGGCGCGCTGCCGCCCCGAGCGATGGCCTCCTGCGAATCGGCTATGCCAGTGGATCGGCCACCCATCAACACGATTTCGCACTCTGCGCCCCTGCGGTTGCGGAAGCGCTGCGCTTGCGCCCGCACGCGCGGCTTGTGCTGTTTTGGGATAACGAGTGGCACCGGCCGCTCCTCGACATAAAGGAGTTTCCCGAGCTGTTGGGCCTTGATGACCAGATCGAATGGCGCGACCGCGTGCCCCTCGATCGCCTGCCGGAGGAGGTCGCACGTTTCGACGTCAATCTCGCCCCACTTGAGGTTGGCAACCTGTTCTGCGAAGCCAAGAGTGAGCTGAAGTTCTTTGAGGCAGCGCTCTGCGATGTTTGCACCATCGCCTCTCCGACCGAACCCTTCCGGCGTGCCATGCGACATGGAGAAACCGGCTTTTTGGCCGGTACGGTGAATGAGTGGCGCGAGGCCTTGGCGCAGTTGCTTGACGATTCCGGCCTGCGCTCGCGCATGGCACGGGCGGCATATCGCGATACGCTATGGACCTTCGGGCCGGAACGACGGGCAGAACGGGTGGCGTCAATGTTCGACCACCTCCGCGGCGGACGCGCTGCGGCGCGCGCCTTCGCTCTCGACCTTCAGGCCGCACGGCAGCCGGCCCCGCTCTTGTCACTGCCAGAATACGAAACCGTTTTCAGGAGCGACCGGCTGGGCCACGCGGAGGCCACCGTCATCGTTCCGTTGCACAACTATGCACATTACGTCGAAACTGCGCTCGACTCCGTCGCGCAGCAGACCCTGCGCGACCTTGATCTGATCGTGATCGACGACGCCTCGAGCGATGACGGTCTGGGCGTCGCCTGTCGCTGGGCTGAGATCAATTCGGCGCGCTTTAACCGCCTGCTGGTGCTGCGAAATTTATCGAACGCCGGCCTCGGACCGACGCGCAACCTTGGCTTCGACGTAGCGGACACCCCCTTCGTCTTGCCGCTTGATGCCGATAACCGACTCCTGCCGGACTGTCTCACGCGCTGTTTAGCAACAATCCGCACCGCCCGTGCGGCCTACGCCTATCCAGTGATTCGTCAGTTCGGCGCTGCGCAGGACACCATGGGCGTCGCTTCCTTCGATCCGTTGCGCCTCATCGCGGCGAATTTCATCGACGCCATGGCCTTGGTCTCCAAGGCGGCCTGGACGCTGATCGGCGGCTACGACAACGTCCGCTACGGATGGGAGGACTACGATTTCTGGTGCCGACTCGCCGAACATGGTCTAACCGGCGAGGCCGTCGGTGGTGACCCGCTCGCGGAGTACCGGGTACATGGGGCATCAATGTTGCGCACGACCACCGATTCACGGGACAACAAGCGTCGCTTGATTGAGGACTTTGAGCAGCGCCACCCATGGGTCGGTATCATCAACCGGCCCGCATCGCACGAGTCGCGTGCCGTCCCCGCGAACCCCAACGACGGCGCACGCCTTGCTTCTCTGCTGGAGTTGCTACGTTGCCCGGAAACCAGCCAGCCGCTGGAATTCGCAGAAAACGGCGGATTGCGCACGGCAGACGGGGCGAGGCATTGGCCCGTACTCGCTGGTCGGCCAATTCTTTTCCCTGGAGTTGAGGCCCCAAGCGTTCATCCCGCAGACCACATCAGTAACCCGCTACCCCCGCATGTTGTCGACCGTATTCGGGCGACCGATGGCTTAGTGCTGAATCTCTCGGCCGGCGGCACAGCGGAGCGACTGCCGAACGTGATCGAGGTGGAGGCGGCGATCTTTCGCCATACCGACTTGGTGGCCGACGCCCACCATCTGCCCTTCGCCGACCAAGTCTTCGACGGAATCCTCGCACTGAATGCCTTTGAGCACTATGCGGAACCGCAACGTGCCGCCGCAGAGATCCACCGATTACTGAAGCCGGGCGGGTGGGTGCTGATTCAGACGGCGTTCTTGCAGCCCGCACACGAGACTCCCTGGCATTTCTACAACTGTACGAAGCACGGGCTGCTACATTGGTTTGCAGATTTCGCAGTCGAGCAGATCCATGTCTCCGAGAACTTCAATCCAGTGTATGCCATCGCCTGGCTGGCGTCGGAGTGCGAATCCGCCTTGCGACTGGATATTTCCCCCATCGCTGCGGATGGCTTCCAGTCGACGCCGATTGGCGCTCTGGTCGCCGCTTGGCGCGACGCAGGGCAACGCAGCGGTCAGGTCTGGGACAGTTTCCACAGTTTGTCCCAATCAACCCAAGACGCGATTGCCGCAGGGTTTGAATTCGTCGGACGGAGGGTAGAGAAATGAGCGACCGGAGCGAGCAACTTCTATGCGGGCTAACCAAGACCGATCGAATTATTGAAATTGGGCCGCTGCACGCGCCAATTGCCCCAAAAGCGGAGGGTTGGGCAACGACTGTGGTCGATCACGCGCCGCGTGAAGAACTGCTTGCGAAATATATGGGGCATGAGCACGTCGATCCAGAACTTATCCAAGAAGTGGATGTCATCTGGTGCGGAGGGACGTTGCATGATGCATTCCCCGCCGAAGAGCAAGGCGGCTACCACGCACTCATCGCCAGCCATGTCATCGAACACGTACCCGACGTCATCGGCTTTCTCGACTCGGCCTCAAGGCTGCTGGATCCACAGCAAGGTGTTGTGGTCCTTGCCATCCCCGATAAACGCTGGTGCTTCGATCTCTTCAAGCCAGTCAGCACCACTGGACAGATGTTGGCGGCGCATCGCACTCGTTTGGTGCGACATTCTCCCGATAAACTGTTTGACCATGCAGCCTACTCTGCCTCTAACCGTGGTGTCGACTGCTGGGGGCGGGCTAAGTTGTCCGATGTCCGCTTCTACGTGCGACTGGAAGATGCGAAGTTGGCCTTTGACGCCTGGAGTGACGCTCCCGACGCCCCCTATGTCGACAGCCACGCGTGGCAGTTCACCCCGTCGAGCTTCGAACTGCTGATCCTCGAGCTCGGCGAGGTTGGAGCGGCGGATTGGCGGATCGATTGGATAGCAGAGCAGCCAAACGCTGAATTTTCGCTACATCTGCGTCGTGGACGCCAGCGATTCGCCAGCCTGAAAGAGCGTGATGCTCGACGGATCGAACTTCTCAAAGGAATTGCGCGCGAGTTACGGGAACAGGCCAATTGGCAACTCGAAGACCCGATCGCATCCGATGCCGATGCAGTCGCATCGGATAGTGTTGGTACCGTGCCCGACAGCAGTGCATCCGTTGTTGCTGCGACCGCCGCACGACTCAACCAAATCGAGGCTGACCTCGGCAGGTTGCACGAGAGCTTACGTCCGGTACATTCCCTGCTGTCGACACTGCTACCCATGCGACGCATAGTCGCCCGCTTACGCGGTCGCGTTTGAAGTTAACGGCAGACGGACTCCGGGGAGTTCCTGAGCAAAATCGATTTTGGCAACTAGGTAGCGGAGAACACATGAACGCAAAAATGAAATTTTACGCAGAAAGACTTTATTTTAGAATCATAGATGGCTTGCATTACCCATTTATTAGGCGTGGCGCCGATGATCCATATCACGCGGCTTTGAATGAATTTATTTCTCTAACCAAAGGCGTACCCTCCCCATCAATTTTGGAAATAGGGTCAAGAGATGTCACTGGCATTACGCGAAAGAACCTTTTCCCTCATTGCGCCGAATATATTGGCTTCGATATATTTGCCGGGAATGGTGTAGATGTCGTTGGTGATGCCCATAAGATATCCGATCGATTTCCCTTGGGGCATTTTGATTTCGTTTATTCAATATCAGTATTTGAACACCTTTTGTTTCCTTGGAAGGTCGTTCTGGAAATCAATAAGGTAGTGAAGGTAGGAGGATATGTGTTTTTGTCAACTCATCCCGTATGGCCAGCACACGAACTGCCTTGGGATTTCTGGCGTTTTCCGCGCAACGGCTTTCACGCGCTATTCAACAAGTACACCGGATTTAGGATAGTCTCTCTTACCGAGGGGTTGCCTTGCAAGACTTACTCACTCGTCGATGACGCTGCAACACGAGGTAATTGTTTCGAGACAATGAATCAAGGGGTTGCATTGATTGCCGAGAAGATAGGTGACTATCGCAGTGACTTATTGAAATGGGATATAGACGTGTCTGACGTTGTAGATACTATGTATCCGAGTAAGCGCCCCGGCTAACCAGAGGGTCTAGGGAACCGCTGATTAGTGCCACTCTTTCAGCCGCATCCTCGTCCGCGAGCGATTTTTTTGATAAATTAGGCTGATTTATCGGCTTTTTTTGATGATTGCTGCGCTTCCCGCCTATGTAACAGGTCACGTCGCCGTGCCAGAGTTCGTCGCGCTTGTCCGCACCGACGTAGCCGGCATCGGCATAGCGCTCCTGCTTCCTGCCGTGCGGCAGGTTCGCGCCGTCTCGGTGACGTAAGCGACTTTCGCTACGGTCCAGGTGACGGTGTGCACCAGCCCGGAATCGCCGTCGCCACTCATGTGTGGCGGTCGCCTGGCGCTCCGGCCGGAGTTGGGATAGTAGTTGGGGGGCCTGCATCGTCAGCAGCAGTGCCCATGCCCACCCGCTCCATCTCCGCCAGGAAGCGACCGGCGCGTACGGTTGCGCTTGGCCAGGTACTCGGCGTCGGCGAAACTCATTTGATGGGGTGTGGCGCGGGCACTCCGGGGCGGGGTGGCTGGCACTATGCAATCATGAAGACGGATCCGTGTCGGCAGTAGAGATCATGGGCATGAGGCCCGGTGTAATGACAGCATAAGTTGGATGGAAGGCCCCATGAACCACGCGAGATCCGGTCAGAATTATATCTGGCTCACTATCGATTTCCGAGCCTGACTCACTGTAAACTTGGCGTAAGCGCAAACTCAGCCCCAATTGCTTCCACGCCTTACCTACTCACCGCATCTCCACGAGAGTTGGATCACTTAGGTTGAAGTCCAAGCATACATTAGTTGAGTCAATATCTAATCGCAGACGGCGAACACTCCCCTTCTCAGTCCATCCCGGTATCGTATGCAAATCAATCAGACGCACCCCAGGATCAAGGACAAATTTGACGCTGCGTTCCTCGTCGAAATAGGGCTTTTCGTCGCTTAGCCAAAACAACTGTATCGGCACCTTACCTGCATTGTCACCGCAACTCAGACCAACGCTCAGAAAAGATGCCTCCCGCGCTAAGATTGGGGCAGCAAGCTCGTACACGACAAATGGATCCGGTCCCGTCGATCGGTATTCACCAGGCGCGCTTCCGTGGCTAACACCATGCAACTCTACGGGTATCGTCGTGCGGACAAGCGTGAAGCCTGGCCGTTGCTCAATGACGCTTACCGGCGGATAGGCAGCAAAAAACTTATATCTCGATAAACGCTCTACGACGGTAACAAACACGTAGTCGGGTTTCCATTTTTCGACCAACTCAGCGAACCGCCCGCCGGGCTTCAACGCCGCCAACCAATGGAGTTGAAGAGTTTCCGAAAACGTGGCTGCCATCATAGGTGAAAGCGAGACCCCAAATGAGTCGCGTAGCCACAGCACTCGATTATTGTTGAGGGCACCCACCGAGGAGACCAAGAGTGGTTTATCCGGTGAACCAACTGGGGGATTTCCGCCTCTGCTGATAATTACTCCGCTATCAAAATCAGATTGCGTAGTCTCAATCGCCAACTCTGGCGCGACCACGGAAGGCTCTAAATCCTGCAGATAGTCTGCCATTCGCAGAAAATTCGCAAGGTCGCCACCTTTACGTTGCGCAAACCCTTTTACCTCAATAGCCGAGTCGGTGGGCCAGCGAAGCTCTGGCAATGAACGCCCCACTTCCCGCGCAAAGGCCCGGAAGGCAATCGCTGCCGCTAGCGAATTCCAGTGATGATCCACATGATAATAAAGTTCGTCCCGGTTGGACGTCTTAGCGGATAGCAATGCGGGGCGTAGATCGATCCAGCGCTCTGTTCCCGTCCCGGCAAGCAAAGCATCAGTGGCCGTTGGCCTAGCCAGTGAAGGCTTGGCCCAGGCGGGCAAATACTCTGGATAAATCGTCTCCTTATTCGGTGCGATCATTACTCGAAACAGCCGGACCCCCTTGCCCGCCAACCAGCGTTCCCATGCCAAAGTGGCCGCCCCAATTCGCTGGCCCGCGTCCACCTCCGCAGGTGTCTGACCACGCCGAGTCACCGTGCGTGATTCCTCATACTGATCCCCCAAGTAGAGCCAGCCCTCGCGACCGACGACGACCTGCTCCGGGTCGGTGCTGATACCTATCGGATAAAGAGCCCGACTCAGCCACCGCGACATAAAGTCCATGTTGTAAAGAAACTGTCTTTTCCACCAATGTTTTCCATCCAATCCCTGAGTCGACAACACATTGGCGATCGGCACAAGAGTCAGGCAGCATAGAACCACCGACAGCATAATGAAGACGCGTCTTTTCAAGATAAACAGACTCAGAAATTAAAGTAAAGGAATACGGAACTCGTTTCCGAAAGGGTGAAATACATCGCCATACTGAACAGCAGGCTTCCGAACAATACCTTGCCCATACCAAGGTCCCCTTGCGACATTTCAAGTGAATTCTTCTGACGCAAGACCACGAATGCGGCAATGATTGCAAGGTAAGTGATTGTATGCGGCACGAGGCTGGCCGGCAGGAAACGCAGCAACGTGTCCGACATCCATCCACCCCAAGCCAGCCCGGCAGTGGGAGTCTCAGCTACGGTCTGTCCTAGAGCGCCACGGATGTCGACCATGCCATGCAACACTCGCATTGCATCGGTCATAGTCTTGGCACGAAAGAACACCCACGCAACATTCACGAACACAAACGTCATAGTCCAGGCCAGCAGCAGCGGCATTGGACGCCCAAACCGCTGCCAAAGGCGGTGCACCACAAGCGCGGTACCATGTAGAGCACCCCAGATCACGAACATCCAGGTCGCACCATGCCAGAGGCCGCCAAGGACAAAAGTGGCGATAAGATTAAGGTATGTACGAAATACAGATGAACGATTACCACCCAATGGGATATAGAGGTAATCACGGAGGAATTTGCTCAGCGTGATATGCCAACGACGCCAAAAATCCTGAATATTTCGCGCTTTATAGGGAGAGTTAAAATTGATTGGCAGCCAAATATTGAAGAGCAGCGATGCACCGATCGCCATGTCGCAGTAGCCGCTAAAGTCAAAGTATAACTGAAAGGTATATGAAACACTGGTAGCCCAGGCAGCAAAAAAACCGAGGGGTTGCCCGCCGTCAAATCCCGCGCTTGCCCATACTGCAAAGGTATCGGCGATGACAACTTTCTTGAATAGCCCAATAGCGAAGATAAACAGACCTTTTAGGATATTCGAATAACGTAGCGCTAACGTCCAGCGTGACCCGAACTGCGACATGATGTCACGGTGATGAACAATCGGGCCGGCTATCAAATGTGGAAAAAATGTTACGAACAGAGAATAGTTCAGCAAATCATATTCCGCCGTTTCCCCACGATAGCTGTCGACCAGATAAGCGATCTGGGTGAAGGTAAAAAAACTGATCGCAAGCGGCAATACGATGTGATGAAGAGGGTAACCAGCCCCGAATAGTACATTGATATTCGTAATCAAAAAATCGGTATACTTGTAATACCCAAGAAGCACGAGATTTGCCAAGATGCCTGTCGCCAATACTACTTTTCTGTTCAAATCATGATGGCGCACAGGCAGCGGCCGCAGAATTTCCCGGTACCCCTGCGCGAGACCACTGCCGATGGCAAAATTCAATAATATCGACGCCAAGATCAGCGGCACATAACTAACATCCCAATAAGCGTAGAAATACAAGCTGGCCGCTACTAGCCACACCTTTCCAGCAACAATCATTCTCCTGCCATTTAGCCAAAAATAGACGAAGAACGAGATCGGTAAGAACGCGAGAATGAATTGCCATGTACTAAAGAGCATCGTTGCTTGGTACTGATGAAATGAATGGACGGCGTTTGCCAAAACGAAATACGAGTGGGCACTAAAGACAACTGAAGTTTCCGGCTTTTCCAGGGGGGATACCAGAAAGGCGGGGGTTACGCTGGGTGGATTTTCGAGGGGTTTGCCCAGATCCAGCCAAACCCTGCGAAAACTCCCGGCCCCAAGTGCCTGGCCTTGGGCGGTTTTCAGAACCCGGAAACTTCAGTAAAGACAATTAGGTACGTAACTCAGCGATTTCAACCATTTTATGGTTGAATATTACCGGCTCGACCAAAAAATAGCAAGGCTGCGGCATCACCTGAGACATTTGCGCTGGGGCGGTTTTCGGTAAGTGTCAAGGCAGTTGAAGTTTCCGGCTTTTCCAGGGGGGTACCAGAGGGGCGGGGGGTTACACTGGGGGGATTTTCGAGGGGTTTGCGCAGATCCAGACAAAACTCCCGATGGAGGCGGTAGTTTATACCGTACACTCAAAGCTGTGTGTAATCGGATAGCTCGAAGCCCTGCGCCCAGCGGCGGGTTTCCCCCAGTCCCTCGAAGGGTTGGCCCGGGAAGCTGGGGCGGCCTTTTCGTGTACTGAACAGGGGCTCGGAGTGCGGGTTATCGTTGCTCACCGCGGGTCGACTGAAGGAGCGAATGACGCCCAGGCGTTGCAGGGTCGCACCCTTCACGGGCGCGCCGTTGTCGGAGTGCAGGACCGGGGAGTCGGCGTATGCACTTTCGTGCAGGTGGGCCTTGCAGGTGGGCGGATTTATGATCAAGGCCGGGACGATGGTACACTGGCGCCAGCAGGTTACGCTAGGGTCCCGAGCGAAAATCTCAGATGAGACGAGTATAGCCAGGATGCGGTGAGGGAGAAACCGCATCCGGCGGTCCAGTAAACCCGCCAGCGAGCGACTGGAGGCGCTCTCCGAAATTTGTACAGGTCAGCGAAACCTCGACTTTGGCCAATTTTAGCCTGAAGGGAGATCCTACGCAGGCTGGGCCAAGCGGATGGCGCGGTAGCGCAAAGTCACCATAAAAGTTGGCGGCAGGCGGTGTCGTCTGAATCCGGCTAAGGGCCAGGGCGGAGCTTGGTCCGCGGCCCCCCAATCTTTCACGGTAAACACCAGACGTACCCCCTTTGCCTCCGCTGCCGACGGCGATTGTAGATCGTATTGGTGCCGCCCGCCTGCCCCCCTGCTGTTTGCGGTGGACGAGACGCTGGAGCGACGCAAGGGGGAGCGCATTGCCGCCAAAGGGAGGCATCGCGCGTTGCATCTTTCCGGCCACCCCCGCTACGCCGTCACCAGCGGGGGCAGCTTGGGCGGACGCGGTCTTCGGCGCGCTGGCGCCGGGGCAACGGCATCCGCTGGAGTACCCGCGCGAACAGCGTTTCGTGGGCACGGCCGAAGAAGCGTTCGGCGGCGGTGTTACCATTCGGCCCGGCGGATATGGAAATTATGCACGGCGCCCAGTGCCGCGAGCTTACGGTCGCTCAAGCGATGCCGGCCATGATGATGCAGGGACATTTGGCCGTTGCGCCCCTCCACGCTGGAACTGCTGCGCTGGAACAGGTCCGCGCAGTCGCCAGCGACCTATGCGAGGCGCGCGAGTTCGTCCGCCGTAAGGGTTTGCAGCGGATGATCGGGTTGGCGTAGCGGTTCGAGCAGCTGGCGGCTCAAGGCGCGCAGCCGGCGGCGCGCTTCGGCGTGGGTGCTACGCGCGGCGACGCGCTCCAGGTAGAGCGCCGGAATCAACTGCGTGAGCAGGGCGAGGTCCAGGGCGGGCGGCAGATTCAGCGCCTCGACCTTGGCCTCGACAGTTGCGAAGAAAAAGGTAATAGTGGCAATGAACTGGCTGGTCAGGCGCGCGTTGGCAGCTCGACCACGTCGGCCAGCTGTTGCAGCCGCGTCCAGACGTCGGCCAAGCGTTGTGCGATGCGCTCCATGGGCTGTGCCTGTCCCTGCTCCAGGTCATAGGGGTGATAGAGGATCCCAGCTCACGCACCAGTTCGCGGGCTTCGGCCGGGCGCGCCTGCACCTGCGCGTGGTCGGCTTCGGCCTGCACCACGACCGCCGGGGCGGCGTCCGCCTGTTTCATCTGGCGGGCCAGGTACAGGCTAGTACCGCAGGATGAAAATCCTAATACCGTTTCTGAAGAGCGCGTTGTAAGATGCAAACTTCGTGATCTACTCTGGTTTTTTCGATGCCCTTGCTTCGTCCTGCGCCTGTCCTCGTAACCGATCGCGAGCGTCAA
>NZ_CAJAXH010000145.1 GCF_903946935.1 uncultured Thiodictyon sp.
GCTTTCAGGTTCGTCCATCGGGATTCTCCAGTGTTGCGTGCTTGGCGGCTCACAACGCGGAGTTTCCTGGATGGACCCCCGGAAATGTCAAACTTTTGCTGTCTCCCCGGCAAAGCCGGGGGATTTCCCATTTTATTAAAAAGGTCCATGAGCCAAGACTTCGCCATCGGCAACCAGCACGGCCATGAAGACGGCCGCGGCGGCGACAACCGCCTGGCCGCCCGTGCCGCCCGGCGCCTGCTCGACCTCGGTTCCTACCTGCCCGGCGCGGAGAACCGCGACGATGAGTATCGCCGGGGCTATCTCGCCGGGTTCGAGGACGAGG
Organism: uncultured Thiodictyon sp.; assembly: GCF_903946935.1. Classification (GTDB taxonomy): domain Bacteria; phylum Pseudomonadota; class Gammaproteobacteria; order Chromatiales; family Chromatiaceae; genus Thiodictyon. Next base: position 326 of record NZ_CAJAXH010000145.1, read on the forward strand.
TGCGCGTGCAGCGCGTCACCCCGGCCGCACCCGGCACACCCCGACCCACCGGAGCCGCCGCCATGTCCAACGCCACCTCATTCGCGCACCAGATCGAGTTGCTCCAGTCACTGCGGCACTACCTGAGCGAGTTTCAGGAACGCCTGCAAGGGGTTTCGGCCAACTACCAGCGCAAGGTGGACGCACTGCACGCCGAGGGCGGCCTGATGGACGAGACCTACCGCGACCTGGTGGAGCAGCAGGTGAGCGAGACCCGCGCCCTGATCGAACGGCTGGTGGAACACATCGGCGCCAACGACATCCCCGCGGTGCAGCGGGAGATCGGTTACCTGGAACAGAAGCTCTGAGCGCCACGCGCGCCGGCACCGCCCTGGCCCAACCGCCGCCATCCCGGCACCTGAGCGGCGTTGGCGTTGGCCCCCAAGGAACACCCCCATGCAAGACGAAACCCAAGACGCCGCCGCCTATCTCGCCGACCGGCAACGCCTGGACCAGGACCATCGCATGGCCCGCCTGCGCACCCTGGCCCTGGAGTTCGCCCCGACCCTGGGGCGGCTGCCCAATCTACAGCGCGAGCTGGAGCGGATGATGCAGCCGGGCGACGGCATCGACTACGACGCCCTGGCCGACCGCATCGAGCCCGCGCTGGAGCGGGCCGCCCATTTGCTGCTGGAACTGGATTTGCTGCCCGAGGCGGTGAGGCGCACTGCGCCGGTCGATGCCTTCGTTCACGCGATGGCGGCGACCGTCACCCCGCGGACGGTTCCGGCACTGGTGCAGAAGTTTCAGCAGGTCTGTGCTGAGGGACGGGAAGCCTTGGCGCAGGCACAGGCGGAGGCCGCGCGTCAGAAGCAGGCGGAGGCTGAGCACAAGATACGCGAGGAAGAGAAACGAAAGAAGAGAGATGCCACTGAGCGCAGCAGGGAGGCAGCACGCAGGGAGGACGAGGAGCGGGCAGTTGCACGTCAAGCCGCAGAGGCTGCACGGCAAACCGCGCAGGCAGCCGCAGAGGCCGCACGTCAAGCCGCAAATCAAGAGGAGCTTGAGGCTGCTGCCAGAAAATTGGCGGAGGCCCAAGCAATAGAAGAAGAGATGCAACGAAAGGCCAGAGAGAGCGCCGAACGCAAGTTGCGGGCAGAGGCAGAGGTTCTGGCCGCTGGTATGCGGGAGGAAGGCTATCAGGATAACGGTGACGGGACGGTAACCGACCCCCGCACTGGTTTGATCTGGAAGCGCTGTGCCGAGGGCATGGAATGGAATGGCGTGACCTGTACTGGTTCTCCCAAGAGATTTACTTTGGACGAAATTATGCCTCACGGGAGGCAGACATTATGGCCCGCTTTTGCCGGCGAGGATGATTGGCGCATACCAACCATTGCTGAATTGAAGACGCTGGTGCGAAAAGGCAGTGTTCCAACGATTGCGCGATGCGCTTTCCCAAATACGCCAGCAAGCGATTTTTGGTCATCATCCCGCCGTTGGGGATATCCCAATGAGAAGGAACACATCTGCTTTCGTACGGGAAAATCAAATCAATTCGGGGCCAGCTTTGAATACTTCGTCCGTCTGGTCCGTAGCGGATCATGAATTCGCTTCCATGCATTTGAGTCAAAAAACTAGCCCGTAGGTCGGGTTAGGCGCGTCCTTCCGGACGTGCCATTTGCGCCGAGCGTGGCGCGCGCCGTAACCCGACATGGCACCTGTAGCGTCGGGTTACGCTTCGCTAACCCGACCTACCCATGACAAAAAACCTTAGCGAGCTTGGCGCCTTGGCGTGACAACCGCCCTTTCCAGGTCTATCCCCATGCCCACCCTCCTGCAACTGCGCCTCGGCACCCTGGCCGCCGCCGACCACCGCAAGGCCCTGCTGCCCTACGACCCGCGCCAGCCGGTGGCGCTGATCCATGACGAGCGCACGGCCACCCAGGCCGCCGACCTGTTGGAGGGGCTGGCCCTGCAACTGTTGCTCAAGCACCCGCCGGGCCGGGCGCGGCTGGTGCTGTTCGAGGGGGCACCGAGCCGCGCCTTCGGCCAGCTCAAGCGGCTGTTGGCCGAGGCCCCGGCCCTGGGCGAGCAGGTCTTCAACCTCAGGGCCTTCAGCGAGCGACTCGCCGGGCTGGACGAACTGGCCCATCGCCGCTGTGCGCTGCTGGCCGCGGCCCAGTGCGCGGACCTTAGCGCCTACAACGCGGCCCACGCGCCGGAGCCCTTCGTCTATCTCATCCTCTCGGGCCTCGGCCCCGGGCTGGGGGAGGCGCACCAGCTCCACGCCCTGCGCAACCTGCTGCTGCACGGCCCGGAGGCGGGGCTGACTCCACTGCTGCTGGCCGCCGAGCCGCCCGCCGTCGGCATCGGCGAGCTGTGGCGCACGTCGGTGCAGGGGCTGCTCCAGATCCTGCCCGGCGCGGCCTTCGGCTTCGACCTGCGCGGCGGCGGGGTCGCCCCCTTCGCCGCCGCCGCGCCGGTGTGGCGGGTGCTTTCCCGCTTCCGGCCCGTGCTTGGGCTGGACGAGCCCCTGCGCCGCCAGTGGGCCGAGCGGCTACTGGCCGACCGGCAGGCGGCCGAGGCGCGCTCGACCCAGCGCGACTTTCTGCGGATCGAGATCGGCCGGGTTGGCGCGCACCCCCAGCACTTCGCCCTGGGGGAGGCGGCCGATGCCTACCACGCGCTGATCGCCGGGGCCAGCCGCAGCGGCAAGAGTACGCTGCTCAACCGCCTGATCCTGGAGGCCTGCGAGGCCTTCGGCCCGGACGCGCTGCGGCTGTGGCTGTTCGACTTCCGCGAGGGGGTGGAATTCACCCTCTTCGCCGGCCTGGCCCACCTGGACGCGCTGCACGTCGATAACGCCGACAAGGGCTATGCCATCGCGGCGTTTGCGCGTTTCACGGGGTTGATGAAAGAACGGACGGCCTTGTTTCTCCAGTGCCGCCCGCCGGTGTCGAAGATCGAGGACTACAACCGGGTCGCCGCGGTCCCACTGCCGCGCTGCCTGCTCATCGTGGATGAGGCGCAGTCACTATTCGATGACCGTGAGACCCGCCCCCACGCCAACCGCTTCATCAAGGAGGTGGCCCGCAAGGGGGCGGCTTACGGCCTGCACCTGATCCTCTGCACCCAGTCGTACCAAGAGGGCCATTTAGAGCCGGACGTGAAGGCCCAGTTTCACCTGCGCATCGGCCTGCACCTGTCCGGCTCACCGGAATGCCGCGCGCTCATGGGCCGTGACAATGAGGCCATGCTCAACCTGCCGCGCGGCAGTGCCGTGTATAACAACAGGTTCGGCGAGGTCGAGCATAACCGCATCGTCGCCCTCCACGACCTGCCGCGGGAGGAGCTGTTTGGGCTCTCTGGGAACCCAGTAGGTTATGATATACTTAAATTACATGATCTTACGAAGAACTGGAGGGCGCCATCGAGTCTAACACCACGTCACTTAAGCAAGCGATGGAGCTATTAATTGATCTGCCAAATATTCAAATCCA
>NZ_CAJAXH010000146.1 GCF_903946935.1 uncultured Thiodictyon sp.
GCACTCATCGATATCTGCCTCGCAACCTGATGTGTGTGCGGCAGTATACTGATTCGCAGATGACAGTTTACGAAAAACTATTTTTCAGGCATTCCCAACTATCTGTTGAATCGCGCAATAATCGGTCGGCGGGAATCGCTGGGCGATAAGCAGCCGCAACTCCAGCGAGCCGCCGCTCTGGGAGGGGCTGAACAAATCCAAGCCGAAGTCGTTGCGCACCCGGGGCGAGAAGCCGACGGAAGGCCAAGACTTCCCCACCGGTTATGCCCTCAAGCGCGTTGCGCAGCCGGATCTGATTGAAACGCATGCCCCGGCCAGCCATTGCGATGCCGGTCATGGCCCCTTGGATGCGGCGCTAGTGGTCGAAGGCCGCCAGGTGTTCGATTGGCCGGCGCTGCGTTGCGCTGCGAGGTCACCGGGCATCATTGGCGAGGCCATCACGCGTGCCCTTGTCGCCCGCCGACGGAACCGACACGCGCGTGGCTTGCAAGCCCCACTGGATCCATGCCCTGGTGACCCTGCTACTGACCTGGCTCGGCGCGCGCCCCAGGTGCGGTAAGCGGGCCTGCGACGTTTTCGGGCTACGGATCGCGTTCGGGGGGGGGCGTGTTCCACGAGGGCTGGAAGCCCTATCGGGATCTCTCCTGTAGGGATGGTTCGAGCAAGGTCCAGCAACTGCGCGAACTGACGGACGTCCGTGAGCAGATGGGTGGGGCCTAGGCCAAGTGTCAGTTCGATCTGGTGCTCGCGGCCTGTCATGAGGTCATGGCGGTCCGCCTAACGCTCCCCGCCGGGGAGGTGGCCAACCCCGCGCGTGGCCGCCGTCGGGCGAGCGGAGCGGGTCCAGGCAGAGCAAGGGGCTCAAGCTTATGCACCGTTTGCGCCTCTACGCCGACGATGTCTGGCGCTACATGACCGATCCTGAGGTCCCCGTGAGGGTCAGTCTCGGTGAACAGGTGGAGCGCATGCCCAAGGTGAAGCAAATGGTCTCCGGGGCCTTCGGTGGCCTGTGCGGCCGCGACACCTTCTGGACCATTCGCTCCCATCTGGCGACCATGCACAAGTAGGCGGCGATTCTTTTCCTCGCGCCTGGTTGAGTTTTCAGAGTAGTAGCCAGCCCGCCTCAGCGGCGCTTCGCGTAGTGGGAGGCTGAGGGGCTGGGCCGGGATACCTGGGTGGTTCGCGGCGTGGAGGGCAGCCTAGCTGTTGGGTCGGAGGCTCTCGGGGTTCCACGTGGAACATTCGAAGCGGCTGTGTTCGATCAAGCCATCCTACAAGCATCGGCGTGCGGTGGGTGCGGGCGTCCACTCCGGAGGCCCCCCCTGTCGAACCTGCCCCGCCAGGCGTTCCTCACGACAAGCCCTGCCCGCATCCCAGCTCCCAGCCACGCCAGCATGCCGCGCGCGTAGCTGTCGATTACGCCTGCCAGAACGCTCGTGGCAGTGATGCGTGGTTGGCGTACAATTGACACCTAACGCGGCTAGCGTACCGAGTAACTGAGCCTGTAACGCTAGTCTGCCATCCTTAAGGCGCCACCATCTGTCCGAGTCGCACTGCCGATCCGGTCAAGCCGCAATCAGCGGCCACAACCCGACGCCCTATATTAGTCGAGATCTACTCGCAACCCTTGGCTCATGGTTCTAGACTCACTTACCCTCACGACAAGGCCAAAAAATGACTTACGACTCCACAAATATCAAGGTCTTGCGCGGTCTCGATGCCGTCCGTAAACGTCCTGGCATGTATATCGGAGATACTGACGACGGGACCGGGCTCCACCACATGGTATTTGAAGTCGTTGACAACTCAATTGACGAAGCCCTTGCGGGGTATTGCTCGGACATCAAAGTTATCCTATATCGTGACGGCTCCGTCGGGGTAAGCGATAACGGTCGGGGTATTCCAGTTGATATTCATGCGGAGGAAAATCGCTCGGCTGCCGAAGTGATCTTGACCGTGCTCCATGCCGGGGGGAAATTCGACGATAACTCTTATAAGGTTTCTGGAGGACTGCATGGCGTAGGTGTCTCCGTCGTTAATGCCTTATCTGAGCGCTTGATCCTAGGGATTGCTCGCGGAGGGAAACAGTACGAACAGGAATATCGCATGGGAGTCCCGCTATACCCACTGCGAGAAATTGGGGAAGCCGCCACCACCGGGACTGAGGTCCGCTTTTATCCATCACCTGAGATTTTCTCTAACCTTGATTTTCACTATGATATCCTCGTAAAGCGGCTCCGTGAGCTATCGTTTTTGAATTCCGGGGTCCGTATCCAGCTGACAGAGGAAGCTACCGGTCGGCAAGACCTCTTTAACTATATCGGTGGTATACGCGCGTTTGTAGACTACTTGAACCGAAACAAGACCCCACTCCATCCGAGCGTGATCTATTTCTCAACCGAACGCAGTGGTGTTGCCTTGGAGTTAGCGCTCCAATGGAATGAAGGATTCCAGGAAACGATATACTGTTTTACCAATAATATTCCACAGCGCGATGGCGGTACGCATCTCGCTGGATTCCGTGCGGGTCTTACCAGAACCTTGAACGGCTATATCGAGCGCGTGGGGTTGGACCGGACGCAAAAGATAAAGGCGATCGGTGATGACGCACGAGAGGGCCTGACCGCGGTAGTGTCGGTTAAATTGCACGATCCAAAATTCTCATCCCAGACTAAAGAAAAACTCGTTTCATCCGAAGTCAAGGCAGCCGTCGAGTCCTTGGTCGTTGAGCAGGTCAATGCCTTCTTGGAGGAACAACCAAACGAGGCGAAGATCATCGCGGGAAAAATGCTTGAAGCAGCCCGCGCAAGAGAAGCCGCGCGCAAGGCAAGAGAAATGACCCGCCGAAAGGGCGTCCTTGATATCGCTGGGCTACCAGGAAAGCTTGCCGATTGCCAAGAAAAGGACCCTTCGAAATCAGAGCTTTACCTCGTGGAGGGAGACTCTGCCGGTGGTTCCGCAAAGCAAGGAAGAGACCGCAGCTTTCAGGCCATACTTCCGCTGAAGGGTAAAATCCTCAACGTCGAAAAGGCCAGATTCGACAAGATGCTGTCTTCGGCGGAAGTTGGAACCCTTATTACCGCGCTTGGGTGTGGCATCGGTCGCGATGAATACAACCCCGAAAACCTGCGTTACCATCGCATCATCATAATGACCGATGCCGACGTCGACGGCGCCCATATTCGGACGCTCTTGCTGACTTTCTTTTACCGTCAGATGCCGGAACTGGTCGACCGGGGACATATTTTTATCGCTCAGCCACCGCTATATAAGCTAAAGAAAGGAAAGCAAGAAGACTATCTGCTGGATGACATGGCACTCAATGCCGCCATGCTGCAGTCGGCATTGGACAATGCGACTATCTGCGTGTCCGCCGATGCTCCGCCGTTGGCGGCCACGGTACTAGAGTCTCTTGCAAGGGATTACCAGGTTTTTGATGCGATATTGGGTCGCCTCTCCTCTCGCTACGACTCGGCCTTTCTACACGAATTAGCGCAAGCGCCTAAAATGTCTGCTGCGATTCTCCTGAATCCCGCGGCCCTAAGTGAGTGGTGTGGAGCGCTTCAACAGCGTCTCAACGAGGCGCCAGGCAAGCATGCTTCATTGCGCTTTACCTTGACCTGTGCCCAGGACGACAGCGACAACGCCAGCTTTCTCAAGTTGACGCGATTCGTCTATGGCATACCGGAAACCAAACAGATCCCGCTTGATTTCTTTAATACGGTCGACTATTACCGTATTGCAGAGTTTGGGGAGAAAGTGGCCGGGCTCCTTGAGGACGGCGCTCATCTTACGCGCGGAGAGCGACGCAAGGAGATTGTCGATCTCGGAGAGGGCGTGCGGTGGCTGCTTGCCGAAGCGCAGCGCGGCTACAGTATGCAACGATATAAGGGCCTCGGAGAAATGAATCCGGAGCAACTCTGGGAGACCACGATGAATCCAGAAACCCGGCGCCTACTTAAGGTAACCGTCGAAGATGCAGTTGCCGCAGATCAAATTTTTACCACACTGATGGGCGATAATGTGGAGCCACGAAGGGACTTTATTGAGCGTCACGCGCTTGACGTCGAGCACCTCGACGTCTAAGACTGAATGTTCCACTGGGTCGGGATTCGTAGGCGCATTCCCGCCTGTAAGCGAGTAGGCAGGAGCTGATGTCCGGGTCCTCGCGCTTCCAGCATCCGCGGCATCAGGGCGATGCGCACCGCGCTTCGTGTGCGGCGGGGCAGGCCATTGCGCATGGCCCGTCGGGGCTCGGAAGTTGCCGTAGTCGTGTCCCAAGTCGATGCGACCCCCGCGCATCAGTGCAACGTGCGCGGTACTCCTTGACTCATCAGCGACTCTCCGAGGAAGCCGGGACTGTGGCCCAGTGGGCTAATTCACCCAGACCTCGACCCGTCGGTTTTTTTCCCGGCCATCGGGCGTGTCATTGGAGGCGACTGGGGCCTCGTCGCACAGGCCGGCCACGCGCGCGACCCGCAGTCCCTCGACAGTGAGCTCATGACCGACTATCTCCGCGCGCTCTTGGGAGAGTCGGCAGTTCTCCTCATGGCGCCCGGCGGTATCGGTGAAGCCGATGAGGATCAGAGACCGGTCCTGAAATTTGCCACCGGCAATCAGGCCGGCCACCCGCCCGATATCCCGGCCGGCGCGGGTATCGAGCTCCGCGGTGCCGGGCCGGAAGCGGAAGCGGGTCGCGATCTCCGCGGTGGCCTGGGCGGTGAGTTTCCGCCACTTGGCCGACTTGGCGCGCGGGTCTTCGCCGCGCTCCGTGTCCGTGGCCGCTGCGGGCTCGGGCAGCGCGACGGTGATCAGGCCGGTGTTGCTGACCACCGACTGCCCTGCGTCCGCCAAGGCGAATTCAATGAACTTGAGGACGCTCGCATTGGCAGGCGCCTGCGCTGTGTAGAGAAAGAGCCGCCGGGATAGCAGATAGTCCTCGGTCCGAATCGTGTTAAGGCTGGGTCGGCGCGCGTCTACCCCGGTGTCCGCCAGGGCGATGACCTTGTTGGTCCCCACGTAGTTGAGCCCGATGAAGCCGATCCCCTGGGGGTCGCTGCCGACTGAGGCGGCTAGCCTGCCGCTGTCCTCGAAGCGCTGGGCGGTGCCAATCAGGGTCTTGCCCCGACTCATCAGGACCGCCTCGTTGAAAAAGTCCCAGGTGCCTGACTTGTGGTCGCGGGCATACACAGTAATGGCCCCCGGGTGGCCGCCGACCTGGGACCAGTCGGTGACGGTCCCGCTGAAGATGTCGGCGAGTTGGGCGAGTGTGAGTGTCTTCAACGGATTGGCCGGGTGGACGATGACTGCGATCCCGTCGAGCGCCAGTACGTGCTCACTGGCGTTGGCACTGAGATCGCCCAGGGTTGGCAGCAAGGCTTGGCGTTCATCGGCCTTGATGGGGCGTGACGCCATGCCGATATCGGCGCTGCCAGCGCGCAGGTCCGCGAAGGCGGTCTTGGAGCCGTGGGCCGCGATTTCGATCTGTCGCTTGGCGCCGCCGCGTTCACCGACGATAAACTCCTCATCGTCCTTGGCCCCAGGTTCCCGGTGGACCTGGGTATAGCCCTCCTCTTTCATGAAGGCCTCGGCCAGGGCCGGCAGCAGCTTGCCGCCGATGGTATTGGAGCCGTGGAAGCGCAGAAGGGTTGCGGCGGCTGCCGCGGCCGGGGGCGTCGCTGGCGCCTTGCAGGTCCGAGTGGCGGGGTCCAGCCGCTCGGGTGCCTTACAGTCCGGCGCCTGCGCGAGCGCCGACGCCCGGGGCGCCTGGCAGGTGTTGGTGCGCGCGTCGAGTGTCTCAGGCGGGGTACATGCCCGGGCCTGCGCTGTGCTACAGGCCCTGTTGAATGGGTTCCAGCGGCCCGGCGTGTCGCACTCGCTGCTCCGGGGCAGCGACATAAAGGTGGCGACCCCGAGCAGCAGGAGCATCAGGACGCCGGTACCGACGAAGAGGCTTTGCCCCAGGTCCTGGCCCCCTTCCCGCGGCGCGAGTTTGCCGCCGCACTCAGGACAGACCGTCGGGCGGCCGTGTGGCACCCGGATCACCGCGTCGCTGTCGGCCTTGCCGCACTGGCCGCGGTTCGCGCATAGGTACTTGGTAGCCATCGTTGTGGTTCTCCTGGCGTGCCCGGTCTGAGCATGAAGTGCGGCGTGGATTCGGTGCCCGGGGTGTCGAAGAAGGCCAAGGGCCAAGGCGAGCGCCCTCCCGGCGGTGGGGCGGCCCCCAACACACGCAGAAATTTGTCCGTTAGGGTAGCCGGTTTCGATGACTGTACGGTTACGGATGACACGCGTCGAACGGCAAGCGTGCCAACGCTGGACCCCGGCGCGCGGGCGTTCATTGCTGCTATCGCTCATGCGCCGCCAGATCGCGGCGCGTTCAGTTATTATAGTTTGATGTCGATTCGGGTGCCTTGGCCCTGATTCAATATAAAGGCGACTTTGCTGCCCGATACCGCAATGCTAGACCTCAGCGCGGATCATCTGGCCACACGCTGAAGGAGTTTGATAATCGTGCGATTGTTTTTCTGCTTCTCACCGATTCGCATCCTGCTACTACCGTTGATGGTTTTTTGCGGGCTTGCCGTCTTTTATCCGGAAGTCGCGATCCTACCGTTTCAGGGTGAAATCCAGAATTCTCGTAACCCTGAAGCGATATTGCAATTTACTCGCCTACTGTTTGGCATTAGCGCAGTGGCGTCTGGCTTTATTTTCTGTCTCTGGCGTTGGCTTCGCGAGTCTGCATTCTCGACTATCAAAGGGATTGCGGGCATCTCTAGCCATAGCTTTTGGATCCTAGTGATTCTATTAGCGGCCCTTCCCAGGTTGGTGGTTTTTTTTGAACTGCCTTACCAGCCAATTGCGGACGCATGGTGGTACCATTCTACCGCATTAAACCTAGCAACGGGCTATGGCTATTCAATTGGCGGTCAAGTAACGGCGTATCGTCCGCCGGGATACCCTTTTCTTTTATCTTTAACATATCGCCTGCTGGGACCAAATTTCGCTTGGGCCTGGTTATTGGGGGCCGTATCCACCGTAATAGTCATTCTGACCACATATTATATCGCACGACGCCAGTATGGCGCAGTGGTTGCAAGACTCGCAACGATTGCGATTGCCGTCTATCCCGCGCTGGTCTTGCAAACCGGGCAGGCGATGAGTGACCTGCCTTTCTTGGCCGGACTGCTTCTGCTCATATTGTTTATCCTCTCATATTTCCCACCTCGTCTCATGCATGTGGTCATCATTGGTGTGGCGCTCGGCGCGCTGACTCTGACGCGCGGAGTGGCAATTGGTCTGGTTGGCGTTATTCCCGTAATTTGGTTTATCCAGGGCCTGCCGGCAAGGAAGCTTGTCATCGCCTCGGTGATGCTTGGGCTGGCCTTCATGATTAGCGTAACGCCTTGGATGGCGAGAAATTATTCAATTTTTGGGCGATATGTCATAGCAACGAATACGGGAATAAATGCGTACATTGGCAATAATCATCGCGCGTCGGGGGGGTATGGCTTCGGTGCCCTGCGATTGGCGAAAGGCAAATATCCAAATGAATCGGAATTAGATCGGGCGTTACTCAACAAGGCTGTTGACTTCGTTTCCGCTCATCCGATTGATGCGGCAAAACTGCTTCCCCGCAAACTTGTCCACTTATATCTATCGGAGACAAGCGCCGTGACTTCTCTTTTTCAGGGAAAAAAATTATACTCACCATCAAAAAAATGTGCCCTATATGTTCTTACGCAGTCGAGCTACTCAGTCTTATTGATTCTATTCTGTTTCCGCGCTTTCACCCTATCTGCTCCAGCAAATCACCTGCAGGGTATTCAATGGTTGGGGTGGGTGTTGGTCTTCTATTTCAGCTTTCTAACCCTTGTCTTTTTCGGCACGGATCGCTTTCGGTTGCCAATTTTGCCTTGGATGCTGATTGAAAGCAGCGTGTTCATATTTCGAGCGGTAGAGCGAAGATCCGGCTTGGCGGGGAGGGATAAAGCTGGTGCAGCGGAACGGATTTAGGCCTGGTTGGCGTTATCTATTAGTTGCCGTGCCATTTGTCCTGTAACCGACAGCGCGGCCAGCTTTAAACTAGCATCTCAGCAGTGAACGTGCGTCTGCGAACCATTCCGAAAAACCCACTCCATGGCGTTGAACGCATGGGGGAATGATGGCGTGGACCTGCTTCTCCGACAGATTGGACGCAGCGAATCCGAAATCATTCGCCCCGACACTGCGGTGACAACGCAATCAGTGCGCCCGCCTGCGCGGTGCAGGCGTCGGCCATCTTCTGGTCGAGGGCCGCGATCCAGCGCTTGGGTATTTCCTCCGGGCCATAGAGCGCGCCCGCGATCATGCCCAGGATGGCGCCGGTGGTGTCGGCATCGCCGCCGCGATTCACCACGTCGATGAGCGCACCCTCGAAACAGTCGGTGGCGAATAGCGATTGGAAGACGGCCTTGAGCGTTTCCACCAGGAATCCGCCCGGGTTCTCCATGCGCCGCCGGTCATAGCGGTATTTGGGCTCATGCTCGACCAGGGCCTCGGCCAATGCCTTGAGGTCGCTGCGCGTGCCGCCGGTGAGGGCCGACTGCACCATCCGGATGACGGTGAAGGTGCCGGCGTCCCCCAGTGCGTTGTGGTGGGTGGTGTGGGATTGAATACGGTTGGCCGTGGCGACCGCCTCGGCGTCTGCACCCAGGGTGAAGAGCGCAATCGGCAGCGAGCGCATACAGGCGCCATTGCCGGCGTCATTCTCGCTTTCCGGCACTTGGGTCTCGCCGGTTTGGCGGTAATGGGCGATACCGCGTCGCACGGTGTTGCCGATGTCTACCGGCTTGCTCTTCATCCAGGAGCTGAAGGCGACGGCGATGGGTTCCGCCGCCACGGCGCGAGCGCCCAGGATGGCCTTGCCCAGGGCCAGGCTCATTTCGGTATCGTCGGTCACCTGGCCCTTGCGCAGTTTGAGCCAGCCGCCGCCGATCAGTTCCCGATGCACCCCGTATTGCTCCTGGATCTCCCGGGGGATCAGGAATTCAACGGTCGCACCCAGGGCATCGCCGACGGCGAGCCCCAGGTAGGCGCCCGCCGCCCGTGCCTGCAGTCGGCCGACGGGTGGCAGGGTCGATTCAGCGGTCAGGTCCAAGAGCAGCATGGACGCTTAATCGCTGCCCGGTGCTCAGTACTGCACCAGGATGTCTTCATCGCGCACGATCATCTGGCAGGCCAGGCGCCACTCGGTGGGGATGTCATCCACCGCCATCTGGTCGATCTGCTCGGGGGTGATCTTACCCAATTGACGCAGCACGATTTTCTCCTTCTCGGTCAGCAGGCCGCCCATACGCTGGTTCTTGTCGTCCACGCTGGTGACGCGCACGACGCAGTTGCCGCACTCGCCGTCCTGGCAGTCGTGATGAACGGGAACCTTGTTCTCCTTGGCAAGTTTGAGCACGGTCTCGGTGTGGCTTCCGGCCACGGCGTAAACGGTCTTGTCCTTGTATTCGGGGCTGGAAAAGGTAACGAGTGCCATAGATTGACTCCGGCAGCTAGGTTGTATCGATGAGTGTGGTGGGGCTCAGGCCGGCTTGACGGTGCAGTCGCCCAGGACCTGCGCCTGACAGGCGAGCCGGTCATGACGGTTGGCCATATTCTCGCGCAGCACCTTCTCCTCGAGTACCGAGGGCTCGGTGAGATTGTTCCAGCCGGTGACTACATGGGTCATGCAGGTACCGCAGTCGCCCTCGCGACAGCCGTAGATGATGCCGGCCCCGACCTTTTCGGAGATCTCGATGAGCCGGGTGCCGGCCGGAACATTGACCGTCTGGTTGATGTCTTCAAAAGTGACTTTCGCTTTTGCCATAGTGGCAGACTCCTGGGTTGGTGGACAGTGGTTGGTGGAGAGTGGGTAGGGGATAGTGGTCAATGGTCAGATGAAGTGAAGCCCGTAGGAACCGCTCCGCGGACCCACGAGCGCGCGGCTATCACGGTGGCGGGGATGATGACTCAGGCCCAGCGAAACATTGGGCACCGGACCACAGTGCTGGCTGGGAGATCGCTCGCCCCGTCATCCTTCGCTAATCACTCGCCACTCACTCCCCCTATCCAAGTTCCGAGAAATCGATCACCCGACCCTGTTCGCCGCCCACCAGGGCGGCGGCGAGCTTGCGGCCGAAGTCGCAACACTCGACGAGTTCGTCGTCTGTCGGGATCAGTTTGAGCCGCAGCCCTGGCACCGGGACGCGCATCTTCAGCCCCCGCATCCGGTCCTCAATCATGCGTACCGCCTCCCCACTCCAGCCATAAGAGCCGAAGGCGGCACCGAGCTTGCCTTTCAGATTGACGACGGCCAATGAGGAGAGCAGGTCCCAGACTGGCTTCACCGCATCGCCATTGATCGTAGGCGAGCCGAATGCCAATGCATCCGCCTCCTCAATGAGGTCGACAAAGGGGCCGGTCTCGCCGCCCTCCAGGTCATAGAGCGACACCCGTATGCCCGCCGTCTCCTCGGCCCCGGCGCGAATGGCGTCCGCCATGCGGGCGGTGCTGCCGTAGGCGCTCATATAGAAAACGACCAGCGAACGGTCCTCGTTGCCGATGCGCTCGGTGAGGCTGGAAGTGGATAGCTCGCGATAATGAGTGACATAGCGGCGCGGGCGGTCGCGCAGGATGGGGCCATGGGTCGGCGCGACGATGGTGAGCCGCAGCGGCTCGATGAGCTTGAGTGCCTCCACCACATGGGCCTTGAATGGCCTCATGATGTGGCCATAATAATAATCGAATGAAAACCGAAAGTCTCCGACCCGGTCGTTGAAGAGCCGGTTGTCACAATAATGGCAGCCGAAGATGTCCCCGGAGAACAGTATCCCGTCTTCCACCAGATAGGTACACTGGGTATCGGGCCAGTGCAGGAAGGGGGTATGCAGGAAGCGCAGGGTGCGGTTACCGAGCGACACCTCATCGTTGGTGCCGACCGTCTCGTATTCGAATGAGCGGTCCGCCTCCTTGGGCTTGAGCAGCGCCTTGAGCATAGAGGTGGCGCGGGTCGAGATATAAAGACGCGCCTGGGGCGCACGGCGCATCAGTTCCGGGAGTGCTCCGCTATGATCGGGCTCCAGGTGATTCAGCACAATGACGCGGATCTCGGAATAGTCCGCGACCGACTCCAGGCGCCGGAAGAAGTCCTCGGCAAACTCCAGCTTGACCGTGTCCACCACCGCGACCCCGGACTCACCGCGCACCAGGAATGAGTTATAGGTGGTCCCGTTGGCGGTACGCAGGATGATGTCGAAGGTGCGTAGCGCCGGGTCCAGGGCGCCGATCCAATGCACTCCGGGGGCGATCTCCACGGCGCCCGCGGGGCCGGTCCGGCTCGTCACCTCGACCATGCCGGATGTGGCAGTCGCGGCGCTCACCCGTGTTCGCCCAACGGGTCGGCGGCGGCAGCCAATAAAGTCGTCGAATGCACCTCCGGACACACGGGGTCGACGCCGCCCCGGGAGCAGGATTGCAGGTCCTCGCCATCCTCCAGTTCGACCCCGAGGGCACTGAGCACCGGCCCCGGCTCGAAGCCGCAGTCACACAGGCCAGCGGTCTCGATCAGCGGCCGACGGATCAGCAGAGGATCGGCGACCATCAGAGCGAGGGCCTCCGACTCGGACAGTGCGGCGGGCTCGACCTCACCCGCGCGGATGCGCGGCGCCGAGGGGTTGAACCATTCGGCCACCGGCCGGGCGCCAAAGAAGGGCCGCAGACGCTCCGCGGTCCAAAGTTCGGCCAGCAGGTTGCGGACCTCCAGACAATGCCCGACCGCCACCAGGCGGGCCTTCTGGCGGGCATTCGAGAGACAGCCGGGCTTCTCGTAGAAGACCAGTTCGCCGGGTATCGGTAAGTTGAAGGTGGCCATGGGTTAGCGCGCCTGGATCTCGGCCATGGCCGCCGCCAGGCGGGCCGGGGGGATGCCGGTCAGCGACCCGGGCGGGTTGAGCGGTACCCCCAGCGAATCGAGAATCACGCCCTCGACCGGGCAGATACCCGCACACTGCGGCTCCGCATGGTCGCCTACGCACTCGGTACACTTGGCCGCGTCGATCAGGAAATGCGGCTTGGCGGCAACAATGGCCTGGCTTGGGCACAGTGGCTCACAGGCCCAGCAGTTCACACAGCCTTCAACAATCTGGTATGCCATCGGTCAGTCTCCTTGCCGGCGCGGCCGGGTGGTCGGGTTCATTATGAGGACTCGGCAGGAGGATTGTCCGCAAATGAACGCAAATGAACGCAAATGAAGACAAGAAATTCCTGACATGGCGGCATCCTGACCGCTCACTCGGCGGGCACGAGCGGTCGCCCGCCATCCATTCTCAATATTTGCGTTCATTTGCGTTCATTTGCGGACTGTTCATCTTCCAAGGATCAATCCACGCTCATCGCTTCAGGCGCACATCCGCGCGGCGGCCGGTGCCGGTTGCTCCAGGCGCCCGGCGGCGGCCAGTTCGTGGTAGAGCGCGGCGACCGCCTCCTCGATCGGCTCCAGCGCGTGCTCACCGTTGGGCGTGATGCCCGCCGCCTCCAGTTGGCCCCAGGGCTCATAGCCGATCTTGGAACACAGGACCGCCTCGCAACCGGACAGGGTGCGAATGGTCTTGGCGAGCGCCGTTTCTGCCTCTCCGCAGGTATCCCCGCCGGCACAATACAGATCCACCTTGCGCACGCCGATGAAACGTACATCGGTGGCGTTGGCCTCGTAGATCAGGAACTCGCGGGCGTGGCCGAAGTGCTGATTGATCACCCCGCCGCCGGTGGTCGCCACCGCCATCAGGACCGGGCGCGTTTCCTTCTTGGCCCGCTTGATGGAGGCGATCGAGATGAAGGTCTCGCCGCTCTTCTTGCGCTGGGCCTCCCGGTTGGCCTCGATGGTGGCATGGACCTCGCGCCGGTGCTCCATGGCCTGGGCGTAATCGATCTCCATGGTCTCGATCTTGTCCAGCGTGAATTCGTGCCCCCGATCCTCACCCAACATCCCCACCGCGTCCGCCCGGCATTGGCGGCAGTGGCGCATCATATTCATATCCCCGGCGCAGGCGTCCTGCAGGGTCTGAAGTTCCTCATGGGTGGGTCCGCGCTGGCCCATCACACCATAGAAGGTGCCGTGCTCGGGCTCGGCAATCAGCGGCATCACATTGTGCAGGAAGGCCCCCTTGGCCTTGACCACGCGGCTGACTTCTTTCAGGTGCTCGTCGTTCACACCGGGGATCAGGACCGAATTGACCTTGACCAGCACGCCGCGCGCCACCAGCATCTCCAGACCCTTCTGCTGCTGCTCGATCAGGATCGCCACGCCCTTGCGGCCCTTGACCCGGCGGCCCTTCCAGAAGATCCAGGGATAGATTTTGACCCCTACGTCCGGGTCCACACAGTTGATGGTGATGGTCACATGGTCGATGTTGTGCGCGCACAGTTCATCCACCACGTCCGGGAGTGCCAGCCCATTGGTGGAGACGCACAGCTTGATGTCCGGGGCCTTTTCCGACAACTGGCGGAAGGTGTCCAGGGTGCGCCCGGGGTTGGCCAATGGATCGCCGGGGCCGGCAATGCCGAGCACCGTCATCTGGGGAATATTGGCGGCCACCGCGATGACCTTCTTCACCGCCTGATTGGGGGTGAGGACCTCGGAGACGACGCCCGGGCGAGACTCATTGGCACAGTCGTATTTGCGGTTGCAATAATGACATTGGATATTGCAGGCGGGGGCCACCGCCACATGCATGCGTGCATAGTGGTGATGGGCCTCCTCCGAATAACAGGGATGGTTGTGGACCTTGGCGCGGATATGCTCCGGCAGGTGCGCAAGCGCATCGCTGCTGCCGCCGCAACCGCTTGATGCACAACCGCCCGCAGCGGCGGCACCCGTGCCGGGTTCGATCACCTTCAACTCCATCACATACCTCCAGGAAGTCGCGGGCGCCCGGCCCGGGGGGTTCAAATTGACTCTGGAGACGGTAAAGCAAAGGCCGTGCCGGACTTCGCGTCGCGGAGAAACTGGTTTATTTTTAGGAGGTTCGCGGGCGGTGGAGGGCGGCCTTGTCGGCAAGCCGACAGGTGCGGGGCGGCGGCGTTGTGGGGATGGGGACAGGCGGACCCATGGGAGCGCCGACATTCTGTCGGCCCGTCGCCGTCAGGCGGCTCGCGGTTCTCAGCCGGGGGCATTGTTGCGCACGGCGGACCCCCGGTGCAACTTGACGCGACTACCAGTGGGGCGAATACTGGACCGGCGGAATAACCTTCCACCGCCTTGTCCTGACCAGAGCTAACCAACATGCTGCAAACCTACACAGCACGATATACCTGCTTCCACGGCGGCTACATGGGTCAGTTAATCGACTGGCCCGAGGTCATCACTGAAGGCGCTAACCTCGAAGAGTGCCGGGCAATGCTCCGCGATGCGTTGCACGAGATGGTCCAGGCATACCAAGACCTTGGCCGGGAAATCCCGGTCGGCAACGCCTTACTTGAGCAGCTGCCAGTGGAGTTGGACCTTGTCGGTAAAACGGCGTGATTTGGTAGGCTACTTTGAAGCCAATGGCTTGCGTTTGCTCCGGGAAGGCGCCAACCATGCGATCTATACAGACGGCAAGAAAGTGATTCCGATCAAGCGGCATAAACAATTCGATCATATCACCGCAAACGAGCTCTGCAAACAGGCGGGGTTGGCTCCGAAGTATTGATTGCGCAGGGCACCGGGTCATGCAATGGCTCGGGATCAGGTCTTTCAATCCAGCGCTGTTTCGGTGTGAGCAAGCGCGGCCTCGTCGCTCACACCACCTCCAGGTTTCACATTGGTCGTCCGCAGCCGGATCGGGTGCAGCCTAAACAAAAACAAAGTGGTGCTAGACTCCGGCTTACCAAATCTTACCTGGAGTAGCTCGTGGAAACCATTCGGCTCTCTACGAAGGGGCAGCTTGTCATACCGGGCTATCTGCGGGCGCGTCACCACTGGGACGCGGGGACAGAACTCATCATGAAGACCGCGGTGACGCCCTGGTGCTGCGCGCAGCCAAACCGTTTGAGCCCACCTCGGTCGAGGATGGCCTGGGATGCACAGGCTACGCGGGTCCGGTGAAGAGCCTGGAGGAGATGGAAGATTCATAGGGTGCGGACTAGCTCGGCAATTGCCTCGGCCTTCCAGACAATTCCAAGATCTGACTCAGCGTTGATGCGGCCGCTGTAGACGCCGATAAATTTCTGCACTGGGCCGGTAAATATTGCGGAGCTTCCGTCCCTCATGGCAAGAGCGCCGCCTGACCTATACGCCAATACGGGGGATCCGGATTGCCCTTGCCGGCTCCTGCAATCAATGAGCACAACGGGCAATTCATTAAAATTCACGTCAGGCTCCGAGGCAAGGAACCCTGTTGCCCAAACGCCAAATGCACCACCAGCAGTGATGCCGAACGGAAACCCGACTACACTCACCGCATCTGCAGGACCAACTTGTATATCTGGGCCAGGATTGTGGGGATCGTAAGGATAGATGCCCACATCGGTAAGCTGTGTTAGGGGAAGCGCCACGAAGTCGGCCTTGGAGCCTAGCAGCCTGTCGGACTTAGCCACCGTCACCACCGCCTGAGGCCGTTGGATGGCTTTTTTTGGCAAAAAAAGAGGCGATTTTCGGCTAAAAACGCAGTTTTCCTCGGTTATCCCCTTACTGCGGACGTAATACGGCCA
>NZ_CAJAXH010000147.1 GCF_903946935.1 uncultured Thiodictyon sp.
ATACGACTTGCAGCATCAGTCCCACGAGCGACGAGAACAGAATGTCACGCGTGTATTGGGTCTGGCGCGTGACCTCAAACCACTGGTCCAGTTTCTCGGCATTGAGCAACTGCTCCAGCAGGGCGCGTACCATGACGGTAGAAGGACTTTTCTCGGCAAATTTCTGGAGGATTTCGCCAAACATGGCTGCTGGGGCTCTCGGGTAGCGCTGAAAATACACTTATCTTACAATATGTTGATGACACCTTAAAAGGGCTGGGCTCTGGGACACGAAGACGCGTCCAATATTAGACCTTGACTCTAGCAGGCTGTCGGACTTAGTGATGCAACCGATTGAATGCAAAGAGTTTCCTCTTTTGCGCCAAAAAGTCGTTTTCCTTTTTAATCAATCGGTTACGCCATCAAGTCCGACAGGCTGCTAGATTGGTAAACCGAGAAAGACGTTTTATTTTGAACCATACCGTGAGGCAGGCCGCCGCACCCCCGGTCGCCGGTGAACGGGCCAGTCGTCGCGAGCGGCGGTCACACGACTGTCACCAGGACCATTGATAATCGGGTCAATCCTGACCGCTATGGTGCAGTCGTTTGGAACCTCGCTTTGTGACCCGTTGCGCCCCCTCTTTTTTACACGGAATCTCGCTGGCCTCGCCACCGTGTGCAGCGACTGCCGCCATGCGGCGTGTCGACCTGATTTGGTTCAACGCCGGTGGCGGTCATCGCGCCGCGGCCCAGGCCTTGGAGCAGAGTATCCATGACCAGGGGCTGCCATGGTGTGTGCGCAAGGTCAATCTGACCCAGGTGTTGGACCCGCGCGGGCGTTTCCGTCGCTACACCGGCATGGAGCCCGAGGACCTCTACAATCAGCGTCTGGCCACCGGCTTTACGCTCGGTCTGGCCCAGGAACTCAAACTGCTGCAAGGGGCGATCCGCCTGGGTCACGGCCCCCTGGTGCGGCGGCTGGCGGGTCATTGGGAGGGGACGCGCCCCGACCTCGTCGTCTCTCTGATCCCCAACTTCAATCGCCCGCTGCACGAGGCCCTGGCGCTGGCCTGTCCGGGGGTGCCCTTCGTCACTGTGCTGACCGACATGGCGGATCATCCGCCGCATTTCTGGATCGAGCCCGATCTTGCACAGCATCTGGTGTGCGGCACCGAACACGCGCGCGCTCAGGCGCTGGCCGCCGGCTGCGCCCCCAGTCGTGTGTATCTCAGTAGCGGGATGATCCTGCGCCCGGAGTTTTACCAGCAGGCGCCGCTCGATCGTGCCGCCGAGCGGCAGCGCCTGGGCCTGGACGCCGACACCCCTACCGGCCTGGTGCTGTTCGGCGGTACCGGTTCGCGGGCGATGAAGGGGATTGCCGCGCGCCTGCCGGATACGCCGTTGATCCTGATGTGTGGTCGCAATCAGGCCCTGGCCGATACGCTGCGCGCCATGCCGGCGCGCGCACCGCGGGTGGTGGTTGGCTTTACCACCGAGGTGGCGCGCTGGATGCGGCTCGCGGATTTCTTTATCGGCAAGCCGGGGCCGGGCAGCCTGAGCGAGGCCGTGCAGCAGGGGCTGCCGGTGATCGTGACCCGCAATCCCTGGACCATGCCGCAAGAGCGCTGGAATACGCAGTGGGTGCGCGAGCATGGGCTGGGTGTCGTGCATCGCCATTTTCGCACCGTCCGGGCGGCGGTGGATGAGCTGACGCGCGACCTGCCCGACTATCAGCTGCGCGTGCGCCGGGTGGAGAATCGCGCGGTATTCGAGGTGCCGCAGATCCTCGAGCGCATCCTGGCCCAGGCGCGGGTGCCGAGCCGCCGCGAGCATCCAGCCGCCGTGCCGACGCTCACCCTGGCCCCCTGCCTGCCGGTGCGCCATTTATGAAGACCACCTTAGCGGCCGTTGGCTGCGTCCTGCTCTCGGTGACTGCGCAATTCCTGATCAAGGCCGGGATGTCGAGCGTTGCGGTGAAGGCGGCATTGGCGCAGCCCGCCGGGCCTCACCTGGTCACGACCCTCATGCTCAGTCCGGGGATACTCAGCGGGTTCCTGCTCTATACGCTCGGGGCGGTGGCCTGGTTAGGCGTATTGGCGCGCTGGGATGTCAGCAAGGCCTATCCGCTGGAGGGCTTGGGATTCGCCCTGGCGGTGATGGTCGGCTTCTTGATTGGCGAAGAGGTGACGCTGGTGCGCACCCTGGGGGTACTCTTGATCTGCGCCGGGGTCTACGTGGTCAGTTTGAGCTAGGTTTATTCGGGCGTTGCCGCCAGACCTTCAGGGCGATGTGGCATGGCGTGCCGGCGAATCACATCGAATAGGCAGCGCTCCACCGCGTCGATGACCCCATCCCAGTCCAGCGTCTCGGCCGTGGCCCTGGCCTTGACCCCATAGCGGCGCAGGCGCCCCAGGTCCTGGGCCACCGCCACGGCGGCAGCGATAAAGGCGCCGGGGTCGCCAGGGTCGACGGTGATGCCGTTGTCCCAGGAGCGGATGATATTGTGGGCCGCCGCATCGTCGAAGGCGACCACCGCGAGCCCGCTGGCCATGGCCTCGGGCACCACATTGCCGAAGGTCTCGGTGAGGCTTGGGAAGACGAACAGGTCGGCACTGGCATAGTGTTCGGCGAGCTCGACCCCAACCTTGGCGCCGGCGAAGCGAAATTGCGGATAGGCCCGTCGCAGTCGGGCCAACTCCGGGCCATCGCCCACCAGCATGCATTGCGCATTGGGCAGGGCCGCCTGGGTGCGGGTGAAGGTCTCCAGTACCAGTGCGATATTCTTTTCTGCCGCGAGGCGACCGACATAGAGCAGCAGCGGGTCCGCGGGGGCGCAGCCCCAGCGGGCGCGCAGTTCAGTGCGCCGACGTGTCGGATTGAACAGTGTGGTGTCGACCCCGCGCCCGACCACCTGGACCTTGTTGAATCCCTCGGCCGTCAAGCGGTCGCGCAATTCCGCGGTGGGGACCAGGGTGGCGTCGGAGCGGTTGTGAAAGCGACGCAAGGCGCGGGCGATGGGTGCCGCCAGCAGCCCCAGCCCATAGTGCAGGCTGTATTGCTCGAACTGGGTGTGAAAGCCCGTCAGCGTAGGGATGGCCACCGCCTGCGCGGCCCTGAGCGCGGCCTGTCCCAGCGGTCCCTCGGTGGCGATATAGACGACATCTGGGCGCTGCCTGTGCCACTGCCGGCGCAGGCGCCAATACACCGGCAGCCCGAAACGCAAACCGGGATAGCCCGGGATGGGTAGGCCGGGCACCAGGGTCTCGGTGGGGTGCGGCTTGCGGTCGGTCGCCTGACGCGGTCGGATCACCTGAACCCGATGGCCGCGCTGCGCCAGGCGCGCGACCAATTGCCGCATGGTATTGGCGACACCATTGATCTCAGGGGGGTAGGTCTCGGTGACGACCGCGACTTGCAGGGCCTGTGCCATCGGGCTCAAGTCGCGTCCGCGCGCTCGATGAAGTGCCTGGAATAGGCCGGGTTGAGCTCCGCGACCCGCAGTAGGATGAGCACGTCGGCGACGCCAAAGTCCGGGTCCCGGCAGGGCTCGCCGCAGGCCCGCGCGCCCAAGCGAAAATAGGCCTTCAGCAAGGGGGGCAGGGGGGCATCGAGCACCGCGTCCGGGACCGCGCTGCTCAAGAGCGGCACGCGCGGGTTGACGCGCAGCTCCGGTGCCGCCATGGCCTGACGGCGGATGCGGTTCATGATGGCCGCGGCCTGGATATCGTCGGCACCTAATGGAATACTGGCACAGCCGAACAGATAGTCGAACCCGTGCAGTTGGATGAAGCCGGCCAATCCCGACCACAACACCGCGATGGCCGCACCCTGGCGGTAGTCCGGGGCAATGCAGGTGCGACCGATTTCCAGCTTTCGCCCGGGGAGTGTGGCTACCGGTCCCAGGTCGAACTCGCCCTGAGAATAGAAACACCCGCTACGCTGGGCGTTGGTATCGGTCAATAGCCGGGTGCAGCCGACCACCCGGCCGGTATTGGCCTCGCGTACCAACAGGTGTTGACAGACGCTGTCGAAGTCATCGACATCCAGTCCCTGATGGCCCCCCTTGAGCTTGGCCCCAAACTCCTCGCCAAAGACGCGAAAGCGCAGCGACTGGGCCTCGCGGACCTCGTATGCGCTGGTGGCGAGTTCGACGAACAGGCGCGCACCGCGCCTCAGGGGTACTGCGGGGGCGATCGCTGGCATGGATGATCCTCGGCTCATTAAAGAAGCAGCATCCACTGTATCCAGCCGCTGTTGCCGGCCCGTGAGGAAATGATGACGATACGGTTAACCCAGCCTAGAAAGAGTATTTGGCCGCAAATGAACGCAAACGAACGCAAATAAATACAAGAGGACATCTGTGGCTTGCTGAAGCATGCAGTGTACCCGGCGGGTGAGCCGAGCTTGTTCGAGGCGGACCCATAAGCCACTGGTCTATCTTGCGTTTCTTTGCGTTCATTTGCGGCTTAACTGCTGATTTTAGGTTTCGCGCCGCGGCCGGCCGCGGACACTATGCTGGCGCGCCCGCGAGACCCAGGGCATGGAGTAGCCGCGCGGCCAGATCGGCCGGGCTGCGGGAGATCAACTCCTCCGGGATGCCGTGACGCACGGTGAGCCGCTCAAAATCCTCGAAACCGTATGACACGATGAAGGGCTGGAGGCCCGCGCCCACCGCCGCCTGATAGTCTCTAGCCTCGTCGCCGCAGGCAAAGGCGAGTGCCGGGTTGACCTCGAACTGGGCGCGCACCGCACGGAAGGCGTCCAACTTCTCCAAGGCCAAGGGCAAATGGACCAGGAAGTGAAAGCGGGCCGGGTCGAAGCCCTCGCGCCGGAACAGGGTCTCCAGGGTCGCGACCGGGTCCCGGGTGATGTTGCGGGTCACGATCCCCACGCGCAGCCCGGGCTGGTCCGTCAGTCGCTCCAGCAGTTGGGCCATCCCCTCGTAGAGGTGGCCCTCCTCACGATAAATGTCGGTCAGCGTGGCGATGAGACGCGAGCGCTTCGCCCGGGCGAACTGCTTGCGCAGATTGCGCGGAAACTCCTTCACCCCGCCCAGGTACTTGAAAACATGGCGCCGTTTCTGGAAGCCGGTCAGCGGGCCGATGTCCATGTCATGCAGGGCAAAGGTCCTGTCGATGGCGCTGAAGGCATCCACGGTAGTGCCGTCGGCGTCCAAAATGATCAGTCGGTCGTTGCTGTACATAGTGCAGTCGAGGTCCGTGCAGGCAAGGGGTGCTGGGCTGATCTCATGCTTTCGCCGACGGCGCAGATTCATGAGTGGACGCGCCGCGGTCCATCCTGCTGCGTCCGCCGGATCGGCGCCCACCCATTATACGGGAAACCCTTCATACTGCTTGTCGGCGGGAAGACTGACTGAATCCCCGCCGCCTGTGAGACCAGGAACTCGCGTGTAGCGAAGCCGTAACAAATCGCGGTTAGACTCCCCGGTCCTGGCTGGCGCCTCGGGTCACCCGGCATGGCCGAATCGGCTGTCCGCGGGACGCCCCCGGCATGACCGGCGCGTTTTGCTGGTCACGCAAGACGCCCACCAGCGCTGATATCCTCTTGCCGTTAATCCCGGCAGCCGTACCCCACATCAACATACTGCACAAAGGAGTCTCGTCGAGGACTATGTGCTCATGCTGAAAAACGACCCGGACCGCTACCAACGCGTGCTCGATGCCAACCGCGGCGAGCACAAGGCGCGGTGAACTGACCCGCGGTCGGGCCACAGACCGACGCGATGACCTAGCGCTCAGGAGAACAGGAACACCGCCGCACTGACGGCACAGGTCCGCCGTCCATCGGGGTCGCCTTGCGTGGCCGCGGTGATCGACAGGCTCTCGATTACCAGATGGCTGTGCTCGTAGATGCTGCGGCGCTCGTTCCAGGCGACCTCAGGATCCAGCTCGAGCCCGAGCGAACTGGCGAGCATGCTGGCGGCGAGGTCTTCGGCATGGTCCCCGCTCTGTGTTTCCGTTTCGCCGAATCCGTGGTGTTCGGAGATGTAGCCATAGCCATCGGGGTCCGTGGGTCGGGCGAGTCCGACGCTGGCATGGATGCGGCGGCCGGGCTCGTTGGTCTCGCTGCGGGCCATCACACAGAAGGTGATGTCGCCGGGCCTGAGGGCCTCCAGCCCGACCTCGCGCGGGATCAACAGGCAGTGGGGCGGGACGATGGACGAGACATAGACCAGGTTCTGCTGCTCAATGTCGGCATCGCGCAGGGCCAGCTCGAAAGCGGTTAGGGCGTGGCGGTGAACGCCGATGCCCCGGGTCAAGAACACGCGCACAGGTGTCGGAAACATAGTCGATTCCTCTCGGCAGTTGCGGGCGTTGATCATAACTCCGGCCACCCGACCTCTCGTAACACCGCTCCAGCGGCTGGGCAAGTAGTCGCAGACACCAACCCCGCCGTCCCTGGGAGCGCCGACAGCCTGTCGGCGACGGCGCGAAGCGCCGTTGGATCCGCGCGAAAACAAGATCCTTTGCGATTTACCGCGAAACCGCGAACCGCCTGCGGCGGTTGGCTGACAGCATGTCGGCGCTCCCAGTGGCAGGATTGTTGACCAAGGCCGAGGATACCGTCGGCACGATCGGCAAGCCGACGCATTATGATAGGTTCCAGGCGATCTTAACGGCCGGCGTTTTCCAAACCATGACACCCACCTTTGCCATCCCGCCCACCTTTCTCGGCAGCACCCTGAACCCCGCGGCCGCGCGCATCTGCGTGGCTGGCGTGCCGTTGGACCTTGGCACCACCAACCGCTCCGGAGCCCGCGAGGGGCCACACGCGGTGCGCCGTGCCAGCCGCATGCTGGTCGACGGCGACAACCCGGCGAACTGGCGCGACCCACGCACCCTGGGCCTCGCGGATGTCGGCGACTTCGCCATTGCCCTCGGCGACCTCCCCGGCTCCCTGTCCCTGATCGCCGACCAGGCGGCTCAATATGCCCACCTGGTCACCATCGGCGGCGACCACAGTATCACCTTGGGGCTGCTGCGGGCGCTGGCGCAGCGGTGCGGGCCGGTCGGAATCGTGCATTTCGACGCCCATGTGGACACCTGGCCCGACAGCTTCGGTCAGCCGCTCGGCCACGGCTCGGTATTCTACCGGGCCATCGTCGAGGGCCTGGTCGATCCGCGGCGGATGATCCAGATCGGCATCCGTTCGCCCGTCGAGCGCGCCGTTTACGATTGGACCCTGGCCCAGGGCGTGCGCATCGTCACCGCCGAGGAGGTCCACGAGACCGGACCGCGGGCCGTCGCCGCTCAGGTGCATGCCGTCCTCGCGTCCGGCCCCGCCTATCTCTCATTCGACATCGATGCCATCGACCCCGGCCAGGCGCCCGGCACCGGCACCCCCGAGGTCGGGGGACTGTGTACCTGGCAGGTCATGGCGATCCTCAAACGGTTGGAGGGGATCGACTTCCGTGGCATGGACCTGGTCGAGGTCGCCCCCGCCTATGACGTGGCCGAGATTACCGCCTTGGCCGGGGCATCGGTGATCTGGCAGTACCTCTGTCTGCACCCCTGAGCAAAGGGTATCAGGCGACTTCTTGATTGCGGACGGGGCCAGGTCGGCGGGTCGGTGCGGGAGCGGTTCGCAGGCATGAAGGCGTTGCGGTCGTGACCCCGGCCGGGGGCGCCGACCCGCCCGCACGCCAAGAGAGCGGCGGAAAGAGTCGCGCGGTGTTAGCATTCTTAGGCTAGTACCGCAGGATGAAAATCCTAATACCGTTTCTGAAGAGCGCGTTGTAAGATGCAAACTTCGTGATCTACTCTGGTTTTTTCGATGCCCTTGCTTCGTCCTGCGCCTGTCCTCGTAACCGATCGCGAGCGTCAAC
>NZ_CAJAXH010000148.1 GCF_903946935.1 uncultured Thiodictyon sp.
ATTACTGCTCTGCCGAACCTTTATATCAGAGGCTTACGCTATTTTCAGACGTTGCCATAGAGCCGTTTTCTTTTTGTGTAACCGCTCTATCCTGCTGTTTTTGAGAAACTATGCGACCTACTGAGATCCCAGAGAGCCAGTTTTCGAGCGCGACGCCCTTGTTTGAGCAGGCCGCGGCCAAGTAGTTGCGGTACTCGGCCACCGAGAGGTCGAGCCCCCGGCCCAGCCCAATCGCCTCGTCATAGGCGTCCACCGCCGCCGCCAGCGCGGCCGGGGTGCCCTGGACTTGGAGCGCGTCGCCCTTGTTCGAGCAGGCCGCGGCCAGGTCGTTGCGGTACTTGGCCACCGAGAGGTCGAGCCCCCGGCGTAACCCGATCGCCTCGTCATAGGCGTCCACCGCCGCCGCCAGCGCGGCCGGGGTGCCCTGGGCTTCGAGCGCGTTGCCCTTGTTCAAGCAGGCCGCGGCTAGGTGGTTGCGGTACTTGGCCACCGAGAGGTCGAGCCCCCGGCGCAGCGTGATCGCCTCGTCATAGGCGTCCACCGCCGCCGCCAGCGCGGCCGGGGTGCCCAGGGCTGCGAGCGTGAGGCCCTTGTCCGAGCAGGCCCAGGCCAGGCCGTTGCGGTACTCCGCCACCGACAGGTCGAGCCCCCGGAGCAGCCCGATCGCCTCGTCATAGGCGACCATCGCCGCCGCCAGCGCATCCGGGGTGCCCAGGGCTCTGAGTGCAACGCCCTTGCTCGAGCATGCGTTGGCCAGGTAGATGCGGTACCCCGCCACCGAGAGGTCGAGCCCCCGGCCCAGCCCGATCGCCTCGTCATAGGCGTCCACCGCCGCCGCCAGCGCGGCCGGGGTGCCCTGGGCTTGGAGCGCGATGCCTTTGTTTGTGCAGGCCCCGGCCAGGTCGTTGCGGTACTCGGCCACCGACAGGTCAAGCCCCCGGCGCAGCCCGATCGCCTCGTCATGGGCGTCCACCGCCGCCGCCAGCGCGGCCGGGGTGCCTTGCTTACAGAGTGCGATGCCTTTTCTGTTTTGGGCCTTCGCCAGCTCTCGCCGCTCGTCAGCCACCGACAGGTCAAGCACATCGCCCAACGCAATCGCCTCGTCATAGACTGCCACCGCGGCGGCGAGCGACTCAGGGTCGCCCTGTTCAGCGAGCCGATCACCCCGCTCCATGAGCGCGCGACAGGTCTCGATCGCGGTTTCGTTCTCCATCCCAATTCCCCCGGCCTTGTGTCTGTTTCAAGATCGTTCCGCATCGTCCCCGTACCCGCTCGCGCGATTGAATGCGAAATGCAGGTCGCCTGGCAAGCCGATTCGAATCGAACTCCGGACACCCGTGGCTGAGCCCGTAGGTCGGGCTGAGGAACGAAGCCCGACACGCTCCCTGGCCCGATCTTCTTCGCGGCACCGAGCAAGCCCGGGAGATCCTCCGGCGGCACCGCCAGCCGGATCGCAGTACACTTAAGTCAAGCCCCGCCACGGCGCGCCCCGCGGCAATCTGAAGCCATGAAAACCGACCAAGTCATCTACGAATTCCTCTCTACCGGCCCCGAAGCCTTCCGCGTGCTGACCGCGGGCCTGGCGCTGGTCGGCGACTATGCCTTCGGGTCCCTGACCTTCAAGGCGATGGAGCGGCGCATCGACGCGGTCTTCGAGCCGCAGGGGCACGGCGGGCCGGTCTATCTGGTGGAATTTCAGGCCCAACCCGCCGCGCATGTCTGGTATAACCTGCTGACCAAGATGGGACTCTAAGGTGAGCAGCACCCCAGCGCCGAGGTCCGCGCAATACTGGTCTTTCTCGACGAGCGAGACGACCCGGGCCTGCCACCGGGCTTCGCCGCGGGCGACCTGCCGCTCAAGGCGATCTATCTCGAGCGCTTCCTGCCCGAGTGGCTGGAGCGGGAGCCCGACAATCCGTTCGTCGCCGTCTTCGCGCCCCTGGTGCTCAAGCGCGACCAGGATCTGGCGCAAAGGGCGCCGCAACTTTGGCAGGCCATCCAGGACTCCGCCTTACCCGAACCGACCCGCGGTACCCTGTCGCAAATCCTGGAGTTTTTGTTTTTCGAGCGTTTCCGTACCCTGACCGCAGAGGAGATCTGGACCATGCTGCACCGTTTGACGCCTCTGGAAGAGACCCGCGCCTATCAATCGATCTTCGTCAAGGGCGAGGCCAAAGGCAAGGCCGAAGGCAAGGCCGAAGGACTCAAGCGCCTTCTTGCCCGCCGTTTCGGCCCCTTGCCGCCCTGGGCCGAGGAGTGCATCGCCACCGCCTCGCCCGCCCAGTTGGATGCCTGGATCGACGACCTGCTCGATGCCGACAGTCTGACCGCACTGATCGGTCCGCAGCGCAGACCCGAATCAGCGAGCTGAGCCGGTCGCCGCCCAGGCGATTCGAGCGGGTAGCGCTCGCTCGCTGCGCCCTACCCACTGGGAGATTTGGTCTTGCGACCCGACCGGCTTCGGGGTGGCCCTGATCAACCCGCCCTTCTCGCTCCATCTGGAGGCCCCGCCCCTGGTTGCCGGCCCGGCGACGCACTACGGGCGCTTCGGGCCGGACACCTCAGCCCTGTCGCACGCCTACGCCCTGCAGGGGGCAAAGGTCGGCACTACACAGCGATTAGTGTATGGGTGCTTGGGGTGTGGCAGTAATCCTCGGTGGCGGTTGCTCGGGCAGACGCAAATGCAGCCGGTCGAGCAGCAGTTGCCGGTCGGATTCCGGCTCGGTGTAGCGGCTCAAGATCAGCGTGCGTCCATCGGTGGTCGGCAGATGCACATCGACCATCTGGATGGCGCCGAATTTTTCCAAGGCGGAGCGTGGGGTGAGGCCCGGCGCCAGCGGACGCAGACGGGCCTTGAGGGTCACCTGGAGACAATAGGCCAAGAAGGCGACGAAGATATGCGCTTCGATCCGCGTATCCAATTGGTGGTAAATCGGGCGAATACTCAGGTCACCCTTGAGTTCCTTGAACGCCTGTTCGACTTCGGTGAGCTGAATATACCAGGTCCAGAGGGTGTGACTGTGGGCAATGGCAGCGTCCTCGCCCAGCAGTTCACCCATCGCACTGTGGTCGAACGAGTGACGATGCAGCCGCCATTCGCTCCCGGGGTCGATCAGGCGGTAGGCGACCAACGTCTTGAGCACATTCAGCCAGCGGGTGCCGTTGCGACTGGGTGGCAACCGCGGCTGCCAGAAGGCGTCCAGCGGCGAGCAGGCGGAATGTGTCAATGAAAATGAGACACCGGGGTGTCGAATTTAGTGTTGCTCGGGAGGCTCTTGGATCTCGGTTAAGCCTGCGGCCGGCGGGTTGATCCAAACCTCTGCGGGAGGCAGCTTGGGTGTCGGCGGTGTG
>NZ_CAJAXH010000149.1 GCF_903946935.1 uncultured Thiodictyon sp.
ATTACTGCTCTGCCGAACCTTTATATCAGAGGCTTACGCTATTTTCAGACGTTGCCATAGAGCCGTTTTCTTTTTGTGTAACCGCTCTATCCTGCTGTTTTTGAGAAACTATGCGACCTACTGAGATCCCAGAGAGCCAGTAATTTAACCGGGGGGTGCTGTCTCACCTACATTGGCACAGAGGGCCTTGGAGTGCGAACCCCTGCGCCGTCAGGTCGGCCTGGATCTCCCATGCGTCCTGGTCGGGCAGATCCGGGTCCTTCGGGAGTTGCAGTCGGGCTGCACCATCGGTATCGGCGTGCTGCTCGTCGATGCGGGCCTCGGGAGTCTTGTGGTCGCGGGTCAGTGAGAACAGGACGCTGAATGGCTGGTTGACATGGGCGCCATCGTCGCAGGCTTGGCAGTTCATGGTGGGGTAGCGATGGAGCGTAGTCTGGGATTGCGCGCCTGGCCGAGCCGGATGCCGAGTTGCTTGGGCCGGCGCTCTTCGTTGGGCATCATGGGCGGGTAGGCGAGGCACTGGCCCTGAACCAGCTTGCGTGCGGACTCGCTGAGTCGGGAGACGGTTGCAGGGGGCGACTCGGCCGTGACCGTCGATTGGGTCGCGGGTGCGTGCGCCGCGGCAGGTTGGTCGCCAACCAGCAGGCGTTGGACATAGGGATAGAGGTCGTCACCGGGCTCCAGAGACCCCGGTTCCCAGACCGGCCGTGCGCGTCGCTCCTGCGTGATGGTGGCCAGGGCCTCGGCGGTGATCCAGCGGGTCTGCGCCTGCCTGTCGTGCGCAGTCGGCGAGCCCTGGGCGTCGGCCAGGTCGCCGAGGGTCAGGCGCGGCGCCAACGGGCCATCGCAGAGCGGGGCCGGATAGATCAGGTAGCAGGCGTGCTCGCTGATCGCGGGCAGGGGTGCGGCGGTGGGTGGCTGAGCGGGGGCAAGCGCGTCGGTCATGGGCGGTGCGTCCTCGGACCTGGTTGGCTGGCGGCATAGTAGCGCCGCAAGGTCCCTAATGGCAGGTCTGAGTGCTGCAAGCCCAAGGTCATTGGGATCTGCGCAAGATTGGCCAGCGGCTATGCCGCTTTCAGCATGAACTCCACATGGACCATATCATAGGGAAACAGCAAGGTCCCGTCGGCGGCCTTGTCGATGACGCCACTCTGCACCAGCACCTGTGCGTCGGTGTGAACGCCCTTCACGTCGCGCCCGACCCGCCGTGCCAGCTCGCGCACCCCGAGCGGACCGGCCCCGGTCAGTGCCTTGAGGATCGCCCAGCGGTTGGCCGTCAAGGTGGACCACAGGTCCTCGTGACTGGGGAAGGTGATGAAACAGCCCTGGGGCTCACCCCGGAAAGCGGCCTTCATGCGTTGCTTGGTGGTCTCGATATCGGCAACTTCGATCGTGACAGTGGTCATGGATGCCTCACAGTTGGGCAACATCGGCCCAGAAATCATCAACCAGCCGGTCGAGCGTGGTGAAGAAATAGGGGACTTCACGCGTGCCCACATGCTTGTGGTCGCCTTTGCCGGCCTCGTTATCGTAGCGCAGCACGCACACCTCATCGACCACCAACGCCAGGCGATACTTGAAGGGGTGAAGGCTGCCCGGGGCCGGCTGGGGGAGTTGCCAGATCACGATATCCGCAAAGCGGTTATCGCCCAGCTTGGCACGGGATTTCTGGAGTAAAACGGCTGGCATGTTGTAACTATAACAACAGCGAGAGCGTTGTCAACGAAGTGGGGATATCAGCAGCAATTCCAAATTTGATCCTATCCCGTGTTCGGTCGGCCGCGGGTCTTGCGCGGAGCCGGCCGTAGCGCCTCGAGCATGAAGTCAAACAGGTCATCCCAGGAGTCGAAGGGGAGGTACTGAGCGAGCGCGCGCAGGTGTTCAAAGAACGTCTGGCGCG
>NZ_CAJAXH010000150.1 GCF_903946935.1 uncultured Thiodictyon sp.
GAAACGCTGTTCGCGCAGGTGCTCCAGCGCATGCCGTTGCCTCCGTCACCAGCGCGCCGACGGCCCCGTCCGCCCAAGTCGTCCGCGCTCCTGCTGGTGGCGGCGTAACCGGGGGTGGCCGGAACGATGATCAAGGCCGAAAAGAACAAGACTTATAGGCATTATGTGTCACCCGCACATAATTCCCCGATCAAAAGGGTATCAAAAACCTTGTTCGCAAGCTTCAGTTTTTTGCAACCCCGGCGGGACATACCAAATGCAAGCGCCGACGCCCCACTTCCTGCGAGACAACATGCAGCGTCCAGAGCGTCTAGCCACCCAAACAGCCCACTGCTAGCCCCGTTGGTCACCGTTGCGAGCAGCCTCCGGACGGCCCCAATAGCCGATGCGGCAGTCGCAGGCATTGGGGGTCGACTGAACTTCAGTTCAGGTACTCATGGAGCAGTTGCTTCACCAAGTCCTGAACCGTACGCCCCTCCTGCACCGCCCGAATCTTCAGTTGCTGGCGCATCTTCGCCGGGATCTGAACGTTGAGCCGCGCGGTGGGTTCCTCTGCGGCCAGCGCGGTCAGCGGCGCCAGACCCGACGGCGTACCGCTGCCCCCTAGCGATTGCCCGGGGCGCGGCTTGACCTTCAAACGCGGTTCAGACATCGAACGCCTCCTGGACTTGCTTGAGCAGATGGTGGATCTCCCACGCGGCCGGTCCCGCGGGCTCGTCGTCCATGGCGGTGGACCCGTCGGCCATGGACCGCGCAAAGATCGTGCGATCATAGATGGCCCCTTGCAGGATCGGGAACCCGTAGGTCTTGATCGCGTCGGCGACCTCCCGCGCCAGGAGGGTGCCCTTCTTGGCCCGGGTGACGACGAAGGCCGCCGCGGGGGCACCGTCCGTGACGGTCTGTCGCGCCTGGATCATCTCGACCAGCGGGTCGCAGGCCCATATATCTAAAGGAGAGGGCTGGATCGGGATGAGCACCAGGTCAGCCGCCTTGACGGCCGCCGCGATCATCTTCTCCAGCTTGGCGGCGCCGTCGATGAAGACCCACTGATAGGGGGCGCCCAGGGAGATCAGGTCCCGATCGAGCGTCGGCCGGTCCAGGCCGATCACCGGAAAGCCGGCCTTCCCGTCCCCCGCGTTGTGCCAGTCCCGGGCGCTGCCTTGCGCGTCGGCATCGGCGAGCAGGACCGTGTGCCCCTTGATGTGCAGCGCCCGGGCCAGATGGGCTGCCAGGGGGGCAAATAGGGGACGTACCACGGATACAGATATTTCGGCGGAATAGCGAGCGACTCCAGAGAGTACGGAGCTAAGGCGATACCGTTGCCAATGGCAGGAAGAGCGCCATCGGTGAGTCAAGCAGCGGGATGAATCCGTGGTGAAGGTAGAACGTCAATGCGCTCTCATCCTTGGCGTCCACGGTCATGGCAAAGGCCGCGATCTCGGAGCGCGCGGCCCGGGCCAAGGCGTCGGCGAGCATAGCGCCGCCGAGTCCCTGGCCGCGAAAGGCTTTATCGACGGCCAAGCGTCCCAGTCGGACAGCGGGAATCGTGGGATAGCGAGGCAGCTTGCGCGCGGT
The DNA here is from genome assembly GCF_903946935.1 of uncultured Thiodictyon sp. Taxonomy (GTDB): domain Bacteria; phylum Pseudomonadota; class Gammaproteobacteria; order Chromatiales; family Chromatiaceae; genus Thiodictyon. Next base: position 1,576 of record NZ_CAJAXH010000150.1, read on the forward strand.
CTCTGGAGGAAGCTGGGCCAGCACGAGACTTGCGGAGGCGAGGGTGAAATAGCCCGCGACTCGGTCGTCAGGGGTGATGGCCACGAAGCAGGCCGCGACGCGGCGGCGAATGTCTTGGTTAACCCGCTGTCGAAAATAGTTGTCCAGCGGCTCGGAGCCGCTGGCGAAGGTTGAGCGGTCGTGGTACGCCGAAAGCGGAACGAATCGCAGCGCGCAACCGGTCATGCGCCGCCGAGTAGCTGGCGACGGCGGGCAAAGGCGCGCTCCAGGGCGGGAGACGGCGGCGGCGGGGACAGGATGGCCTCGGCGAAGCGCTCCGAATCGGCCACGGAGAGCCGGATGACCTCGGCCTCCGCGATGGTCCGTTGGGCCGCATCCTGGACCGCGGCAACGACGAAGTCCGTCATGGCGACACCCCGGATCTCGGCGGCTCGCTTGAGCATGGCGTACAGGTCGGCGCCGATGGGAGTGTCAAGGTGGGTCGTTGACGCGCTGGCTGCCATTAGGTCGTCCTCCTCAAGGTCAATGTAGGCGGATCACGAAGCTCATGGACCAACCGGTTTTGGGCCTCGACCGCTGTCACCACAATCATGATGCGCTCCAAATCAGGTGTTTTCGCTTGGCATTTCGCGGGCAGTATACCTATTTCCGGTCAATTGAAGCGACGGTCAGCGCGAGGTAGCCGACATAACCACCCAGCGTGTCGGTCACGAACCGCACCAGCAGTTCCGGCCGGGTCGGGAGTCGGATGCGGTCGCGCTCGTCCGGATACCACGCCGCCGCCCGACCCAGTGCCCAGGTCCGGAAGACCGCCCAGTCGCAGGCCCAGGCGATGCGGGTGTTCGGCGCGGCGGCCTCCAGTGCGGTGGTGATGGTCAGGTTGGAGGTCGCCAGCCAATCGTCGCCGCGGAAGAGCGCGTGGGCGACCGCGCCCGGCAGACGGCCGAGGGCGGGATCGAAGCGCCCGCAGGGTGCGCGCGCGCTCACACCCGCTCCATGGCCACGTTGCCCGATTTGATCGACCGGCGGGTCCCGCCAAAGTTGATGTCCAGGATGTCCTGGTCGCGAATGCCGACCACCAGGCCATCGCCGAAAAAGGGGTGGCGCACCCGGTCGTTGATGCCCCAGCCGCCGGGGGGAACCGGCGCCGTCGGCGGCTGCGCGGGCGGTTGGTAGCGTTCTTCAAGACCCACTTCGCCCAGATAACGGTTGAGCACCGGCGCCGCCTGGGGCGATGCCTCCGGCAAGGGCACGTCGGGGTCTGTGCCGGACAACCGACGGATGATCGCCTCCCCGAGTGCCGTGCTGGTGCGCAGATTGGCCTCGAAGGCGAAGGGACTGGCGGCGGTCTTCGCCGAACCGGGACCCCGGGTGGGGATGCCCAACCAGGCCGCGTCGAACCGCGCATCCGGCGGCACGACCAGTAGGAGTTGTTCCTGGACACGGGTCATCGCCACATAGGCGAGCCGCCGTTCCTCCTCACGCATTGGCTCCGCACTGGATCGGCGCGACGGGAACAGCCCGTCCTCCAACCCGGTGACGATGACCAGGGGGAACTCGCGCCCCTTCACCTGGTGGATCGACGACAGCAGCACCGTGTCGCCGCCGGCCTCGTAGCGTTCGCGGGACCGCCGCAGGGCGTCCATGCGGGCGACGAACTCACCCACCGTGGTGCGGGTGCGCACCGCCCAGTCCAGGAGCGTCTGATAGGCCAATTCCTTTTCGGCCGCCGCCTCGCTGGTGGCCGAGGTGGCGAAGGCGCTCACCAGATCGGTAGTACCGGCATAGCACCGCAGCGCCTCGGCGGCCGGCCGGTCGGCCCAGCCCAGGGCCTCGTGCCACAGCTGCGCGCGGTCGGCGATCCGCGTTTCGTGATAGGGCTTCTTGGCCTGGCGGGCGGTCTGCATGAGCAGGGTCGGGGCCTGCGCGGAGGCGCGCACGATCGCATCCGCCAGGGTATCGAGCGTGGCCGCCGTCAGCCACAGGGTCGGGGTTGCGAGCATGTGCCGGACGATCTCGCGTGCGCGCGGCTCGGCGAAGAGCGTGCCGGCGGCGAGGCGCAGGTAGCCCAACAGGCCGGCGATCTCGGGGACCCGGAAGAGGTCGTCCTTCGCCTTCACATAGGGGATGTCGCGCTCCAGCAGGGCCAATTCCAGGCTCAGCGTCTGCGCCCAGAGTCTGGCGAGGACCGCGACCTCGCGCAGCGACCGCCCGGCGCGGCGCCAACCGTCGATGGCCGCCACCACCGCGGACTGGTCCCCGGCCGAGGTGGCGCGGATCACGTCGATGCCGGTGTCCGGCGTGGACGGTGCCGAGACGCACAGGGTGTCCATGCGGTTGCGATTGTGGCCGATCAACTGGGCGGCGGCCAGCGACACCCGGTGCCCGAAGCGGAAGGTCCGGGACAGGGTGTAACGGGTCGCCCCGGGGAAGTGCCGAGCGAACTCGGCCCCCATGACCTCGGGCCGCGCACCGCGCCAGGCATAGATGCACTGCGAATCGTCGCCCACCGCGTTCAGGTGCGCCCGGGTGCCCACCAGTTGGATCAGCAGTTCCACCTGGACGCGACTCACGTCCTGGAACTCATCGACCACCACCAGGTCCAGCTTGTTCGTGACCAGCGCGAGCGCTTTGGGGTTGGCCCGCATCACCGCCACGGGGTCCGACAGCAGGTCGGCGAAGAACCGCAGGCCAGCCCGCTCCCGCGCCTGCTCAAAGTGCACGAACGCCCGGACGAAGTAGGCGCAGGACGGCAGCAGGCCAAAGGTCCGGAAGGCGTCGGCCGCGGACAGCAGGTCCGATTTGACCAGCCCGATGAAGGCGCGAAACGCCTCGAACGCGTCCTGGCTCGGGTACTCGTCGCTGCCCTCCGCTTTCAGCGCCGCCAGGGCGGCCTCGCGGGCGAGTTTCTTCTCCACGGCTTCGCTCGCCTCCAGGCGGCGTCGGGGCAGCAGTTCATGCTTCTCGAACAGCGCGGTCAGGGACAGCCCCAGGCTGTGGAAGGTGGACACCTTGGGCGCGACGCGGTGCGTCGGCAGTGCGCCCGCGAGCCGGGTCTGAAACTCCTTGGCCGCCTCGCGGTTGAAGGCGAGCACGCGGATGCGTTCCGCCGGCACCCCCTGCTCCAGCAGGAACAGGACCCGGCCGACCAGCATGTGGGTCTTGCCCGAGCCGGCCACGGCGTAGGTGAGGCTGTGGCCGCCGGTGTGCTCGATGGCGCGCAGTTGTTCGTCGGTGTAGCTCATGGCTTGCTCTGTTCGGGGATCATCTACCGGCTCCGCTCCAACCCCAGCCAGGTTTCCAGCCGCTGGCCCATGGGCACCAGGGCCGCATTTGGAAAGCGGGTCGCCTTGGCCAACGCCAGCTCGCCCCAGAACCGCACATGATCGCGGTCGCTGGTCTCGCCGCGGTCCTGGCGATAGGCCAGGTTGCCCCGAAAGTTCCCATGACTGAACAGGGTCTCGAAGATCGCGCTCTCGTACCCGGGCATGGCGTCGATGCCATCCAGGTGCGGGACCGTGGCACTGCCGAGGCACACCTGGCCGTCGGCATAGACGTTCCACAGCGGTGCATGGAACAGTGGCGTGCGCGCCGTCGGCCGCCCGCGCGACTTGATCGCGGCGAGCCGGATGGCGCCATCGGTCGCGGCGAACACCAGGGTTGGCCAGGGTACGTCCAGGCGGATTGGCGCGTCCTTCTTCCCACGAAAGAGGATGGGGCGCACCGCCCCGGGCACAGTCCAGACCAGCGATTCGTCGCCGGACGCGAGCACGTTCGGCGGGGTCCACCGCAGTTCGCTGGTGCGCTCCCCGAGCAGAGTTTCCAGCAGGGCGCGGGCATCGGCCGCAGTCAGCGGCCGACCGGGGAGGATGTGGGTGCCGCCCGCGTCATCGTCCAGCGGATGATAGGTGATCCCGCCCCCGCCCTCCCGGCGCTGTTCGTGGAAGACGATGGCCCCGGTGGGGCGGCTCGTGGTGATGCTGGGCAGCGCCATGGTTTCAGTGAGCGGCATGTTCAGCCTCATCGCCGGACGGGGCGGCCAGGATCAGGGGCATCGCCGTCGCGGCGTTGGTCAGTGCGTCCAGGATGGACCGGGCACCGCCGGCCGCGAAGGGGTAGCTGGCCAGCATGCGCTCCCCCGCCTGGGCGGCCTGATCGAGGGTGTCTTGCAGGGCGTCCTCGAACCAGGGCAGCCCGGGGTCCAGTTGGATCAGCCAGTCGAGCGCCCAGGCGCCCTCGTCCTCCGGCGTGGGCGCGGCTGGCGAGCGCCCCGCCGCGACTTTGAGCCTGGCACACACCAGCTGGACCCAGCGTGCCCAGGCCAGGTCGACCGGGTGCGCGTCGGCACGCTCCAGGTCCGCGGCCAACCGGGCGGCCTTGGCCTCCACCTGCGCGACGGTCAGCGGGCGGCACCGGTCTTGGCGTTTGACGAATGCCTGCCAACGGTTGCGGGCGTCGAGCCAGGACGCCAACTCGGTGGCCAGGTCTAGCGCGTCCGCCGCGGACTCGGTGCCGCGCTCCAACCAACCGCCCTCCTGGGCCTCGTCGATACAGGCGGCATGGAAGGCGGCGGGGTCATTGCGGACCGCCGCGGGCACCGCCAGAAAGGCGTCGAGGCGCTCCTCCACGCTCCAGAACAGGTCCGGCTGCCAACCGCGGGTACTGTCGATCCCCAGGGTCTCACGCATCAGGATGCAGACGCGATAGCACAGGCTGGCCAGATCGGGATGCAGCGTGAGCAAGGGCAGGCGGTTGCAGACCAGGGCCGTGCCCTCGCCTACCAGGTGGATCGCCCCATCGCGCCCTTCCACGCCGATCAGCAGGGCCGGGCGCAGCGCGGGGTCCACCAGGTCCGCGACCTGGGCGTTCAGATGGTCGCCGATGGCCTGAAGGGCAGTCGAGGCCAGTCTATAGAGTGGACGCGCATCGCCACCATCGTTTGCGTCCAGGGCCACGGCTGCCGCCATGCCGTCCACCAGCCCGGCTTCCAGGGTGAACTCCAGCAGACCGGCGACCTCCTGCCAGTCGCGTTCCAACCAGTCGGCATAGGCACGACGGGTGTCCGTCTCCCCGTGGAAGGCACCGGGCGCGGCGCGCAGGGGGAACGCGAGCGGGCTCAGGCCGGCGGCAGCGCCCGGGGGTCGAACCGGCCACGCCGCCGATCCTGGGCGGCGCGGCTGAGGACCTGATCGATCCGGCGCTGTTGCCAGCCTGCTGTGACTCTGAGCCCGCATGGGGTGTGCTCCTGTGCCGGTGGCGTTGCGCGGTGATCCGCCCAGGCGCGCAGCCGGGCGGTGATCTCGCCGGGGTTCATTGGTGGCCTATCCTTTGGTCTTGACCGTCGGGCGCTCGACGGGATAGACCAGGGTCCCGTCAGCCCGGAACTCGGGCGCCGCGAGCGTCGCACCCTGGACCTGGGGGAAGTTCGGCGCGTACAGCGCCAGTGCGTCCTCGGCGGACAGGGAGGCGTCGGGGTCGGCCAGTTCCAGGGCGCCGAGCCGAAAGACGCGGGGCGGGGTTTCGATGGTGGTGGCGGTCATGGGATGCTGCTCCTGTTCTGGGTCGGGGGATCAGGCGGCCTGGCGCCCGGCGACGAGTCCAAAGCTCGCCCAGGTGCGGGGGTCGATGGCCAACTCTCGCACGCGCACGCCAGTCGGATTGATGAAGAAGCCGTGGACGCCGATGGTGCCGTGTCGCACCAACTGCCACAGCAGATCGCAGGCGGCGACGGCCACCCAGCGGTTGATGAACAGGTCTTGCGCGGCCAGGGCCTCGGCGGCGGAACAGCTTGGCGCGTCGTCGGCGTCCAGCCGCTCGGCCTGTGCCAGTTCCGGGAACAGGTCATAGACGTTGGGCAGGCGGGCCGGGTCCGCCAGCCAGCCACCCAGGTGGCCCAACACGACCTGGCCGGTGCGCGCCCCATTGCCAAGGTCGAGCCAGAGGGTGTCGCGCCAGCGGTAGGGGTCCAGGTGCCAATCATGGGCACCGATCTCATGGCGGACCCGGGCCTTGTCCACGCACGTCACCAACAGATCGACCCGGCGGATGGCATCGAGCGCCGACACGGTGAGGGCCTCGGCATACCCCTGCCCGTTCAGGCCGCCGAAGGTGCCATAGCGGTGCATCAGGAGTTCCGCCTTGTTCTGGCCCAGGTCCGCGGGCCAGAAGCGTTGCCGCACGGTATTGGTCGCCGAGACGCTGTCGGGGTCGAACACGGACATCTGGAACCCCGGGTGCCCCAGGGCGCGCAGTGCCCGGTCGATCCGCGCCAGTCCGTCGAGGACTTCGCTGCCGCTGCCGCCGGCACCGGCCAAGACCACGCGGATGGGGTTCGCTACCCAATGGTTTGGTAGGACAAACATGGCGCGCTCAGGCGAACAGGTTGTTGGGGTCGGTCGGCGCTGCCGGCGCCGTGGTCGGTGCCGGGGCCAGCGGGGCCGCAGCAACCGGCGCTTGGCTGCCGCGCTCCACCAGCCGCGCCCCGGCCTTCCCCGCGTCCTTCAAAGCTTCCAATGCAGTGACCTTCATTTCCACATCCCGGCGGCGCTCCCCGTAGGTGGCGAGCATCCCGGGCAGCCGGGCATCCAGTTCCGCGACGCTCCCGGTGATCCGCAGCGGCATCGCCAGCGCCGCGCGCAGGGGTGCCGTGTCGCCGTCCAGGTTTTCCACCGGCTTGGTCAGGAGTGGCAGCACCAGGAGGGTCAGGCCGCCATCCGGGTTGCGGGCGATCTCGAAGCGGAGGCGTTCGCCCGCGGTCAGGACGCCGGCAAGTTGTTCAAAGAGGGCCATCGTAGTCTCCGGGGGTGTTGCGGGCGGGGTTTCAGGTGCGTCCGGCCAGGGTCTTGAAGCGCCCCACCACGGCCTGGGGGACGAAGCCGGACCAGTCGAAGGCATCCGGGGCCAGGGCCACGGTGATGATCGTGTCCACCTTGCCTTGCAGCAGCCGGGCATACCTGGCCTCGCCATGAGTCGTGTCGTACCAGGTAGCGAAGCCGGCCTCGCGCAGCAGTGCATCCATGCCCGCCTTGCGGTGGGCGCGCAGGAAGGGCTCATCCACGCGGAACCGCTGCGCCAGATCGGTCTGGGTGGTGGCAAGGATCGCCACGGTCGCCCCGGGCAGATCGCCGTCGTTGCGTTCCATGAGGATGTAACGCACCAGGGCCGCTTCCAGGGCGACACACTGGTCATCGGCCAGGGCCACCAGCGTGGCCATAGCTCTCGCCCGCCCGGTCGGCACGGCGGCCACCCCGAGCTTTTCGGTGTCGGTGCAGCCGGCATCCCGCAGCAGGGCGAAGAGGCGCACGGCACGGGCCACCCGACTATCTTCCTGCGCCAGGTCCGCGGTGATGGTACGCAGCTTGGTATCGGTCACGTCCTGGACCTTCTGGGGGGTCGCCTCGGCGTGCGGGCTTTCGGCTGCAGGCTGTTTGGGCGCTGCTGCCAGCCGCTTGGTCGACGACGCGGCCGGTGCACCCTGCGGAGTCTCCAGCAGACGGCGATACGCCTCCTGCTTCTCCGCGCGGCAGGCCAGGTTGAAGCACAGGTCTTCCGTCAGCCGCCCTTCGTGCCCCGGCGCGGTCGCGATCAGTACCCCGAAGTGGGCGCACTGCCGACACCCTTCCGCGAATTGCTGCGGCCCCACCCCGAGTGCGCCGGTCGCCTCAAGCACCGCGTAGGTCTCCGGTGCGCGCTCGGTGTCGAGCCAAACGGCGGCCACTTCCTGGGCCATGGCCTGCTTCCTGGCTTCCAGCACCAACCGGGTCTTGTCGCCGTAGCACTTGGGGTTGGAGCACTGGCCGCTGTCGATATGGGTGGCGAACAGTTGACCCTGCACCTCGGAGTTGTGGGCGCAGCCCTGGCAGGCCGCCTGGTCGAAGATCGCCCGCCCCAAGGGCAGCGCCACCTGGCCGATCCGTTCGCGCAGCTGCGCAATGCTGATGCCCTGCTCCAGGATGCGCGGCAGGGTGCCGTCCTGGGTGCCTGCCGCCAGGGTGGCCAGCAACTCGCCATGGCCCAGGGTGAGACGGCGGGTGTCCAGGGCCTCAAGGACAGCCGGGGTGCAATGCAGCAGCGCCAACCGGCTGTCGAGCTTCGCGGCACTCCAGCCGAGTCGGCGTCGCGCCTCGTCCCGATCGCCGTGGCACAGGGTCAGCAGGTCCCGCGCCTTCTGCGCTTCCTCGCTCGGGGCCAGATCGTCCCGGTGGGTGTTCTCGACCATCGACATCTGCATGGACTGGAGGTCATCCACCACGCGGACGAAGGCGGGGATTTCATCCAACCCGGCCTCGCGCGCCGCCCGCCAGCGCCGTTCACCGGCAATGATCTGATAGCGCCCGGCGTCGATGGCACGCACCACGATGGGCTGGATGACGCCCTGCCCGCGGACCGACTCGACCAATTCACGCATCCTGGCCAGGTCGAAATGACGCCGGGGATTGTGCCCCGCACGGGGCGCAATGACGCTGACAGGCAACCAGGAGAGTTGACCGTCCTCGACGGACGGTGCAATCACGGCGACTGCTGGAATGACGGGTTGGGTTTGCATGGCGACCCCTGTCGGTCTATCGGTTATGCGTGGCGTTGACGTGTTCCACGCGGGTGATCCACGGCGTTTGCGTTTCCCCAAGCGACTGATGTGCTTGCCGGCACCGCGTCCTTTCGGCCATTCCCCGAGCCTCTGCGCTGCTGTTCCACGCGCGGCAAGCCGATTTTCGACTGGCCGTATTGCCCGCCACCAATCCGCTATAGGTGCCATTATAGCCGCCCGCTGGCTTTCGTCAAGAGTGATATTTAATTAGCACTCTCCGCTTTACGTTTTCCGCTGCACTTGCTAGGCTACCCCCATGGATCACTTCCTTCTTGATTGCAGAGGCTGACATGACAGGCACACCGCGACCCATGACGCCGGTCGAACGCTTTTCGGCGTCGGTAAAGGACGGCCATCTCAAGGGGGCATTGGATGCCTTGGTCTGCCTCCCGGTCAATGTGATGCGTGAGGTGCTGATGAGTGCCGGTTTCCGCGTCGCCTTTGAGAAGACCAAGCCGAAGGTCCTGGCCTATGTTCAGGCCGAGCTGATGCAGGCCGTGGCAGCACGGGAACTGCCCCGTAACCCCTGGAAAGATCAACCGCAACTGCCCCATGATGCGGTGTTCGATTCTACGCCTGCGGTCATCGGGGAAAACGAGTGGCGGGTGATCGTCCGCCCCAGCGTCTTTGACGGACGCTGTACCGAATATCAATGGCGTCGTATTGGGTCGCTCATGTGGCACCCGGCCGGAGAGTGGCCGACCTACAACCACAATGATGGGATCTATATGGGTTGCCCGCGGTCTTTGGCGGACAAGGTGTTCTTTCCGAACCAGCAGGCTATCGAGGCGGCGTTGGGTCAAGCGCCTGACGCCCGGCTCGGGCAGCAGTTGGTCTTGGCCTTATCGATCGAATCCCTGGAGACTGCGTCATGAATAGGAATCCTGGTGAGGTCTACGCCGAACTCTGGAGCGAATATGTCGCAGCGAGACAGGCATTCGATGCGCGAGCCAATGCACTTAGCCAGCGTGAGGGGAAGGAGTTTGGGGTTTCATGTTCGTCCCACACCTTCGCAAAGGGCATCTTCGATACTCGGGATGATCTCACGAAACGCGCTGAAGAGATTGTTGCTCGCCTGGTCCGCCTGGCATGTGAGGCGTTCACTCCCACGGGTTGTCCGTCACTGACTATCAGTCATGCGGGCTTGCAGGTCCGCTTTGTCAAAAATGTATGCGATGATCGCTCGGGCCAGGATTTTGTATTTCGCCCTGAGCGGTTCGACCCGGCCGCGTTGTGGCGCGAACTGGAACAGGGCTATGGTGGGGATAAGGGCGTTGAGCTGGCCTACCGCAAGGCCGCACAGTTCATTGAGGATGAGTTTAACCTGCGCCCGGGGGTTGTCGTCTTGCGCCGCCGTGAGGGTATCGTCCTGCCGCTGCGGGTCTACATCGACAGTTCATTCGAGACGCCCACCCGGAAACCGCTGTCATGGGGCCGGCAAGGCGAGCTTTTTCAACTGCTCGGCTACCTGCAGACGTTCGCGGTCTGGGCAGAGGATACGAGCAATCTGGCAGGCGGTCTCGAGAGTGCGAAACGACGACTGTGCGAACACGGGTACAGCGTGGTTTCCCGGCAACGGATTCAGGTCTCTTCCGCCCTGCATATCATTACCTATCACACCCGCTTTGAGTTCGTCTTCGGCGCCGCGATCGGCACGCAGCTGCAACTGTTCCTGGCCCTCTATGGCCGACATTCCGAGAGCGCCGATGCCCAGGAGGCCGCGTGACCACTGCCGCACCCATCCCAACCAGCCACCCTGCCCCTGACTGGCGCCAGGCCCTGCGCGGCCGGACCTCGCTCGGAAGCCAGGCCAAACGCCCCGGGTCACTCGCTGGACTGCACGCGGCCCGCCTGGCGCACCTTGGCCAGTTCTTCACCCCAGACGTCCTCGCCGCCTGGATCTGGCGCATGGTCGCCCCCGCGGTGGAGCGCGCCTTGTCCGGCGACGGTGAAGGCGCCCGGGTACCCCTGATCGACACCAGTTGCGGCACCGGCGCCCTGCTTCAGTTCGCCGACCCGGGCCGCCACACGCTGGCCGGGACCGATGTTCACGGTCCCAGCGTGACGGCGCTCGGTGAGGCTGCCAGGGCGGCCGGGTTCCAGTGCCACTTCTCGACGGTGGGCATGGAGCAGATCGACCCGACCGGCTTCGGGGTCGCCCTGATCAACCCGCCCTTCTCGCTCCACCTGGAGGCCCCGACCCTGGTTGCCGGTCCGGCCACACACTACGGACGCTTCGGGCCGGATACCTCAGCCCTGTCGCACGCCTACGCCGTGCAGCAGGCACTGACGGCGGCCGACCTGGTGGCGGCGATCCTTCCCCGGTCCTATACCGACACCTTGCTGGCCGACCCCGGGGCCTGGCCGCGACTGGTGGCCGCGTTCCACGCCCCCGCCTGGTGCTTCCGCGAGCAGGGGGCCGAGGTGCGGGTGTCCGTGCTGTTCTTCGCCAAGGACCCACGGGCGCCCGGTGCCGCTGTCCGCGTCGAGACCCTGGACGACGCGCTGACCCTGGCGCCGGACCTGGGCTTGTCGTGCCGCACCACGCACCACCTGAACTCCCGGTTGCGCGAGACCGGGATCGTCGACGAGGGGCCGACCATCACCCGCCCGGTCACGGGTAACCCCAAGGTCCGGCTCGGTCACTCGGGGCGCAAGCTGACCCTGGGCTTTGCCTGCGGGCTGATGGAAGCGAAAGTCCGCAACGCAGTCCTGCGCGAGCGGCTCACCGCCCCGGTGATCGACGGCCACCGTTACCCCAAGGGGGTGAAGTACACCGGCCAGGGCGCGCTGGATATCGAGGTTCATCTGACCCAGGAGGACCCGCTGGCGTCGATCGAGGCCCTGTGCGACGTGATCCGCGCGGCGGGCGCCGACCTAGAGGTCGATCCGGGGTTGTTGCGGTACCTGCACAAACGCACCCGCCGGCTGCGCATCGAGCGCACCCCCTTCCGGCATACCGTCCTGGTCAAGGCCGACATGGCGCACGGCCCGGCCGGCGCGCTCGTCGGCAAGGCGCGCACCACGCACCTGGTGGACCCCGATACCTGGGGCTCGCCGGTCATCAAGGCGGGGGCGGAGGTGGCCTTCTCTGCGGACGGCTCAGGGTCCTACCGGTACCGGGTCGGCGGGCGCGACTTCGGATTGGCGGAAGAGGAACTCAACCGCCGCTTCGCCGTCGCCACCGGACAATCAGAAGACCATTGGGAGACGGTCCACCCCGGACGGCTGATGGCCTTCCCCGAACGGGCGGCGGAACTTCGCCGCCGCGGGCACGCCCTGGGCCTGGATGGGTTCCTGTCCTGGGACTACCAGTTCGAGGACCTGCTGGAACTGTCGATGACCCGCGGCGCCATCGCCGCCTGGGCGGTCGGGCTCGGCAAGGCGCGGCTCGCGGCCGGACTGATCCTGCTGTCCGGCTGCACCGCCGGGCTGATCTGCACCGAGGCGTACCTGATCGACGAGCTGCGCAGCGAGTTGGCCAGGCTCCCGATCCCGGCCACAGACTGGCAGGTGATCCAAAGTCCGCGGGACCTCGACCGGCTCCGGCGGATCAACGTGATCAGTTACCACCGGCTGCGGGCACCGATCCACGGCGCCCACCAGCGGCGGACCTACGCAAGCCGGCTGCGGCACCGCATCGGCTGCCTGGTGGCCGACGAGGGCGACCTGTTGCGCAACAAGGCGACGGCCCAGAGCGCGGCCTTGCGGATGCTCGCGGCCAAGCGACGCTTTGCGTTGTCCGGCACCCCGCTCGGGAACTACCCGCGCGATGCCTTCTCCGTCCTCGCCTTCACCGGGGGCGATGCGACGGCCGCCCAGGTGTATGGCATGCACCGTTGGTATCTGGACCCGGCGCTGCGGCAATCGACCCGCGACTGTGTGCCCGGGATCGATCGGGTGCGCGAGCAGTTCGTCACCCTTGAGTGGGTCACAAACCAGTTTCGGCAGGATATGACGACCGGGGCCAAACGGGAGGTGCCGAAGCTGCGCAATCTGTCGGCCTACCGGGCGGCCCTGGCCCACCACGTCAAGCGGCGCGTGGCCCAGGAGCCCGATGTGGCACGGCATTTCCAAATCCCGGTGCCGGAGCACCGCGTGACCACCCTGGATTGGGACCCCGCCCACCTGGCCCACTACCTGCGGGTCGCCGATGACTTCCGCCAGTGGTACCTGAAGGGCCAGGCCAATTCCCGCGAGCGCAACCTGATCGCCCTGCTCGCGCGCATTCAGGCGGTGCAGATCGCGGCGGCGATCCCGCAACGGCGTTCGGACAAATCCCCGTTCGTCTACGACGGCGGACTCACGAGCAAACAGCGGTATGTGGTGGACCGGTTGGGGGCCTTGGTCGAGGACGGCCACAAGGTCATCGCCTACGCCGAATGGCCGGAGTTGCTGGATGTCATCGGGCGGGAATTGGACCGGCGCAGGGTCGAGCACGTCACCATCCATGGCGGCAAACCCATCGCTGAGCGGGTGCGGGAACTGAACACGCGCTTCCGCGCCGGCCCCGCCCCGGTGCTCTTGGCGAGTCTGGGCGTCGCCCAGAAGGGACTGAACATCCCGGAGGCCGATCGGGTGCTGTTCCTCACCCGTTCCTGGACCGCCAAGACCGAGGACCAGGCCGAGGGTCGGGTGCTGCGACCCCAGCAGACCCGGGCCGTCACCACCGAGTTCGTCCACTTGCGGGGGTCGATCGACGACTACCAGGGGCAGATGGTCACGCACAAGCGGGACGCCATCAACGCTGGGCTGGATTGGGGGACCCCGACGTTGGACGAAGTGGAGTTCCTGCACCTGGATACCCTCTTGGGGCGGTTCGTCGAGGACCTGGCGGGGCTGATGGGGTGCCGGACCCATGAAGTCCGCGACCGACTGGCTGCATAGGGGAAGATGATGAGCGATATTGAGATTGTCATTGGCGACGGGTCAGTCACCATCCGCCGCTCCGGGCGCTCCGCACCCATCGTGGCGCAGGTCCTGGGGCTCGATCGGAACCCGGACGGTGAACTCACCCGCCTATGGCTCGACCGCCTGGTGCATCGGCCGGGGGAGGAATGGACGGGCGACTGGTCCGTCCGTGGGGCCGTGAGCTCGATCATCGAGCGCGTTGGCATCGGCGCCGGTGAGGCGTTCGCCCACCCACCGGAATCACCATGAGCGCCCACGGAGCGACCCGTCAACGCGCCTTCGAGACCGCCTGTACCCTCGCCGCCGCCGGCAAGCGCCCGACGATCGCCGCGGTCCGCGAGGGACTGGGTGGCAAAGGCTCACAGCAGGCGATCGGCGCCGGGATCGACGACTGGCTCGACGAGGCCGCCCGGCGCTTTCAGATCCCCGGCATTCCCGAGGCACTGCGCACGCAGGTGGTCGAGGTCTGGGACCAGGCGTGCCGGTTGGCCAGCGAGCAGTGGCACGACGCCAAGACGGCGCTGGAGGCCCAGGTAGTTGCGGTCGCAGGCGAGCGTGACGCGGCCAGGACCGAGATCGAGCGCATGGCCACCGAACTGAACAGCCAGGGCGCGACGCTGCGGGAAACCCAGGACGCACTGGACCTGGCCGGCAACACGCTGGACGCCCGCACCGAGGCCCTTGCGGAGACAACCGAGGCCCTGACGCAAGCCCGCGTGGAGGGCGAAGACCAATCCCGCCGGCGGGATCATGCCGAGCGGGTTGCTGCGGCGTCTGTGGAAAGCCTCAAGGCAACCCAAGAGCGCATCGCCCGGCTCCAGGTAGAGCAGGAAGTCGTGACGGCACGGGCCGAGTTGCTGGAGCGCGCGGAGGCGACCGCCAGGGACGCTACGGCACATGCGCGGGCGGACCTTGAAGCCGCACAAGCGTTGGCGGAACAGTTGCGCGGCTCGGTGTCTGAGCGCGACGGCCAACTCGCCACGCTGACGGCCACAATCCAGGCGGAACAGCAGTCGCGGGACGCGGATACCCAGCACTGGCTCAGCCGCCTCGCCGAGCATCAGGCGGCAGTGGCGGAGGCCCGTGCCCGGGAAACGGCGCTGACCGAGGAGAAAAAGGCCCTAACCCTGGAGGCGCAACGGTTTCGGCAGGACCTTCGGAAGGTTCAGTCCGAGATCCCTGGCCGCTTCGCAAGCCCGGACAGCCGCCCGACGCCGGCAACGCACGAGGAACCGGCACCGTCCTGAGTTGCTACTCTGACTGCCGGAGCACATCCTTTCCATGGACGTCTGGGCGCTCGTCTGGTCTGCGCCTGGCAGGGTAAGACCGATGCTCTCTCGTGTAGGAAGAACCGAACGATGCGCATTGAGGTGCCGTAGCCGACTTTGGTGTTCGCAGCCAAGAAAAGTGGAACACGACTCGCGGTCGTCAAGTCGAGGGGCCGCCAACCCCCGCACCCCGCTCTACCATGCAACCGTGAGGCACGCCTGCAGAGACCGGCAGGCCTGCTTTAGGGTCGGTACAAGATCACCCGACCGCTCGTAAGCAAACGATTGGGCCAGATCCGCGAAAGCTTCCTGACCGAGCCGATAGCGGTGTCGGTAAGCCTCTGAATTGAAAAATCGCCTGAGTAGGGAACATTTTCGTTTACCCCAGCGCAGAACAAACGATCAAGGGCTTACGCGCATAGCGTCGGGCGAAAAGCGAAAATTCACCCCAGTGCCGGGGGCGCGATCATCGCTCGGGCCGCCGGTCCTCGCGGCATCGCGTCGCCGCCGGGGTGACTGCGATGCCGGCGACGCGGCCCGACCGCCGGGCGCGCCGGAAGTCCGCCGGGAACCGGCCGCCATCCCGATCAACGCCGGCGGGGGTATGCAAATGGGTGGCCGCCAAGGGATCATATCGTTGTCGAGACGATCCTTTGCAGGAGGACCCCATGGCGGCCATTGAACTGAGCTTATTTGACTGGCGCGCGGTTGAGACGCGCAGCGATCTGGATCGCTTCTATCTGGTGCGCGATCATCTCCCAGACGCGCGGTTGGTGCAATACCTGGAGGTCATGCGCGGGTCGGGCCGCGATGACTATCCGGTGGCGGCGATGTGGAACGCGGTGCTGGCCGGGGTGGTGTTCCAGCATCCGTCCATTGAGGCCCTGATTCGCGAGCTTGGGCGCAATCCAGCGTTGCGGGAAGCCTGCGGTTTCGCGGTGTTGCCGCTCCAGAAAAAGCCGATGGCGCAGCTGGTGCCGGACGCCGCTACGGGGCGGATGACCATTGCCTATGCGGCGCCGCAAGCGCTCCACGCGGCGGTGCCCGAGAGTTGGAATTTCTCGCGTTTTCTCGCCAACGTCATCGCACTGGAGGAGACGCTGGGGATGGTGACCGGGATGATCACGACGCTACGTGAGCAACTGATGGAGGTCCTGCCGGAGTTCGGGTGCCATCTGGGCTATGACGGCAAGGCCATCGACAGCCACAGCACCGGGCGGGTCAGTCGCACCACCGGGGAGACCTCCGATCCGGATGCCGATTGGGGCAAGCACGAGACCAGCGGCGTCGACGCCAGTGGTAAGCCCTCGAAAAAGATCAAGAGTTGGTTCGGCTACGGTGTGCATCTGATCGCCGACACCCAGTATGAAATCCCGGTGGCGATGCACCTGACGCCGGCCTCCCACGCCGAGCAGATCGAACTGCGCGTCATGCTCAAGGAGACCTTCACCGAGACCCCCGAACTGGCTGAACGCTGCCGCGACTTCAGCGCCTATCGCGGCCTCGACAGTGCCGAGACCAAGGCCCTGCTGTGGGACGCCTACGGCATCCGCCCCCTGATCGACACCCGCGAACTGTGGCGGGAAGAGAAGCAACACCCCGATTACGATCCGTCCAAGCCGATCACACGCCCCCTCTTTCCCGCGCGCGTGGATACCATCGTCCATACCGAAAAGGGTAGCATCCACTGCATTTGCCCGCAGACGGGAGAACAGCGCGACTTGGCCTTCCAGGGCTTTGAAGCGGATCGCAACGCACTCAAGTACCGCTGCCCGGCCGCCGCCTATGGACTGGATTGCCAGGGTCGTGAACGGTGCCACCAGGCCGGCGGGGTCACGCCCGGGGAGTATGGGCGTATTGTGCGTATCAGCCTCGACGACCATGATCGACGCATTTTCGTGCCGACCCCCCATGGCAGCCCCAGTTGGCACCGCGGTTACAACCGGCGCAGCGCCCTGGAGCGAATCAATAACCGTATCGACAACAGCTTCGGCTTCGAGCGGCATTTCATCCGCGGCTTGGCAAAAATGCAGACCCGCGTTGGCCTGGCGCTGGCGGTCATGATGGCCATGGCCCTGGGACACGTCAAAGACGGTCGCCTCGGGCAGATGCGCTCGCTGGTTCAGCCCATCCCAGCAACGGGGTAAGCGCAAGGTCCGCCACGTCCGGTCAGGCCGCCCGCGCGTCGCCTGCGGGCGTGGTTGTCCGCGCGAAGGAGTTGTTGAGAACCCTTCTCAACGGGGAGCCGTAGCGACCCGCGGTCGGCCGCTTCCGCCACACCACGCCCGCACTTCAGGCCCGCCTGATCCCGCCCTAACCTCGCGGCACCCGCGAAACACGTCGCAGCGCAAACAGCTCTGACCGATCGCGTATTGAAAATTTGACTACCACATGGTTGGCGAGCACAGTTAGCGTAGAGATATCGCATGGGCCACGCTCTTGAGATCCTGCACCAATTGGGCCAAAGGCAAGAATGGGCTTTTTCTTCACATTGTTGGACGACAGTCTGCGCCCCAAGGGAAGCCGTGACCCGCTCGGTATCGAACATGTGTGGTCGCAGGTCGGCCGGCGGCTGGTCGGCAACCTCACCACGGTCACCGGACACCTCGATAACTTCATACTGGCCCTGCTCGGATTCCACCTGGCCCAAGCGGAACCGGACGTGCCGCCGGGGTGGCCGGCCTTCCAGCGCTTCGAGCAGATCGCCGCGCGGGCGCGCAAGCTGCGGGGGCACCAGGGAATCCGCGGGGACCGCCTGGCGCGCCTGGATGGCCGCGGTCCGGTACCCCTGGGCGAGGGCCGCCAGGCGGCCATCCTGCAAGACGCGGTACGTTCCGGGCTGTGGGGGCTTTACGCGAGCCCGCTCGCGGCGACCGGGCTGTGCCAGTATGACCGTCGCCCGTGCGGGGCGGGCGCGGAGATTGCCGAGCAATTCCGTATGGCGCTGAGGCCCTGCTGGTCGACCTGGTTGCAGGAGGCGATGTCCGCGGACCAGGTGTCTTACGACGACCTCGCGGCATTAGCGCCCAAGCTCGAACGGCTTCTGGACGCGCCAGCCCCTCGCCGACGGTTGGCGGAGATCTTGCTGGACGGCGGCGACGCGCCACCCCCCTGGCAGGGCCCGCTCCTTGAGCGCGCCACCGCCTTCGTCGCGCGGGGCGGGACCCTGACCACCCCGGCAGTCTTTGAGCACTTGGCCGAGGGTGATGACCCATTGGCCGACTATGCGCGGCGGGTCATCGCGCTCGAGTCCCTGCTGGTCCTGGCGCGGGTCCTGTTCAACTACCTGCTCGGCTGCCGCGACCGGCCGCTCGCCGACCTCAGCCGCGGGCTGACCGTCCTGGAGGCGCGCTCCGACCGCACGGGACTCCTGTTTCCCGAGTTTCCAGAAATCACCAACCGGGCCTGGTTGGAGCGACGCCGGGGGCTCTGCAAATTCGCCGATGCGGCGCGCGAACGGCGCTGGACGGACGCGGTCCGGACGCTCCTCGAACACCACGCGGGGGTCATGCGTGCCCGCGGCACCCCTGCCTGGGCCTTCCTGGACGGGGAGCGCCTGAAGGTGCTGATGGGATCGGGGTCGGACCTACGCGCCGAGGACCGCGTCGGCTGGGACAACGGCTATTTCGTGACGCCTTTGCTCGCAATACTCGAACAGTCGCGCCGGCCCATGGACCGGCAGGCATGAGCCCCATGTGCGACTGGCAGACGCTCACCCAGGGTCTGACCGCGGCGCTCGACGGACGGCAGGTCACGCACGCGCTTTTTACCACCTATTGCTTCGAGCCGGAGTTCTTCGAGACCTCGGTCGTGCCCGCGTTGCTGCCGGAGGCGCCCGCCCTGTCCGTGCATTCCGGCCTGCGGCGCCTGCAACTGGAGCGCTACCTGCACCGCCATCCGCTGCCGATCGATGTCTATTTCGACGCCGGGGTCGCGCTCCCCGGGGTCCCTTGGCTGCCGTACCGGGCGCTGCCGGTCGGCATCGACGGGGCCTTTCACGGCAAGGTCGTCCTGTTGCGGACCGCATCCCTAGGCCGGGTCCAGCGGATTCGCTGGGTCCTCGGTGCCGGCTCGGCGAACCTGACGCGCGCTGGCTGGTGGGAGAATATCGAGGTCTTCCATTTCGTCCCCGCGTTCGATCCCGAAGCGCCGCCCGCCGCGGTACTGTCGGGCCTCTCGACCCTGCTCGAGTTCCTGCAGCAGACCCGCCGACGCCCCCCACCGCCGGAGAGCGCGACGGCCATCCTGGCGGGGGAACTGGCAGCCAGACCGACGACGGGCCGGGGCGACACATCCAAGGCCCGCTTCGAGGTCTTTCTGCCCGGACCGGAACAAGGACGCTTCGCCGGCTCGCTCGCCACGGCGCTCGGCCGCAGGGGGGAGCGCGCCGACCAGGTAGAGGTGATCTCGCCCTATTTCCCAACCGAGACCCCGGGTGCCCTGGTCAAGGAACTGTTGGACGCCGCCGGGGGCAAGCAGGTCCACCTGTGGCTGCCGCAGGATCCCTGGCACCGAAGTGGCACGGCGGTCCGCATGGCGGAGGCGGATTACCGGGCGCTCCGCGACGAGCCGGCCGCCCACTGGTGCCGATTCGGCAATCCCGAACTGCGTGAGCAGGCGACCCCCGAGGACCCACCGGCCACGGCTGTGCGGCGCTTTCTACACGCCAAGGTCATCCGGGTCCCAGGACGGGTAGGCTTCATCGGCTCGGTCAACTTCAGCCGCGCCGCCTTCGACCGCAACTTCGAGGCGGGTTTCTGGTTTGCCGACCAAGACGCGCCCTGGCTAGAGACCCTGCCCGACGGGGGCGCGCCGGACTGTTTCACTCCCGAACCGGAGGCGAGCCTCCTCGACCAGGGCGATGCCGCACACCCACGCCTGCTCGCCAGCTATCACTGGGGGCGGCGCAGCCTCGGGGTCGAACTCCTGGCGCCGTTTGCGAGGCTGGCCTGTGGTTCGCCGATCGAACTGATCCCCACCGACGGCAGCCCGGTCCCGCTCAAACTGGACCGGCGGATGCGGTTGAAGCCCGCCACGGCGGCGCGAATTGAAGCCGCCCTCAAGACCCAGCCATGGCTGCGGGTCCGCTGGTCCAAGGACGCGCCGCCGCTGTCGGTCTGGGTCGACCAGGCGGGTCTGCAATACCGCCCGCCGCCGGCGGAACTTTCGCTCGGCCTATGGCGCATCCTCGACCTATGGCGCGGTCTTGACCCGGCTCACCCCGGTTCCGACCCCGACTGGACCTCGGCGATCGAGATCGCACTCTCACGCGATGGCGCCGTCCAGGGCGAAGACCCGCCGCCGCCCGCGGGGCCGCGGGAGGACCTGTTCGAGCAGATGTCCTCGGTACACGCCGGACTGCACCTGCTGCGTACCAGGCTGCTGGCGGCGAAGGAGGATGGGGACCGGGATACCCTGCGCTATTACCTACGGCACCAACGCCCGGACACCCTGCCCACTCTGCTGGACCGACTCGACCAGGGCGACGCCGAATCCGCTACCCAGCGGCCCGACCTCGTCGAGCGCTGGGCGATACTGCACTGGGTCCAACAGATTGCCGAGGACCATAGCGAGAAGTTGAGCCAAGGGCTGAAGGCGCGCGTCGCGGAAGGCCTGGTGCGTCTCGCTCAGGACCCGGACATGGCGGCGCTGGCGGCGGCGCATCCCGGCTGGCTCGAGTGGGTGGCGGAGATGTTCCTCTGCCCGCTCGGTCAGGAGGAGCGGCGCAGTCGAGCGCATCGCAGACGGGCGGCTCCGCATGGCTAGACACCGCCCCTGGACCCTGGAGTCCGCCCGCGCCCTCCTGGACCTGTCAGGGGGCGACCCGGCACTCAAAGCGCTGGGCGAGCAGCAGCTGACGACCGCGGTCGCGCTGCATCGGCTGCTGCTCGACCACAGGATCGCCTATCTGGCGGACGAGGTCGGCACCGGCAAGACCTATGTCGCGCTGGCCGTCGCCGCGCTCTTTCGGCATCTCGACCCCGGTTTCCGGGTGCTGTATCTGGCCCCCTCGCGCAACGTGCGCGAGAAATGGGTGAAGCGGGAGGTCCCCGCCTTTCTGGAGCGCAATGTGAGGGAGGCGGACCTGCGGGTGCGAACCGTTTCCAAACGCTCCCCGGTGCCGCTGTTCGACTGCGACACCCTCGACCAGTGGCTCGCGGCCTGCACCCGGCCCGCCTGGGGCGGGGATACCTTTCTCAATTTCACCGCCTTCAGCTTCCGGCTCGACGGCGGACCCGAGCGCTGGCGCGAACGGCTGAGGGAACTCGGAAGAAACACGCCAAGGCCACCCGAGCTGCGCGGCAACCTGCCCGATAATCGGGAGGGTAAGGACTCGGCCAAGCGGCGGGCGGCCCGGCACCTCTACCGGCACCTCCCGACCTATGACCTGCTGGTGATCGACGAAGCCCACCTGCTCAAGGCCGGGATCGGCACCTCGGACCGCGTGAACTTTCTCGCGCGCGTCCTCGGCACCCACCGGGACTGCCGGGAGTGGGGCGGTGAGCGGCGCATTCGGCGCGCTTTGCTGCTCTCGGCGACCCCCTTCGACCGGGACCTCGGACAACTCGTAAAACAGTTGGAGATCGTGGACCAGGCGGATGCTGCGATGACCAACCGGGTGCGGGCGCTGCGGCCCGCCGCCGGCTCGGCACCGGATTGGGAGCGGATCCAGGAGGGCCTTCGATCACTGATGATCCGCGGCGACCAGTTCATCGAGGTACGGGATCAGACGCTGGCGGAACGCGAGCTCAGCCGCAATCAGTACCGCGTCGAGCATCGCAGCGGGCCGCAGGCCGAGATCCGACTGCGCGACAGGACCGACCCCGAGGCACTGCGTCAGCGCCTGTTCACCGCGCTGGTGCAGAAGAAGCTGACCGACTGCCTTGGCGCCCGCGGGGGCGGCTTCCCGCTCGCCATGTTCGCCAGTTGGGAGGCCTACAGCCTACCGGCACCGAACCCCGCCAACGCGGCCGACGCCGACGACGCCGCAGGGGACGCGCCCCCGGACGGGGTAATCGATCCGCTGGACCTGGGCGGGGAGCGCGCGGGGGGCGACGCAGGTGCGATCGACGGCGACATCCTGCGCAACCTGGTTACCGCACACATCAGACTCTTCAACAGCGAGGAACCGCCCCATCCGAAGCTGGAGGCGGAGGCGCTGCGCCTGGGTACGGCCGCCTTCGAGGAGGGCCGCAAGCAGCTCGTCTTCGTGCGACGCATCAAGAGCGTGGATGACCTCAAGCGCCGCCTTGAGGCCCGTTACGACCGATACCTGGCCGACTATCTGCACGGGTGCGGCCTCGGTACCGCACAGGAGTGGCTTGACACCTTGGCCGCGGCGCGGGGCGAGCAACGCCCCGCCCCTGGTCCGCAAGACGCCGATGCCATCCCGGGCGCCCGTGCCGAGCGCGAGACCAATCAGCCAAGTACGGCGGAGAACCTGTTCGCCTGGTTTTTTCGCGGAAAGATCGATAAACCCGCGGCGGAACTGGCCGAGCATCTGGGACTGCCGGACCCGTATACGCTACGCCAGAACCTGATCGATCCCGGCCGCGAGGAGTCACTGATTGGGGAACTGGACTGGGTGGCCTGGGTGAAAGAGCGGGTACCCGGGTTCGACATCGTACCGCGGGACGTCGCGCAGCGTATGGGCCGGCTGGACCGGGGGACGGATCGGCTCGACCGCTACCGCCGGGCCCAGACGGCCTGGCTGCTGGTGGCCAGCGAGCGCGCACCCGGCGCGACCGGGATCGCCGCGCGTCGGATCGCGGACTACCAGCAGGCGGCCTTCGGCATTCGCGCCGGGCAGACCCCGGGGATTGCCGCGGACACGGTGACGGAACTGCTCGCGATACCGACCCTTCCCGCCGCCCTCGTCGCCCAGGACCTGGGCGAGGAACTGCTGCCGACCTGGGGGCAGACCTGGTCCAGGCTGATCGAAACCAACGCGGCCGACGCGAACGTGGAACTGGCCTTACGCCGACTGGATCTCCATCGCGAGATCCTGTTTTCACTATTGCGCCTGGACCACCCCTTCGTCGACCTGTACGTCGCCCATTGCCGGGCGATCGCGATCGGACACGGACTGGTCGACAGCCTCATCGAACTCCTCGCGGCCGGCGACCCGGAGCGCTTCGGTACCCGGCGCATCCTGGGGCAACTCGCCCTGGGGTTGGAGCAGGTGTTGAAGACCAACTTCGCCGATCTGCTGAGCCCCTCCCGCGGGGTGGAGCGCGACCAGTGGCGACGCGAGATTGCCGCGCGACTGCTGCCCTTTGCCCCGGTGGCCTGGGCGAGCGGGGGAAACGCCTCCTCGCGCTCGGCCATCGCGCGGCGGTTCCGGATGCCCGGCTATCCGTTTGTGCTGGTCTCCACCAGCGTCCTGCAGGAAGGCGAGGACCTGCATGTCTTCTGCGCTGATGTGACCCATTACGGCATCAGCGGCAGTCCGGTCGGGATTGAGCAGAAGAACGGCCGGGTCGATCGGGTAGGGGCGCTGGCCCGCCGCCGGCTGGAGGCCGCCGACCAACTGCGCGAGGAGGACAAGATCCAGGTGCGCTTTCCGCACCTGCCGGAAAGCCTGGAATGGTTCCAGATTCGTGAACTGTGCGCGCGCCTTAACCAGTACCAGGAGTCCATGCACCGCTTTGTCCGGGAGCCTGAGTCGGCCAAGAACCTGAATGCGACCCTGGCGGACCGCAGTCCTATCCCGCCCCAGTTGACCCAGCGTCTCAGGTCTCCGTTCGAGCCAGAACTGGACGATCGGCCGCACACGGTCACGGTCGAGGAGGTGCGACGGACAATCTCCGCCGCGCGGATCGTGCAGGCGCACGCGCATGACATGGTGGAGCGGCTGGGCCCGCGTTTCGGCCTCGCCCCCGTCCCGGGGGAGCCCGATCGGTTCCGCAGCGCCGACGGGGCGGTGCGCCTGGAGGTCATGCCGGCTGCCGGGCTCGGCGAACTCATGATCAGCGGCGTCGCTACCTTGCCGCCCGACGGCGGCCCCAACCCGCGGACCGCCGACCCCCTGACCGCGGCCGGCGCGGATTGCCGATACCGCATCGCTCTGAGATTCGGCGACGCCGGCCAGGCGATCTACGATCGCCGGGCGGACTGCCTGGCCAAGGGGGACGGCGTACTGGACGAGGGCGAGGTCTTGGACCTCGCAGCACGCCTGGGCCTCCCCGGCGGCGTCGAGGCCGAGCCGGCGAAGCCCAAAGTCTTGCTGGAGGTGCTGCGCCGATGCCGCGACGGGTTCAAGAAGATAGACGTGCGCTGGAAGCCCGGTCGGGGCGCGAACCTGCCGCAATGGCTCTGGCTTGGGAGTGGTTTGCGGCGGCGGATCGACCTGCGCGTGGTCGACGCCTGGCTTGAGATGTCAGTTCCAGTGGCCGGCGAGGCTAATCCGCAATGGCTATTGATGAATAACGACAACCCACTGGGTCTGGCCTACTACCTCGATCGTCGTCACAACGTGCGTGCGCGAATGGTTCAACCCCTCAGGTACTTACACGCTGAGGAGCTTCTGTCGATGGTGCGAAGCATGGACGCTGCGTCGCGTACCAGCTGATTCATAAAGGTGCTAAGTCAGCTGGCTGCGAGGAACGGAGTGTCTACAACCTATTATTTTTCAAGCCAACCATCTTGATATCCTTCTTGCCCACCCTTACGCCACCAGCGTTGAGCGGATCGGTATCCGCAAGGGTATTGAGCAGGGGCTGCAACAGGAGCGTCTACTCCTCGTGCGCCTGGCCCGGAGGCGCTTCGGAGCCGATGTCGCCGAGCGCAGCGCGCCGCTGCTCGACCAGGTCGCCAAAGCCGAGGCACTGGACGACCTGGTCGAAGCGCTAATCGATAGTCCGGATGGGGGCGCCTGGCTGGACGCGGTAACACAAGCCCCGGGGGTGATGCTCGACGGCTGAAGTAGCCAGGCGCGGTCAGTGCACAATCAGCCACAGGATGACGTTGCGCTCACCTCCCGCGGCCGGCACGCGAACCCTGGCACCTTGACTATGAAGGTCGAGAATGGCCGTCAGCGTCGTTGCCGACCTTACTTCAACTTGAGCGACGTCCCCTTGTTGATGATGAGCTCAATCCCCCGTCCCGCATCGACTTCGAGGACCGGGAAGGTGTTCTCGGCCATCTTCATGTAA
>NZ_CAJAXH010000151.1 GCF_903946935.1 uncultured Thiodictyon sp.
CCCGCGACACCGTCGCCGCCACCATCCAGCGCCTGGCACGCAACGTCCGCCTGGTGTTCGACTACCTGGGCATGACCGAAAATTCCCGCCGTCGGCGGGGACGGCCAGCCACGGCGGGCTAGAACGGATTTGCCGTGGGCGAGAACCCCAGCCGCTTCCAAAGTCCGGACCGCCCGGTGGAGCAGGTGAGTTGGGAGGATGCGCAGGCGTTCATGGCCCGTCTCAACGGGTTGATCCCCGGGCTTGAGCTGGTGCTGCCGACCGAGGCCCAGTGGGAATACGCCTGTCGGGCCGGTAGCGACACCGCACTCTTTAGCGGCCCGATCGAAATCCTGGGGCAACGCAACGCCCCTGCTCTGGACCCCATCGCCTGGTATGGCGGCAACAGTGGGGTAGACTTTGAGTTGTCGGACGGCCGGGATTCATCCGGCTGGCCCGCGCAGCAGTCTCCTCACCCGCGATCCGGCAGCCACCCGGTTGAGCGTAAAAGGCCCAATCCTTGGGGTCTGTATGACATGCTCGGCAATGTTTGGGAGTGGTGCGCGGACGGACTACGTGCCTATGGTGAGCCCCCTGTTGTCGACCCGGTTGGCCCTTTGGAGTCCGGCGCGGCCCGGGTGGTCCGCGGGGGCTCCTGGTACGGCTACGCGCGCCACTGCCGTTGCGCGTACCGCAACCAGTTCGCGCCCGATTCCTGTAATGACTACCTGGGGTTCCGTTGTGCCCGAGTTCAGGCGTCGTGAGCCCAGCCAGTCTGGCAGGCGGTAGCGGAGCGCCTGAACCTCGCGCGGCCCGGCCCGCGGAGCGGATCGGGCCGGGCGGCGCCAGGTTCAGGTGCGCAGCGGGGGCGCTCCTTCCCTGGTTCCCTGGTTCCCTGGTCCCCTGGTCCCCAAACTCCGTTTGGGAACCCCGCCCCGGAACCGCCGCTTCAGGTGACTGGAGACCCGTTAAGCAGCGCTTCCCTCACCGCGTTCCCAAGGAGACCGGGGGAGCGCGATAACCGGAGAACACGATGGCCATTGTGATCGACGAGCTTCAGATGGGGCGGCTACCGTTTCGCGTACCGCATTTCAGCCCCGCGGCGGCCCGGGAATGAATGCGTTGGTGCGTTCGATATATTCGCGGTAGCCGGGGCGACGCTCGCCGATGTCCTGCTCCAGCAGGGTGACGCCGGAGACGCGCAGCAGCAACCAGGTGATGAGGATGGGCGAGCCGATGGACCACCAGCCGCCGGCGGCCAGGGCGAAGAGATAGAAGCCCCACCAGACACAGGCCTCGCCGAAATAGTTGGGGTGACGGGTATAGCGCCACAGGCCGCGGTCCATCACCTGGCCGGCGTTCTCCGGGCGTGCCTTGAAGGCGGCGAGTTGCCGGTCGCCGACGGCCTCGAACAGCAGGCCGCAGAGCCACAGAAGCAGGGCCGCTACGTCCAGCCAATTGAGTGGCGCGGTGCCCAGGATCGCGGCCAGGAGTGGCAGAGAGATGAGCCAGGCCAGGGCGCCCTGGAGTCCAAACACGATATAGCCCGACTTCCACCAGAACCCGGGGTCATTGGCCGAGCGCATGGCACGGTAGCGTCGGTCTTCCGGTTCACCCCAGTTGCGGCGGGTGATGTAGAGGCCGAGCCGCGCCCCCCATAGCAGCACCAACACGAAGACGAGCGTGGCCCGCGCACCGGGTGCGGACGCTCCCAGGCCATAGACGAGCGCGAGCAGGATGAAGAAAATCGGCCAGACTGAGTCCGCGATGCTCGCCTTCTTGAGCGGGATGCTCACTAGCCAAGCGATCAGGGCCAGGCCGAGGGCGGCGGCCAGTCCGGTGCCGTATAGACTCAGGTCAAACATGGGTGGTGTCCAGGTGGCGCGGCGACTGTCGATTGCGCCCATGACTATCCGGCGGTGCTTGGCGGCAGAGTGGGCGGGGCATGGGGTCTCCTCGTTAGGGCAGTGGCGATCAGGATGTGTATCTATTGTCCAATCGGCGGGATACAAGGGTGCAATGCCATGAAGTTAAGCCGTTCGTGGTGAGCTTGTCGAACCACGGGCGGCTTAACTTCAGGCGGCTAAAGTTTTCTCGTTCAGCCTTCGACAGGCTCAGGGCGAACGAGAAAACCGTATTTTATGGATGTTATGCAAGGGTGGGGCAGGAGGCACTTGCCAGATTCCGGAAGTGTACTGTGGCTCTGTTATCATCCCGCCCCAGCGGTGCGCGTCCGGGTCGGTTGATCGGCGATCGCGTGTACGTTGCCTTTCAACAAATGACATCAGATGTGGAGTTGTCCCGATGAATCAGTCTTTTGCCAAGCGTGCCGCGATCGCGGCGACCGTCAGTCTGCTCGTGGCCGGGTGTGCCACCGACGGCTCTGGGATGACCGAAACGGGGCAGGGGGCGGTCATCGGTACCGCCACCGGTGCCGCCTTGGGTGCGATTATCGGTTCAGCGAGCGGTCAAGCCGGCCGCGGGGCGCTGATCGGGGTCGTCGGCGGGGCGCTGATCGGGGGGGCGGCGGGGGCCTATATGGAGAGCCAGCGTAAGGACTTTGTGAAGTCCCTGGCCCCGGAGATCGCCTCCGGGGTCATCCGGGTCGACAAGCTGCCCAATGACAAACTGCTGGTACGCATGACCGGCGAGACCACCTTCGAGGTGGATTCCGATCGGATCAAGCCGAGCTTCGACAGCACCATGGACCGGATCGCGAAGATCATGAACAAGTATGGTAAGACCGAGTTGGTGGTCGCCGGTCATACCGACAGTACGGGTTCGGCGGAGCACAACCAGCAACTCTCGCAGCGGCGCGCGGCCTCAGTGCAGCGTTATCTGGAGGGCCAGCGCGTCTTGCCCGACCGCATTTATGCCTCCGGCTTCGGCCCATCGCAACCGGTGGCGAGCAATGAGACCGACGCCGGTCGGCGTCAGAATCGCCGGGTGGACATCACCATCGTGCCCATTACCGAGGGGAGTTGAAACACCTTGGCGAGCTTGGCGCCTTGGCGTGAGAACCGCTCTTTGCTAGATTTACGGTAAGCCCCGGGCCTGCCGGCGCATCTGCTCGACGATGGCATAGACGCCGACATGGCGACTGGGGCTCAGATGCTCTTGTAGATGGAGTCCATCGAAGAGTGCATCCACGTCGGTCGCCGCGATCTCCGCGGGGGTCTTGCCGGAGAGCAAGCGCACCAGGATTGCGACCACCCCTTTGATGATGGCGGTGTCACAGTCGCCGCTGAAGTGCAGTCGCTGCGGTGAGCCCCCATCCGGGTGGGCCGCCACATGGACCAGGCTCATGCACTCCTTGACCCGGTTCTCATCGGTTTTCTCGGCTGCCGGCATGGCCGGCAATTGCTCGCCGATTTCGACCAGGTATTGGTAGCGCTGGTCCCAGTCATCCAATAGGTCGAAATCGTCGACGATTGCCTGAATGTCATCGTTGACCATCGGTAGCCTCTTGGATACGCCAGCAATTGTGAATGCGCGGGTTGCGGGCGAAGTCCCGGGGCAGGGTCTCGCGGCCGAGGTCGGCGATCTCCAACTCGGGCAGGGCCTCGGCTTCCATGCGGAAGCGCCGCAGGTTGTTGGAGAAGATCAGGATGCCGCCCGGCTCCAGCAGGCGCATGGTGGCGCGGATCAGGGCGGCATGGTCGCGCTGGATGTCGAGCGTCTCCTCCATGCGCTTGGAGGTGGAGAAGGTGGGCGGGTCGAGGAAGATCAGGTCGAAGCGGCGCCGGCCCTCCACCAGGCGCAGCCAGTCCAGGCAGTCGGCGTGGATCAGCTCATGGGCCGGTCCCCGGATGCCATTGAGTTCCAGGTTGCGCCGCGCCCAGTCCAGATAGGTGCGCGACAGGTCTACCGTGGTGGTGGCCGCGGCCCCGCCGCGGGCGGCATAGACGGTGGCGGTGCCGGTGTAGGCGAACAGGTTCAGGAAGCGCTTGCCGGCCGCCAGGGTGCCGATCAGTCGGCGGGTGTCACGGTGGTCCAGGAACAGCCCGGTGTCCAGATAGTCCTCGAAGTTGACCAGGAAGCGGTGACCGCCCTCGGCAACCTCATGGAAGCGGCCGGTCTCGGCCAGTCGCTCGTACTGACGCTCGCCCTTCTGGCGCTCACGCACCTTGAGATAGACCTGGGTCTCTGGGACCTCCAACACCTCAGGGATCACACTCATGGCCTCGCGCAGTCGGCGGCGCGCGTCCCGGGGGTCGATGGTCCCGGGCGCGGCATATTCCTGCACGACGATGGAGCGTTGTTCACCCTCGTAGACATCCAGTGCCACCGCGTACTCGGGCAGGTCCGCGTCATAGAGCCGGTAGCAGGCGATCTCCTGGGCCTTGAGCCACTTACGCAAGGCCTTGAGGTTCTTGGTGAGCCGGTTGGCCAGCATGGTCGCGCCGTCGCTGCGTTCCGCGGGTGCAATGGGGCGCGGTCGGCTGGAGACAAAGTGCTGCGGGTCGACCTCAAAGTGCAACAGCCTGCATTCGATGGGGCCGTTATAGAGCGTGTGCATGCGCAGCGCCCGCAGGCCCATCTGTTTACCAAGATCGGGGTTGCCGGTCAACATGGCCGCGCGCCAGCCGATGAAACGCTCCCTGAGTAGGGTGCCCAGTCTGGCATACAGACCCGGCAGGTCGATGTCGGTGCCGAGTCGCTCGCCATAGGGCGGGTTGACGACGACCAGGCCCAGGTCGCCTTCTCTGCCGGGCCAGCAGTCCGCCAGTTCGCGCCGCTCGAAATGGGCGCGCCCGGCCAGTCCGGCGCGCTCCAGACAGGCGAGTGCCACACGGATGGCGGTGGGGCTGGCGTCATAACCGCGCAGCGGGTTGCGTCGTTCCAGGCCGGCGCGGCGCCGGTCCTGCGCCTCGTCGATCAGACGTGCCCAGATGGCGGGTTCATGCCCCGCCCAGCCCAGGAAGCCGAAGTCCTGGTGCAGGAGTCCGGGGGCGATGTCTGCGGCGATCAGCGCGCCCTCAATCACCAAGGTGCCGGAGCCGCACATGGGGTCGAGTAGTGCGCCCCCGGCGGCGGCGATGGCCGGCCAGCCGGCGCGCAACAGTATACCGGCCGCCAGGTTTTCCTTTAACGGCGCGGCCGAGCCCTCCTCGCGGTAGCCGCGCCGATGCAGTGAGCCACCCGAGAGATCAAGCGCGATGGTGGCGCTGTCCTGGAAGGCATAACAATGGATCGGTAGATCGGGGTAGTCCGGGTCGACGTTCGGCCGCGCGCCGCAGTGTTGGGTGAAGCGGTCGGCAATGGCGTCCTTGACCTTGAGTGCCGGGAACTGGCTGTTGTTGACCCCGGCGAGGTTGCCGTCGAAGCGCACCGCGAAGGTCCGCTCCAGCGACAGGTGGTCCTCCCAGGCAATGGCGCGGGCCCCGGCGTAGAGTGACTCGATGTCTGCTGCCGGGAATTGGGCGAGCGGCAGCAGGACCCGGTTGGCCACCCGTGACCATAGACAGGCGCGGTAGCCGTCCTCCAGCGTCCCCGTAAAGCGGGCGCCGCCGCGCGCCTCCACCGCCCCGGCGAGCCCCAGTTGTGCCAACTCCTCGGCGAGCAGACTGCCCAGGTGTTTGGGCGCGGTAGCGAAAAAGGTGTAGCGTTGCATGGGGCGGGACTCTCGGGATGCTGACTGGCCCGCAGGCTGCTGCGGTAGGCGAATCGACCAAGGTTATCACGTCGCGCCGGTCATGCCGGGCGAGCAGGGCGGCGTACAGCAAGCACCTGTAGGGGGAGCGGCCTTAGCCCGACTATCTCACGCCAAGGCGCCAAGCTCGCCAAGGTAAAGATTTTGCTTGTCGGACCGGGAGTATCGCCGATCTAGCTGCGGCTGAGAGTCAAGCGACGGCTTTCCACTCCGTCCATTGTCTTCTTGGCGAGCTTGGCGCCTTGGCGTGAGACTATTTGCCGGCCGCTCCAACCCTCAGGTACTGCGTCCCTTCAGCAGTTCGGCCAGGCCTTCCAGTGCCTTGTGGGTGGTTGGCGGGCCGCCGCCGCCCAGCGTCTTGCCGCCCCGGCCGGCGGCCACGGCCGCGCGGTGCTCCTCGTAGCGCTGGTGCTCGTTGTCGTGGCAATACAGACACAGCAGCTCCCAGTTGCTGCCGTCCGGCGGGTTGTGGTCGTGGTCCATGTTCTTGTGATGGACGGTGAGTTCGCGCAGGTTGAGCCGGTCGAACTCGCGACTGCAACGCCCGCACACCCAGGGGTAGAGCTTGAGGGCCTGTTCGCGGTAACCGGCGGCGCGTTCGTCGCTGGCGGCGCGTGCCTCAGTGACGATGCGGTCGAGTTTGTCGGTGTCGATCGGTCGACCGGTCTTACCGTGGCGTGGGGGGGTGTTGGCGGACATGGCTTGACCTCATCATGCCTGTTGGATGCCGGCGACATACCAGTCGCCGGAGGGGCTCGCCCAGGCGTGCTGGACGTGCCAGTACTCGCGCAACTCCTGGGCCACGCCTTGTCGATCCTCGCGGATCAGGCCGGAGAACAGGATGCTGGCGACCGCCAGATCGCCGTCGCGCTGCACCGACGCCAGTTCGGCGTTCAGACGCACCACCTCGATCTGAAGGCCTTGGAAGGCGCCGCCGAAGAACACTGAGGCGAGCAGTCCGCCGGCGGCCAGCCCGGCGAGCGGGCCGAGCCAGCGGCTGGCACCGCCGGCTTGCGGCGCGCGCTGGCCGGCGGCGCCCTGAGCACCCTGACCGGGGGTGCCTTGGGGTGCTGCGGTCTGGCGCGGCATGCTGTATTGTTTACCGATGTTGCCCCCGCCGCCCATGCGCCTGGCATCGGCCGGTGGGGCGAGCGTCAGGAGGCCGGCGACCAGCAGGGTCGTCGCGGCGATGAAGAGTGTCGTGAGTCTCATGGTCGGGTGAGATCCCTAAAATAGGTCGATGGATGGGGCGGCCCCCGGAGCGGGCCGACAGGCTGGCGCGACCGCGCGTATGGGCAAACTAATCGCCTAGTATCAGGGCCAGATCCGCGCGACGCAACCCCCCAGCGCCCGCGCTGCGGTGTGGGGCGTCATGGGCCCGGGCGGCGTCGGCGTGCCTTAACCGGCGGTCGGGATGGCCGACTTAATCGCTATGGCGTCTTGCGTTCCGCAGTAAACTAATGGTCACAATAGGTCCCAAGTCAGAGGTATATCATGCATCACCCATCGCTTGCGAGCGCACACACGGCCGTTTGCCGAACCCGCTTCGGCCGGGGCCTGGTTGGCAGCCTCATCGGTGGCCTCGCGCTCACCGTCGCGCTGGTGAGCGTGGCGACGGCGGGCGCGCTGGATGAGGTCAAGGAGCGCGGGGTCCTGCGCCACCTGGGCGTTCCCTATGCAAACTTCGTCACCGGGGCGGGAGACGGCATGGACGTCGAACTGATGCGCGCCTTTGCGGCGCATCTTGGGGTGCGTTACGAGTTCGTGAAGAGCGACTGGGGTGCGATCATCGGCGACCTGATCGGCCGCAAGGTGGCGAGCAAGGGCGACGACTATGAGCTGCTGGGTGAGACGCCGATCCGCGGCGACGTGATTGCCAACGGGATGACCGTGATTCCCTGGCGGGCCAAGGTGGTCGCCTTCGCGGCCCCGACCTTCCCGACCCAGGTCTGGTTGGTCTCCCGGGCGGACCTGCCGGTGTCGCCCATCCGGCCCAGTGCGGTGCTGGACAAGGACATCGCCGCGACCAAGGCGCTGATGCCCCGCCGCACCCTGCTCGGCAAGGCGAATACCTGTCTCGATCCCGAACTCTATGACATCAAGGCAACCGGGGCCAAGGTCACCATGTTCCAGGGTACCTTGAACGAATTGGCACCGGCGGTGATCAATGGGGAGTCGGAGCTCACCTTGCTCGACGTGCCGGATGCACTGGTGGCCCTGCAAAAATGGCCGGGGGAGATCAAGGTCATTGGTCCGGTCAGCGAGCGGCAGGATATGGCCCCCGCCTTCCGCCCCGCGGATAAGGACCTGCGCGAGTCTTTCAACCAGTTTCTTAAAGAGTTGAAGGCGAGCGGCGAGTTCACGCGTATCGCCCTGAGGTATTATCCCTTCGTGGTCGACTATTTCCCGGATTTTCTGCCCAAACCACGCTGAACCTCAAGTCGTGGAGTTAAAGAGCGAGTATGCAAGAACCCAAACCCCGGGGGACTCTGCGCGGTATTGCGCCCAGGTATGGTCTCCCGACCATCCTGATCAGTGTTGTACTGACGCTGTATGTGGGTTTCCTGCTGGTGGCCAACTACTGGTCCGCCACCAACCTGCGCCAGACCATGGAGCAGCAGCGGCGTCTGGAGAGCGGGCGGCGGGTGGCGGCGCTGCAATATTTCTTCAGCGAGCGGCGGGACGATCTGGCCAACCTGGCCTTGTCGCGGGAGGTGGCCGGCTTTTTCGAGAATCGCGCCCTGGGGATGAGCCTGCAATATGGGCTCAAGGCCAGCCTGATGTCGATTGGCACCCGCTTTGGCAAACTCATTGACCGCAAGCGCATCGGTACCCGGCCGATCTACGAGCGCCTGGTTCTGCTCGACGATGCGGGAGAGGTGCTGGTCGATGTGCCGGACGTGGGTGAGACGGCCGGTCTCGGTCGGCCCTGGAAGGAGTTTTTGAACCCGGCCGACGTGGACGGTTCAATCCGGGTGCTGGAGGATGGTCACACGCTGGTGGCGTCTCTGGCATACACCTTCAAGGGCGCCTATGCCGGGCAGTTCATCGCCCTGCTGAACGCGGACCTGGTGATGCACGAGATCCTCAATGTGGATCGCAACACCGACGACACCTGCGTGGCCGCCGTCAAGGGCCGGCACCTGCGCGGTGTGGGCTGCGACTTGGCCCCGGCCCTGGCGCAGATGACCCTGTCTCGGGCGATGACTGACGGCCAGCTCTTCGAGTTCCGCGACGGCCCTGCGCGCAACGGCGAACACATGATCGCGCTCGTCCGCCTGGTGCCGGGGACCGAGTTTATGCTGATCGACCAGATGTACTACGCGCAACTGCGTGGCCGGCTCGAACCCTGGCACCTGTTTCTGGGGATGGCAAGCCTGGCGGTGGTGGTGCTGCTCGGGGTCTTTCTGATCCTGCGGCTGAACCTGCGCGCCGTCGCCTTGCAGTCGCATCTGCGCGAGAGCGCCGTGCGCGAGCGGATGGTGCAGGAGAAAAACTTGGAGCTTGAACAGGAAATCGGCGAGCGGCGGCGGGTGGAGAGCGAACTGCGCGACGCCAAAGAGGCGGCGGAGGCGGCCAACCGGGCCAAGAGCGAGTTCCTCGCCAATATGAGCCACGAGATCCGCAATCCGATGATTGGGGTGGTCGGGATGGCCAACCTGCTGGCTGAGACCCGGCTCGACCAGGAGCAGCGCGAATATGTCAAGGTGGTGCTCAACTCGGCCGACGCCCTACTCAGAGTCATCGACGACATCCTGGACTATTCCAAGGCCGAGGCCGGCAAGCTCGCCCTGGACGAGACCGACTTTGGTCTGCGCGACCTGCTGGAAGAGCTCTCCGACATGTTCGCCTACAAGGCCGATGGCCTGGGCCTGGGGTTCGCCTGTATCTGTGAGCGGACGGTGCCGGATCGGCTGCATGCCGACCCGGGCCGGTTGCGCCAGGTCCTGATCAACCTGATCGGCAACGCCATCAAGTTCACCGAACGCGGCGAGGTCGAGGTGCGGGTCGAGGTGCGGCCCGGAGCGGCCAGCGGTGCGCGCCTGCACTTCGCGGTGCGCGACACCGGCATTGGCATCCCGGCGGATCGGCTGGGGCTGCTGTTTCGGTCGTTCTACCAGGTGGACACCTCGTTTACCCGCCGTTATGGCGGCACCGGGCTTGGGCTCGCCATCTGCCGCCGGCTGATGGACCTGATGGGCGGCGAGATCGGGGTGGACAGCGGGGAGGGGGATGGCTCCTGTTTTTGGTTCGAGTTGCCGATTATCCGGGCTGCCACCCTGGAACCGCCGGCGCCGACCTGGCCGGAGCCGCCCCGGGCGTTAGTCATGGACACCCTGGCCATCGGGCGGGACGCGCTCACCGAGACCTTGGCCCATGCGGGGGTCACGGTCGTCGCTGCCGCCGACACCGCCAGTGCGATGGACGAACTGCTGCTGGCCGAGGACCGCGGGGCGCCCTTCGCCCTGGTGGCGATTGTCCTGCGCGAGCCGGGCGGGGAGGGCGACCGGTTGTGCGACTTGGTGCCCCATCAGCCCTGGCAGCGACCGGTGCGGGTGCTGGCCCTGGTGCCGCAGGGGCGGCGCCGCGACTTTAACCTGACCGATGAGTGTCCGATACGGGTACTCACCCTGCCGGTCCATCGCTCGGCCCTGTTTGAGGCCTTGGGGTTGCCGGTGCCGACACCGGTCCCGGAGACGGCGGTGCCGCTGGTCGAGGCCCCGCTCGACCGACCGGCGGCCCCGGAGCCGGCGACCGAGGATGCCCAAATCCTGGTGGTGGAGGACAACAAGATCAGTCAGAAGGTGGCCACTGCCATGCTCGCCAAACTCGGCTATCGGGTGGAGTCGGTGGACAACGGCCGCCTGGCCCTGGGGGCGGTCAAGGACGGTCGTTACCAACTGGTATTGATGGATATTCAGATGCCCGAAATGGACGGTCTGGAGGCGACCCGGCGCATCCGCGCCGCCGAGGCGGCGGGTGAGTTGCACTTCGAGTCACACTTCGGCCACCTGCCGATCGTGGCCATGACCGCCCATGCATTGGAGTCCGACCGCTTGTTGTGTCTGGCCTCCGGCATGGACGACTTCATCACCAAGCCACTCGATCGGCAAATCCTCGTCGACACCCTGGGGCGGGTCTTCGGCACCGCGTCGCCCACGCTGCACTGAGCGGGGTCGCGGGTCAGGCCGTGAGGTGCTGTTCAAGAAGGGCCTGGGCCTCCTTGAAACGATAGGCGCTGACCAGTCCATGCAGCTCGGTGCAGAAGGGCCGTTGCGCGGCGCCGACGTCGGCCGCCGCCAGCTCGTCCGCCAGGGCCTTGCAGTCGCGCGCCCGGTGTCCCGCCAGCGCCACCGCCAGCGCGGCGTAGCGTTCGGCCAACCAGTCCGGTACGACACTCGGCCCGGGGTTCGGCCGATCGCCGCTCACCCCGCTACGCACCGCAGCGATGGCATCGCACAGCGCCGGGATGCCGGCGGACAGGGTGGCGAGCAGTGGCGGGTAGCGCTCCGGTTGGCCCTCGCGGATCGCCTCATGCAGGGCGGCGCAGGCGGGGAACAACTCGGTGGCCGCCAGGTTCCCCAGGACGCCCTTGAGGGTGTGGGCCAATTGCCGGGCGGTGTCAGGGTCCTGCGCGAGCGCCTGGGCGATCTGCACCGGGGTGTCGCGGTAGGCGTCGCTGAACTCGCCGAGCACGTCCCAGAACAGGTCCAGGTCGTCGCCGACGCGCTCCATGAGTTCGGCACTGTCGATGCCGGGGACGAAAGGGGGCTGGTCGCCTGGGTAGGGCTCCATCGATGCGAGTACCTCTTGGGTGGCGGGTCGGCCGTCCGGCGAGCGTGCCAGGCCGTGCTAAGGGACCAAGATCCTACCAGAGAAGGGCCTCCCCCCTCTCAGCCGATCCGTGCCGGGAGCCGGCCGGCGGCGGCGCCGGCGGCCCGCTCCGGGCGCCCCTCAATGCCGCAGTTCAGCCACGTCCATACTGGCGGCGGAGGCCATGTCCATCAGGCCGCGCATCAGGCTCGCCCGCTCGCCGAGCGCGATGGTCTCGATCAGGGCCTGTTTGTCCTCGGGGCTCAACGGCAGGTGGGCGCACAAGAGGTTGACGAGGTCGCTGTCCGCCATCTTCTTGACCTCGTCCCAGGGCACCTCGACCCCGCGCAGGGTGCAATAGGACTTGAGCGAGACCAGGAAACCGTCGCGGTCGGCGATGGTCTGGGTCTCCTCGTGACAATCGGCGGCGAAGCGTTCCCAGTCCACTGACACCCGCCGGTAACCCCCGCGTCCAGCTACCTCGGCGCGCACCTGAAAGCGGCACACCCCAGTGACGACCAGCACGATGCGTCCGTCCGGGGTCTCGCTGTAGGAGGTGATGCGCCCGGCGCAGCCGATGCGGTGGATCTCCGGCTCATCGGCCTCCAGGTCCTCGCTCGTGGGCTGTACCATGCCGATCAGGTGGGCATCCGCCAGTGCATCGTTCACCAGGTTCAGATAGCGCGGCTCGAACATATTGAGCGGCAACTGGACGCCGGGCATCACCACGGCACCGGACAGTGGAAAGATCGGGATCTCGACCGGCAGGTCGGCGAAGCGGGGGAAAAACGGGTTGCGGCTCATGGGGGGCTCCGGGATGCGGTCGGCCGTCAGGATAGGGCAGACGCGCCCTGTCGTCATCCGTAGTTTGGGGGCGATCATCCAGGTTCCCCAGGGCGCTCGCCGACGCGTGCGTCCGCCGGCCCTTTGGTCTTACACTGCCGCCCGATCTTCCACCCACCAGTTCCGACCTATTCTCGCCATGATCGACCGCCTCTTTCATCTCTTCGAACGCACCCTGGCCGGCGTGCTGCTGCTCCTGATCGGCGTTGTGGCGGCGCTCGCCGTAGTGGAGCTTTGCGCCATCATCTACCACGACCTGACCAACCAGGAGGGCCTGCTGCTGGACCTGCACGAGCTGTTCGAGGTCTTCGGCATGTTCCTCATCGTCCTGATCGCAATCGAGTTCATGTCAAGTATCTACATGTATATGAAGGATAAATCGGTGCATGTCGAGATGATGCTGGCGATCGCCATCACCGCGCTGACGCGCAAGGTGGTGGTGCTGGAGTCATCCTCGGTCGACCCGCTCTATCTGCTCGGGCTGGCGGCCCTGCTCGGTATCCTGATCGGCGGTTACTACCTGGTCAGGCGCCAGGACGCGAAGGGGGCAGGCCCCGGCGAGGGACATTGAACCGGGGCGGCCCCGGGTCGGGGGCATCGCCGCACCGATTCCCCCGCCTATACTGTGCCCCTACGGGTTAGAATGGGTGCTTGAGCCAATAACCCTAGCGGCCGCACGCGGAATCCGTCAATGAATCAGAGTATCCCCGATGGGAACCAGGAGGGGCACCAGGCCCTGGACCTGGAGCGCGACATCAAGCTGTTCACCGCCCTGCTCGGCGAGGTCTTGCGCGAGCACAGCCGTAAGCGTGTACTGGTGATCGTGGAGCGGCTGCGCGACGGGTTCATGCAGTTGCGCGAGCAGGAGGACGCGGCGCTGCGCGAGAAGCTGATGAAGCGCATCGACGCGGTGGACGCCCAGACCCTGTCGGAGGTGATTCGCGCCTTCACCATCTTCTTCGGACTGGTGAACACCGCCGAGGAGCTCAACGCCTATCTCTCGCGCATGGACCGCATCTCCTCGGGCGAGCGCCTGTGGTTCGGCTCGTTTGACGACACGGTGCGCCAGTTCCATGCCGATGGGGTACCCCCGCAGAAGTTTCAGGACCTGCTCAACCACCTGATCTATCTGCCGGTATTCACCGCCCACCCGACCGAGTCGAAGCGCCGCACTATCTCCGACGCCTTCCGGCGCATCTTCCTGATCGCCCAGGGCCTGCACCGCCAGCGGCTCAACGAGGAGGAGCGCGTGGAGCAACTCCAGGCGATCCTGACCGAGATCCAGGGCCTGTGGAAGACCGACGAGGTCCGGGTCCACAAGCCCCAGGTGATCGACGAGGTCCGCCAGGGCCTGCACTATTTCCGCGAGTCGCTGTTCAAGGCCGTGCCGGAGACCTATCGGAACCTGGAGAAGGCGATCCGCCGCTGCTATGGCCCGGAGGGCGGGCTGCGGGTGCCGAGCTTCATCCGCTTCGGTTCCTGGATCGGCGGGGACCGGGACGGCAATCCGTTCGTCAAGCCCGAGACCACGGAGCTGGCGGTGCGCATGCACCATCAACTGGTGTTGGAGGAGTACCAACGCCGCGTCATCGCCTTGCGCCGGGTGCTCAGTCACACCGTCCCCATCTGCCAGCCCTCGCCGGCCTTCATGGACAGCCTGGACGCGGACGAGGAATATTGGCTGGAGACCATGGGGCAGGGCCTGCGCCGTTTCGCCAGCGAGCCCTATCGGCGCAAGCTCGCCATCATGGACCACCGGCTCGCCGCCAACCTGGACCGGGTGCGCGCCCGCATCCGCGGCGAGCACCACGCGGTGCCGCCGGGCGGCTATGCCGGCGACCGCGAGTTCCTGGCCGACCTCTATCTGATCCGCGACTCGCTCATCCACCACGGCGACGCCAATGCCGCCGCCGGACCCTTGCAGGACCTGATTCGACTGGCGGAGAGCTTCGGCTTCCACCTGGTCCACTTGGACTGCCGCCAGGAGTCGACCCGCCACACCCAGGCGGTGACCGAGCTCTTCGCCCGCCAGCCCGGCGCCCCCTATTACGAGGCCTTCGACGAGGACCAGCGGCTCATGGCCCTGGCCGAGTCGATCGCCCACCCCCATCCCTTTATCTTCGAGAAGGCGACCCTGACCCCGGCGACCCGCGAGACCCTGGAGGTCTTTGAGGTGATGGCGCACCTGGGTGCCGAGATCGGCCGCGGCTGTTTCGGGCAGTACGTCATCTCCATGACCCACACCGCCAGCCATGTGATGGAGGCGATGCTGCTGGCGCGGCTGGCCGGGCTCGCCGGGCGCGATCGCCAGGGGTGGTTCTGCAACATCCAGATCGCCCCGCTGTTCGAGACCATCGACGACCTGGGTCACATCGACTCGGTGATGACCGCGCTGTTCGACAACCCCACCTACAGCGCGTTGCTCAAGGCCTCCGGCAACCGCCAGGAGGTCATGCTCGGCTACTCGGATTCGTGTAAAGACGGCGGCATCCTCTGCGCCAGTTGGAACCTCTACGAGGCGCAGCGCAAGGTGATCGCGCTGGCGGACAATCGCCAGGTCTGCTGCCGGCTCTTCCACGGCCGCGGCGGCACCATCGGGCGCGGCGGCGGCCCCACCCACGAGGCGATCCTCGCCCAGCCGCCCGATACGGTCCATGGACAGATCAAGTTCACCGAGCAGGGCGAGGTGCTGTCCTACCGCTATGCCAACCCGGAGACCGCCCGTTATGAGCTGATCATGGGCATCAGCGGGCTTATCAAGGCCAGCCGCTGCCTGATCGCACCGCCCCCGCCGGACCGCAAGGACTATCTGGGCATCATGGACGAGTTGGCGCGCCTGGGCGAGCAGGGCTACCGCAGGCTGGTGCGCGAGACCGACGGCTTCCTCGACTATTTCTATGAGTGTACGCCGCTCGATGCCATCGCCCTGCTCAACATCGGCTCGCGGCCCTCGCACCGCAAGAAGGGCGACCGCGCGCTGTCATCCATCCGCGCCATCCCCTGGGTCTTCGGCTGGGGCCAGTCGCGCACGACGCTGCCGGCCTGGTTCAGTGTCGGCCAGGCCATCGAGCGTTGGCGCGGCAGCGACCCCGAGCGGCTCGCCAAGCTCCAGCGTATGTACCAGGAGTGGCCCTATTTCCGCGCGCTGCTGTCCAACACCCAGATGTCGCTCTTCAAGGCCGAGATGCACATCGCCCGTGAATACCTGCGCCTGGCCCAGGACCAGCGGCAGGCGGCGGTGATCTATGGCCTGATCGAGGCCGAATATGAGCGCACCTGCACCCAGGTGTTGCACGTCGCCGGCCTGCGCTCGCTGATGGAAGACACCCCGGACCTGGCCCATTCGCTGGCCCGCCGCAACCTCTATCTGGACCCGCTCAACCATATCCAGGTGGCGGTGCTC
The DNA here is from genome assembly GCF_903946935.1 of uncultured Thiodictyon sp. Classification (GTDB taxonomy): domain Bacteria; phylum Pseudomonadota; class Gammaproteobacteria; order Chromatiales; family Chromatiaceae; genus Thiodictyon. The sequence continues at coordinate 15,693 of NZ_CAJAXH010000151.1, forward strand.
GGGCGTTATCGCGCCGAGCAGGACGAGGCGTTGCAGGAGGAATGGCTCGATCCGCTGCTGCGCTCGATCAATGCCATTGCGGCGGGGATGCGCAATACGGGCTGACCGCTGGGGGCGCCGCACTCCAGTGCGGCCAGCCTCTCGGCAATACGCAACGCCGCGGTAATCTGCGAGGCCGGTCGCGGCCGGGGGCCGTTCCTACGAGGATGATGGCGGGGTCAGGATTGGGCTTGGCAGTCGGCGCGTCCGCGTCGCGGTGGGTCTTGATGACCGGCCCGGCGCGCCGCCATCTTATGGATCGCTATGACCGCAGCCGTCATGCGTTTTATGGTCGACGGCCACGGGGTTGACTGGGGACGGCCCTTTATCTAAAGTTAACAATAATTTTGCCAATTGGACGGCGGTTGAGCGACCGGCCGATCACGCAGGCCGCTGCCGCTCGGCATCACATACTCTGCGCGTAACGTCAAACGCATGGAGCTCTCGACGCAATCGCGTCTACCGGCCATGAATCACCTAGTTCGCGCAAGCGCGGAGAAATGCAATGCTCTATTGGTCCTGGGACCCGTCGCTCTCGGTCGGTATCGATGTGATCGACAGCCAACACCTAAGAATTATCGATTATATCAACGAGTTGTCTGTTGCGAGAAACGAGAAAAACAAAGAAGATGTGACTCAGATCCTGATGAACCTGGTCGATTACACGACCACCCATTTCGCCTTTGAAGAAGAATTGATGAAGAATGCGGGCTATCCCTTGTCCGACTCGCACAAGAAGGTTCATGAAGCGTTTATTTCAAACATCAATAACTTGGTCCGCCAGCATGAAGAGGGGCGGGATGTGACCGGTAAATTGATGAGTACGCTGCAGATATGGTTAACCAACCACATCAAGAGAGATGACAAGGATTATGCCCCCTATGCATCCAAGATGTTGAATCCTGGTTGGCTCAAGAAGACTTTGGGTCGGTTTTTCGGTTAGCCAGTGCTCCCTCCCCGATTGGGGGAGGGCGGGGAGGGGGAACGGCCAAGGCGCCCGCCACTTTCATCGTTCGGGGTCGTGCGGGCGCCATGGCCGTTAGCCGACCCTGGCAAAGGCGCAGTTGCGCCGGTTGGCCTTACACCGCCCCCCAGACCTCGCGGCGGCTGGTGGTCTTGGCCGCCTGAACGGCCTCCAGGGTCTGCTCGGGCAATTTGAAGGCGTGGCCCTTGGCCGCTTGGGCGACGACCAGCACCTTATCCTCGGAGTTCTGGCCCTTCAGGTCTGCCTTCTCGACATAGAACTCTTCCATCAGGTTGTTCCAGACGATCCCATCGTCGAACTTGAGCAGGACATAGCGGTTGGCGCCGATCTGGACCTGGGCGCTGGCGGCGATATTGTCCACGTAGAAGACTGGGACACAGTCCGGGGCCAGGTCGCCCTGGAAGCGTGCGACAAACTCGGGTAGTTCGTCGATGCTGGCGAAGTTGCCGGCGACGAACTGGAGCTTCTCGGCCGTGGCGAGCATCACCGCCTCCTTGAGCAGTGCCCGGGGCGGGTTGCGTTTACGGGCCGCCTCGTCGTACTCGCCGGCAAGCACGGTGAAATCGCCGCGGAAGGCGAAGAGTCCGGCGGTACCGGTCGGGCCCTGGGCGGTAATGAGCCAGTAGCGTTCCTGTTCCTGGTAGGTGTCGAGCAGCATCTGGGTTGGTCTCTCAGTGTTGGGTGTAGCGATTCGTTGACTTAGGCGCCATAGGGCTGGTTGTACCAGTCGCGCAGCACCTTGAGGTCGCGCACCGGCAGGTAGTCGTAGGCGCCCATCAGGTCGGCGTGGACGGCCTCCGCCAATTGGTGCGAGACCTTGGGGTTGGTCAGCATGTGGAAGTACCAGGCGAAGGGGTAGCCGAGTACACGGTCGAAGCCGTGGATCTGGTTGGCGAGCTGGGCGCCCCGTGCCACCTCGCCATCGGGCAGCGCCGGGGCCTGCGCGGCGGCGATGGCAACCGGCTTGGCGCTGCGGTGGTCGTCGCCCTCCTGGTCGCGATATTCACGGATGGCGAGTACCCAGTGCTCGCAGAAGATGGAGGTCTCACCGGCGCTGCTGCGGTCCCAATCGGCCAGGAAGCGGGTGAGTCGGGGGCTGGCGTCGGTGGAGTCCAACAGTGCATTGATCGGCAGCAATCGGCGAAAGACCAGCCGCGCCGGCCCCACCGGTTGCGGCTCCAGGTGCGGCAGGTCCATGGGGTCGACGAAGTCGGCGATGCTGTCCGGGAACCAGTCCGGCTCATTCAGGCTGTGATCCAGTACCTCCTGCAACTCCTCGATCTCGATCTGGATGAAGTCGCGCGCCGCCGGGCCGGTCGCCGCGACCAGATAATGGGTCTGGCCGTTGAGGCGGGTCGCACAATAGTCTTGGCCGTCGATCTGTGCCATCAGTGAGTCGATGTCACCGCCGCCGAGCGCCTCCGCCCAAGAGGCGATGTGCTCGGCGATGCGCGCCCCGTCGCGGTCCACGACCCCGCCCAGGCGGTGCCAGCCGCCGCGCGAGAGTGCGTGACGGACCTCCAATCCGGGCAACAGGCTGCCGATGGCCGCCACCAGGGCCGGCACGTCCGCCCCAGTCGGCAGTGCGGCGCAGGCCTCGGCCACGCGCAGGGCGAGCGTCTGGGATTGCTGTGGGTCAAGGTCGGTGGCTGTCATTCGCTTAACCTGATCGTTCGTTGGTTTAATAAGAATTATTAAGAATTATTCGTCCGCAAATGAACGCAAATGAACGCTAATGAACCCAAATCTAATAAATGCAACAGATAAATGCAACAGAGGTTGGGAGGGTCGGCATCGAGACTGTTTAGGCGCCGCCAATCGGCCCAATACGCAAGATCCGTTTCTCATTTGCGTTCATTTGCGTTCATTTGCGGACAATGTTATTCCTCTCGTTCGGCCCACCGGGCCTGCGCTGTCGCCCGGACATCCGGGTCGGGGTCTTCGAGCAAGGCCCCGAGCAGGTCGACCGGCAGCCGCTCCGCCAGGCGCAGGCGCACCCGCCAGTCCGGGTCGGCAAGCAGACCGTCGGCCTCCTCGTAGTCGATGCGCTCGGCCACCTTGATCCGCACCTCGGGCTCGGGGTCGTTGCGCAGCAGACCCAGGCTCTCCAGCGGGAGGCGGTCCGCGACAGTAACGCGCACCTGGCGATCCGGGTCGCGGATCATCCGGAACAGCCGCCCGACCGGCAGGCGGCGCGCCACATATTGGCGCACCAGATAGTCCGGGTCGGCGGCCAGACACTCCACCCGCTCGGCGGGTAGGCGTTCGGCCACCATCACCCGCACCTCCCGATCCGGGTCGGTCGCGAGCGTCGCCAGGGCCTCGATCGGCAGGCGGTAGGCGAGCACGCGGCGTACCATCTCGTCCGGGTCTGCGATCAGCGTCAGCAATGTCTGTTGCGAGACATAACGGGCGGCGATGGCGCGCCGCTCCCAGAATGCGTCCCCGGCATAGGCGTCCGCCAGGGCCGGATTGACCCGGAAGAAGCGCTCGATCTGACGGCCGCTCATGACCCGCACGCACACGTCCCCCGGGGTGCAGCGGCCCTGGGTCAGCAGGTCGTGCCGGTGTGGGCACTCGGCACAGTCGGCGACCGGTGGTGCGGACACGTCGGGCTCAATCGCCGCAGACCCAAGGGCGGGCGCCCTAGTGGGTTCCATGGTCGAGCGCGGCCAGGACCAGGCCGGTCGCGGCCTGCGGATCGGCCGTCAGACGCAGGCAGTGGGCCTGGCCGTCGACCAGATAGAGGTTGAATCCCTCCGCGCTGCGCACCGGCGCGGTCACGCCAACCCCTTCGCCAATGTCCTCATCCTGGCAGTAGGTGAAATGGATGGGTGCGAAGGCCTGACGCAGGGCGCCGAGGGTCTGCTCATTGAGCCCGGCCCGCGTAACCACCTGCACCACCTGATCGAGACGCTCAACGCTGATCATGCATCCTCCTCGCAGGTGCGTTCAAAGCGAATACGCTCCTGCGGCGCCATGCCCATGACCTTGGCGAGCCAGGGCGGGGCCTGGTGGGACAGGGTCTCCTGGAGCCGGACCATGCGCTCGCGGGCGCTGCCGCCGGCCGCGTCCTTGATGGGGTGGATGTCCAGCTTGATCACCTTGGCCGCGGCCGGGCCGCCGATGGAGGCGACATAGAGCACCTGGCAGTCCGCGATCAGACCGGCGCGGTAGGCATTGCGGTCCTCGGCGCCGGTGTCGTCCACCCGGCGCACGTCGATCAGTCGGCACTCGGCCGCCGAGACCTGATAGATCAGGAAGCGCCGGGCGGCGCCGAAGTGGCCGTCCAGGTGGTCGCCGGTGTCGGAGGCGCAGGCGACCCGGATGGAGCCGGGCATGTCGCCGTCGGTGTAGGCGTCGAGCGGGGGAGGGGGGGCAGAGTCCACGATGCCCTCGCCCTTGAGGTGCGCCAAGGCGGCCTTGAGTGCATCGAGGTCGATGTCGCCCAGTTCGCCGTCGGCCGCGGCCCGCAGGTCCTTGACCTTGAGCGCGGCAAGCTTCTCCACCGTCGGGGGCAGACCGACGGCCGCCCCCAGTACCCGAATCAGGCGTGCCGGGTCGGTGTCGGGCAGGGCGCGGGCCGCCAGCCCGATCCGCAGGGCGAGGTCTTCGGAGATTGGGCTAGCCATGATTGATTGTCCGCCAATGAACGCCAATGAACGCAAATTAAAATGGTGGGTGGCTAAGGCGCGTATCTGCACCGCGCTGATCGCCACTGACCTCTGACATACTGCATCCGCCCGCTCACCTTTTTTCCGGCGGTGATCGTCGCGCCGATCACCGAGCGCGCGACAGGCCATTGGTTGGCCCCGTGGACCCTGTTACGGTGAGGTCCAAGGGCCAACCGAGGGCGGCTGAACTCCGCAACCTGAACCATTAACGCCGGTCGATTCTTCGCGAGGCTTCGCGTCCCCGCATAGGCCTAATTTGCGTTAATTTGCGTTCATTTGCGGACAATACCCCTCAAGCCGCGATGATGCAGTCGTCTTCCATACAGGCATTGACACACTGTGGCATGTCGAATTCGCCCTCGCACTCGGTGCAGGTGTCGGGGTCGATCTTGTAGACGCCCTTGAACGGGGTAATGGACTTGGTGGGGCAGATGGGCGCGCAGTCGCCGCAGGCGGTACAGGCGGATCTGACGATTTGCATGGCCATGGTGGGTCTCCGGTTCTCTAGTCGACGCCGCCGCACACGGCGGCCGGTTACAGGATCAATCGGCGCGTTTGAAGCGCAGGGTGGTCGGAAAGATCGGGGGTGGGCTGATGGGGTCAATGTACCACCGGGACCCGTCGGTCAGCTCCACCTCACCGCCCCAGGTCTGGGGGGTGTCGGTCTCTACGGTGGCGATGGTCTCCTCCATGTCCTTCTTGGCGACATAGAAGAGGAGCGCGCCGCTGTCGCTCTTACGGATCATCACGCTGGGCATTGGGTCACCTCTATATGCTGGGTGCAGCGACGCTCCCGCGGGTTGCCGTCGCTGCCGGACCAGTGAAGCAATCCGCTTGACGTTCTTCGCGGACTGCTTCACCGTCACCGGGAGCCGACCGCCGGGGATGGCGGTCGGTTCCCGGTTAGCGGACCAGGTCGTAGTTATAGTCCGTGGTGCCCATGCCGCGGGTTTCCTCGTCCAGTCGCTCCAGGACCGCATTGACCAGGGTGGTGAGGATATACATCGCCCCCTCATACCCCAGGGTGGTCATGCGGTGCAGGTGGTGCCGGTCGAAGATCGGGAACCCGATACGGATCAACGGGACCTCGAACTCCTTGCCCTTGTGCAGGGTGTCGCGCTGAATAAACTTACCATACGAGTTGCCGATCATGAAGTCCGGCTTGTTGGTGAAGACCAGCGAGCGGAAGTGCCACAGGTCCGCACCGGTATGCACCGTCGCGCCCTTGCCGTAGGGGGACTTGGCGAGAATGGCCTCAACCTCTTTCTTCCAACGCTTGTTGGCATGTTGGCAGAGGATATCGGTCGGCTCCGCGCCCAGTTCCAGCAGGAACTTCACCATGCCCAGGACATAGTCCGCATCGCCGTAAAGCGCAAACTTCTTGCCGTGCAGCCAGGCGTGGCTGTCGGTCATCATGTCCACCAGGCGGCCGCGCTCCTTGGCCAGCGAGGCCGGGATCGGCTTACCGGTCAGCTCCGAGACCTTCATCAGGAAGTCGTCCGTCCACTCCAAGCCCATGGGGATGTTGATGGGGGTGGCCGGCTGGTTCCAGACCAGTTCGACGTGCTTCTTGGTCTTGGGCAACTGCCAGGGTTGCAGCAACAGGGTATCGATGGCGTTGGGGGCGTCCTTGACCTCGGCCTGGGTGGTGCCGCCGGCATACATGCGGTACTCGCCGTCGGCCGGGGTATCCAGCACCTCGGTGGGGTCGCACAACATGGTGTGGGCCACGCCCATCTCATCGAGCATGCGATGCATGACCCGATAATTGCCCAGGTAGGTCTCGAAGCCCGGCACCAGATTGATCTTGCCGTTGCTGCCGACCACCTTGTCGTCCATGGTCTTCAGGCTGAAGCTGCGGACGATACCCTCGAACATGTTGTCCCAGCCGGTGGTATGAGAACCGACAAAGCTCGGGGTATGGGCGAAGGGGACCGGCAGATCCTCGGGGATGTGACCCTCCTTCTTCGCATTGGTGATGAAGCTGCTCAGGTCATCGCCGATGACCTCCGCCATACAGGTGGTGGACACCGCGATCATCTCCGGCTTGTAGAGCGCCAGCGCGTTCTCCAGACCGTCGAACATGTTCTTCTGGCCGCCGAACACCGCCGCGTCCTCGGTCATGGAGTCGGACACGCAGGCGATCGGCTCCTTGAAATGGCGGTTGAAATAGGAGCGGAAATAGGCCACACACCCCTGAGAGCCATGCACATAGGGCAGGGTCTTCTCGAACCCCAAGGCACAGAGCACCGCGCCCAAGGGCTGGCAGGCCTTGGCCGGGTTGATGGTCAGGGCCTCACGCTTGAAGTTGAGTTCCTTGTATTCTTCGGTCGTGGTCCATTGGAAGACCTGAGCCACGCGCTCGCTGGTATGGCCTTCCTCGACCGTGCTACGCTTGTTGGCGAGATTGTCCTTGTACTCCGGCGCCCGGAATAGCGGGTAGCTCGGCTTGATGTCGTCGACTGTCTGGCTCATTTCGAATCTCCTGCCGCGCCGCTAATCTGCGGACACAGGCATGAAAGGGACTGATCTTCGGGCGTACACACTGTGGCCGCCGGCGCACCGGCGGCCGCTCACCGCTAGGCGCGGGCCTGCGCCGGTTCCTCTTCGGCCGCCTCGGTGGCCAGCCAGGGGGCCTGCATCTTGCCCCAGCAGGGGTTATTGATGGTCATATCCATATCCCGGGCAAAGATGGAGAAGCCGTCATAGCCGTGATAGGGGCCGGAGTAGTCCCAGGAGTGCATCTGGCGGAAGGGGATGCCCATCTTCTGGAAGATGTACTTCTCCTTGATACCGGAACCGATGAGATCCGGCTTGATGCGCTTGACGAATTCCTCGAACTCGTAGCCGGTCACGTCGTCATAGAGCAACGTGGATTCGGCCATGTCCTTGATCGTGCGGTCATAGTCGTCATTGTGGGCGAATTCGTAGCCGGTACCGACTACCTCCATCCCCAGGTCTTCATAGGCGCCGATGACGTGACGGGGGCGCAGGCCACCGACATACAACATCACGCGCTTGCCTTCCAGCCGCGGCCGGTACTTGGCAATGACCGCATCGTACTGCGCCTGATACTTGGCAATGACCGCTTCGGCGTTGGCCTGGATGGTCTCATCGAAGAAGGCAGCGATCTTGCGCAACGACTCGGCGATCTTGGTCGGCCCGAAGAAGTTGTACTCCATCCATGGGATCCCGTACTTCTCTTCCATGTGCCGGCTGATATAGTTCATCGACCGATAGCAATGGATGAGGTTGAGCTTGACCTTGGGCGTCAGCTCCATCTCGGCAATGGTACCGTCGCCGGACCACTGGGCGACCACGCGCAGGCCCATCTCCTCGAGCAGGATGCGCGAGGCCCAGGCGTCACCGCCGATGTTGTAGTCGCCGATCACCGCCACGTCATAGGGCGTGGTGGCAAAGGAGTCGTCACCGTCGCGGTTGCCGATGACCCAGTCACGGATGGCGTCATTGGCAATGTGGTGACCCAGCGACTGGGAGACCCCGCGGAAGCCCTCGCAGCGTACCGGGACGATCGGCTTCTCGATCTCCTTGCCCTTCTTCTTGGCGACCGCCTCGATGTCGTCGCCGATCAGACCGATCGGGCATTCCGACTGGATGCTGATACCCTTGTTGAGCGGGAACAACTGCTCGATTTCGTCGATCAGCTTGGCGAGCTTCTTGTCGCCGCCGAAGACGATGTCCTTCTCCTGGAAATCCGAGGTGAAGTTCATGGTGCCGAAGGTGTCGACCCCGGTCATGCCGACATAATAGTTACGGCGCCCGGCGCGGGAATACTGACCGCAGCCGACCGGGCCGTGAGAGATATGGATCATGTCCTTGATCGGGCCCCACACCACGCCCTTGGAGCCGGCATAGGCGCAGCCGCGCACGGTCATGACACCGGGCAGGGACTTACGGTTGGAGGTGATGCACTTCTTGGACTGCTCGATCGACTGATCGTTGACCGCCAGGTGCTTGGCGCGGTCCTTCTTGGCCTTTTCCGGGTAGACTTCCAAGACTTCGGCAATGAGGTCGAGGGTCTCTTCACGAGTCAAATTTGCCATGTTGGCTCTCCGCTACGGGCGCCGCGGCTAATCCGCCGACGAGACGCTCTGCAACAACGCTGTTCTGAACCACCGCGGCGCCAAGGGCGCCTTGGGGCACGATCTTGGTACTGCGTCCGATCAGGCGGCGGCTTCCGCCTCGGCCGTCTTGCCGACGACTGACTCGTCTTCCTCGTCCATCAGGCCGAAGTCCATCAACAGCGCTTCGAGTGCATCCATGGTGATCGGGGTCGGGATCACAAAGTTCTTGTTGTTGATGATCTTGTGCGCGAGGTCGCGATACTGCTGGGCCTGCCCGGCCTTCGGGTCGTACTCGATGACCGTCATGCGACGGATCTCGGCGCGCTGCACCACGTTGTCGCGGGGCACGAAATGGATCATCTGGGTGCCGAGCTGGCGGGCCAGTTCCATGATCAGCTCGTCTTCGCGGGCGGTGTTACGGCTGTTGCAGATCAGGCCGGCCAGACGCACGCTACCGGAGTTGGCGTACTTCACTATACCCTTGGCGATGTTGTTGGCCGCGTACATGGCCATCATCTCGCCGGAGCAGACGATGTAGATTTCCTGGGCCTTGTTCTCGCGGATGGGCATGGCGAAACCGCCGCACACCACGTCGCCCAACACGTCATAGAAGACGAAGTCCAGATCGGCCTCGTAGGCGCCTTCCTCTTCCAGGAAGTTGATGGCGGTGATAACACCGCGGCCGGCGCAGCCGACGCCCGGCTCCGGGCCGCCGGACTCGACGCACTTGATGCCGCGGTAGCCGACCTTCAGTACGTCTTCCAGTTCCAGGTCCTCGACGCTGCCGGCGTTCGCCGCCATCTCCATGATGGAGTTCTGGGCCTTGGCATGCAGGATCAGACGGGTGGAGTCGGCCTTGGGGTCGCAGCCGACGATCATCACCTTCTTACCGGCCTCGGCCAGGCCGGCGACCAGATTCTGGGTGGTGGTGGACTTGCCGATTCCACCTTTGCCGTAAATGGCGCATTGACGCAGTGCCATGGGTAGGTTCTCCTGTGAGGGGCTTTCGCAGCGGTTGAACAAAAATTTGCGTTCGATTGCCTATCAGCAAACCTCGTGCCAGGTCACAATGCATACTAAAAGATACTGTAAAACAAGCGAATGCGGTCTTGTGAGGGGCTCTACGGTCTTGGTAGCATCCACGACAAGGCGGCGGCCGCTGTATGGATAACAACAGACAAAAGGGGTCGGATATTGGTTCGGGCGCAGGCGACCCTGGGCGCAACCCCGCGGATGCCTGGTCCGCGGCGGCGCTGCCCCAGGCCGCGCGGCTATGTCTGAATCGCTGCAACCTGCCCGCCGGCATCCTGGGCAGCCTGGCCTACCAGCGACACCCGGTGCCGCTCGCAATCGATGGGGTGCGCGACTTCCACGCCGACCTGTGCCGCCGCCTGGACCCGGTCGAGGACCATCGGGCCCGGGCCCAGTGCTTTGTCGACTACATGACGGTGCGTTTTTGTCTGGAACACCTGGAGGAGGCGGGCCTCACCCCCGGCCGGCGCAAGAAGTCGCGGGCCAACGCCAACTATCTACGGCAGGTACGCGGTTGGTCCTTCGACTCGGACGGGCGCGAGGGGGCGGTGCTCAAATATTGGGCGGAGACCCGGTTCGGGTTACTCGCCCGGCACCACGGGGGGCCGTTACACGGGCGCGGCAGCGCGGCCTATGTGGAGTTTCAGACTGAGGCGGTGCGGGGCATCTATGGCACCAATGCCCTGGAGTCCCAGCTCGACCTGCTCTACACCTACTGTCAGTACGAGCTGCGCCGCCAGCACCCTGGGCTCAATCACCTGACGCTCTATCGGGGCATCAACTCGATCGGCGATCACGAGGTGCTGGGCCGCGAGCCGGACGGCGGCTATCTGGTCCTGCTCAACAACCTCAACAGCTTCACCAGCGACCGCGAGCGTGCCGACGAGTTCGGCGACTATCTGCTGACCGCCCAGGTGCCGCTGCCGAAGGTCTTCTTCTACAACCGCCTGCTGCCGGGGATGCTCAAGGGCGAGGACGAGTATGTCGTCATCGGTGGGGTCTACGCGGTGCGGATCTCGACCCTGTGAGCTCTGATAAGTGAAGCCTCAGACCTGGGGCGGGTTGTTGAGAAGCGCCAGAGACGCGTGATGACGGCGCAGAAGGCCCGCGGAAAACTCCCGCTAAGACGTGGGTATTGCGATATCCTTTCGACCTAACGATAAACCTCTTAGGGTCGGTGACATGCATGGCGAAGGTCGAGCCGCAATATACTCGTCAGAGCTTTTTCGATGCGGCACGGCGGCGTGCGCGAGAGGCGCGGGCTTTGCTTGACTATCCCCAGTCCCAGAAACAGCGCGACGGCGCCGTGACCATGGCCCTGGTCGCGGCCGAATGCGCCCTCAAGGCCGCGCTGCTCCACGGGAGGCAGGCCAACTCGGTCGAGGACTTGCAGGGCGGACCGGTCGCAGGTTTGTTTGCAGGCAAGAAAGGCCACGATCTGCTTCAACTTTGGCGTGGCCTGCCGGGCCCAATCATAGAACAGGCAACGGCCGACGAACACCAGGCTATGTTTTGCCTGAACGGTGCTGCCCCTTATCAGCATCGTTATGGTGTCAAGAAGCCGAACCGGGGGCTCGCGGAGCCGCTGGTTGAGTCGGCCGAACGGCTGGTCGAGTGGATGCATGAGCTGGTGACGTAAGACCATGACAAACGAAGCCTCTTTATCCGAACTGCGGCATGCGATCGACGATCTGTTCCATCCCCAGAGCCTCTTGGTGCGGCGCGGACGGGAGGGATCAGTGGATCTGCGTGTTCTGGCCGATGCGTTCGCGGATACCGACGATCCTTTGGGGTTACTGACAGAGCAACTGGAAGAGCGTGGTCTACGCCTGCCCGAGCGCACCCTGACCCTGCTCAAGTCGCCGGACGATTTGGAGGAGGGCGAGGAGCAACTTTTGTTCTCCCAACGTCTGATCGGTACGCCAAATTGGCCTGATGCCCTGATGCTGGAGCCCCAACCGCTGGTGCCCGATGACCGCGGCCTTCCCGACGGGGTCAAGGTGATCGCGTTCTGGGGCATCAAGGGTGGAGTCGGCCGTGCCACGGCCTTGTCCCATGTCGCGATGTTGCTGGGACGCCGACAGGTGAAGGTCCTCGCAGTCGACTTGGACTTGGAGTCCCCGGCCCTGGTCGGTGCGCTGACGGGCGACCCGGACGGCGGTGGTCGGACGCGTTTCGAGGACCTGGTTCGGCGGGCCGGGGACCCAACTGTCGCCGATGCGACGCTTGACCGATTACTTGAAGGCAGTCTGATGGCCGGTGTCGACGCGGGCGCCCTGGTCGAGGTTCTGGGGCCGGCGAAGGCCGATATCCCGTTTGTCCACGCCTTGCTGGGGCCGCTTGCCCCAAGCGTCCTGTACCGCGGTTCCCGGCCGCCGCTAAGGCGGCTGCTGGAAGCCGCGATCCGCGTCTCCCAGGCGCGGGTGGTTCTGTTGGATGCCCGCTCCGGTTACTGCGACGAATCCGCTCTGGCCGTTCTTGACCTGGCAGACGAGGTGGTCCTGTTCGCCTCGCCCGCACCCTCGACCTATCCGTCTCTGGTCCCGGCGGTCATTGCCTTGGAGCGTAGCCGCAGGGCGCGTGGACGGCCCGCGCTGGTGCATTTCGTGGCTGGCATGCTACCGGCAGGTGATGACGCGCGACGGCGCTGCCTGGAGGAATTGCAGGCCCAACTGGAGCAGGCCCGCGCAGAGATCGCCGAGGCGTTGGCGACACCGGCCGATGACCTGCCGGCCGATGTCAACATCATTTCTATCGACTACTCAGCGCGCATCGTCGAGAACGATGGTGGCCTGTTGGTGAGCGGCATTGGGGAGGGTTATCGGGACCTGGCCGATCGCATCGAACCGCCGCCGTTGCCAAGGGCGCTGGCTCAAATCGCGGAGGGTTGGGCGGCTCAGGTGATCCGGGAAGCCGTGGTTCCCGTGCCACAGGCGGAGAGTGCAGACCCACAAGATCTGGCCCGGCTGTTCACACGCACATCGGACCTGGACCGCTTTGTGCGTCACGACACCTGTCTCGTGCTTGGTGCCAAGGGAACCGGCAAGAGCTACCTGCGGCGGATCTGCCTGGAGCAGCCGGAACTCCTCAGGCAGCGCTCAGGCGTCTCGTCACTCCAGAACGTCATCTTCGTTGAGGGCTATGCCAGCCCGCGCTCCAGCCGAGGAGCGAGGCCGCCGGCATCCCAAAACCTCCTCTTGGAGCTTGACAGGGCCTTCCCAGATCGCTGGCGGGATGCGTGGTCCATACTGGCCCTGAGTAGAGCGATGGTCGCGCTTGGCAGGGAATGGCGCTTCAGCTTCTCCAATTCGGCAATGGATAAGCAGTTCAAACTCTTGGTGGATGCTCCGGGCGAGCAGGGTGTCTTGGATGCTATTGGTACCCTCATCGACCAGGGGCAACCGCTGCTGATCAGTGATGCCTGGCGCGCTCTGGACGAGTGGTGCGAGCGCAAAGGTAAACGCGTCACCCTGTTATTTGACGATCTGGACGTCGCCCTCGGCGAGACCGAGGAAGGGCTCAAACGGCGCCGCGGATTGATCGTGGGATTGCTTGACCAGACGAACGCCTCCTGGGTTTCCACCCGCCAGGTCGGTGTGAAAGTTTTTCTCCGCAAGGATATTTTCGACGGTCTCGGCACCGAAGAGCAAGCCAAGTACCAAAAGCGTGATGTGACACTCACTTGGCGTCCGGACGATATTTGGCGCCTGATCGTGCGCGCAATGGCGGCTGCCTCCGCAACATTTCGCGCTCATGTCGCGGAACGCGGAGTCAATATCGATAACCTGGAAGAGACGCCGCGCGAGGACTGGGCGGCCGCCCTGGAGTTGATCTGGGGAGATCGTTTGGGTACGGGTGAGAGTAATACGCGCTCCACCAGCTGGGTGGAAAAGCGGTTGCGTGACGGCAAAGAACGCCTGTTTCCGCGCGCTGCACTCTGGTTGCTCGAGGCCGCCGTGCGCATCCGCAAGGGCCGCCGCGTCGGGTCGGCTCCCCTGCTGGACCCGCGCTCGCTTCGTGACGCCATGCCAGAGGTTTCCAGCGCGCGCCTGGAAGAACTATTGACCGAGAGTGGTCAAGAGCAGCGTTCTCGCATCTTACGTCTGACGGGTTTCAAGTCATACCAGAATGAGGATGACTTCCTGGAAGCCCTTAAGAATGCCGGAGAAAGTGAACCGCTCTCCGCTCTGAATATCTTAAGAGAGCTTGGTATCGTCGAAATCGGCTTGCGGCGCAACAGGACAGCAGCCACCTCACGCATCGTGGACCTGTATGCCTTTGCGCCCCGGCTGGATATTGCGCGTCTTGGTCGCCGTTGATGCTTGGTGAGAGGGCCATAGGGCGATCCGCCACCGGTGCTACTTCATGATCGAGGTGGCGATGTTCGGGTTGCCGGGATTCACAACAATAGTTCCGGTATTCGGGATCACGATCGACCGGCTGTCACTCGTCCTTGCGGGGATTCTAAATTGAAACGTTTCGGGTTGCTCGCCCGGCACCACGGGTCTTCCACAACCGCCTGCTGCCGGGGATGCTCAAGGGCGAGGACGAGTATGTCGTCATCGGCGGGGTGGCGTCGATCATAATCCCGGCCAGCGGCGTGCGTAGTCAGGGCTTCCAGCCCTGACGGTGTCAGGCCAAGATGGCCTGACTACGCACTCGGCGAGCCCAAGTGGCCGGAATCTTGATCAAGGCCGGCGGGGTCTACGCGGTGCGAATCTCGACCCTGTGAGCGGTTCGTGTGTTCCTACATGGCTGGCAGCGGCGGCGCCGTCTCCGGTGCGACTGCGCCGCGACCGCGCTGTGAACCTTTTCTGCCCGCGTCATTTCGTCTAGTCTTGAGAGCAAACCCTGAGCAGGAGAGGATGCAGAATGTCTGCCGCCGTTGCCATCCCGATCGCCCCGCCGATTGCCGCCGGTCCCAGGCGCCACCCCATCACCCTGAGCGAATACTTCCGGATGGGCGAGACTGGTACACTGGACCCGGCGGCGCGGGTCGAACTGATTGAAGGAGACCTCATCGACAGGCCGCCCATCGGCCCGTCCCATGCCAGCAAGACCAACCGAATAAATCACGCTTACGCATTGGTTTCAATTCGCGCCTAGTCAAATGACTGGGCGATGCGCAGTGGGGCAGACGCAGTTCATCCTGCGCAAAGATTTTCAATCCACGCCCGGCGAATTCGCCGGGCGATGCCGCTCGATACCCTGCTGTTCCGCGCACCGGGGCGCGTTTCAATCCACGCCCGGCGAATTCGCCGGGCGATGCCCACAATTGAGGCTAGTCCGCTAACGCCGAAATTGTTTCAATCCACGCCCGGCGAATTCGCCGGGCGATGCTTTGAATCTGGACCAGCGTACGTGCCACCATTGTCAGTTTCAATCCACGCCCGGCGAATTTGCCGGGCGATGCCGTTCAAGCGCTGCCCCACGCCGCCTGCCAAGCCGTTTCAATCCACGCCCGGCGAATTCGCCGGGCGATGCTCGCCGCAGCGCGTCAACCCCGCGGGGTTGGACGCGTTTCAATCCACGCCCGGCGAATTCGCCGGGCGATGCCCCCCAGTGGCTGGAGCACGCGGTGCTGAAGCGTGTTTCAATCCACGCCCGGCGAATTCGCCGGGCGATGCAGCCACACCAACGCCACCAGCGCCACAGGGTGGAAGTTTCAATCCACGCCCGGCGAATTCGCCGGGCGATGCGAACCCTGTGTACGCGGAGCGTGGGTGGTGCATCTGTTTCAATCCACGCCCGGCGAATTCGCCGGGCGATGCAGTACGTCACCGTGGCACGCGAGTTTAGGTTTACAGTTTCAATCCACGCCCGGCGAATTCGCCGGGCGATGCCTCACACGAGCTAACACCCCTCCCACACTCTGAAGTTTCAATCCACGCCCGGCGAATTCGCCGGGCGATGCCGACCCCAAAGGTTTCGATTACATCAATACGGGAGTTTCAATCCACGCCCGGCGAATTCGCCGGGCGATGCTGACTCGGTGCATCAAATTGCGCTTGCACTGCAAAGCGTTTCAATCCACGCCCGGCGAATTCGCCGGGCGATGCGCCTGGCCAGCGTGCTAACCAGGCTAGATACGCACAAGTTTCAATCCACGCCCGGCGAATTCGCCGGGCGATGCGATGGTCGGCATCGCCTCTGCCCTGCCCTTGGTGCCGTTTCAATCCACGCCCGGCGAATTCGCCGGGCGATGCGTATCCGCGCTAAACGGGGTAGGCAGGCGTACTACAGTTTCAATCCACGCCCGGCGAATTCGCCGGGCGATGCGAAATGCACCCGCGGAACCGGGCGCAGAGCGATCGAGTTTCAATCCACGCCCGGCGAATTCGCCGGGCGATGCATGATTCGATCGTGTTTTTGCCTGGCTGCGATCCGGGTTTCAATCCACGCCCGGCGAATTCGCCGGGCGATGCGCCCGACGTCGGTTGATCGCGTCTGCGATCCTAATGTTTCAATCCACGCCCGGCGAATTCGCCGGGCGATGCCCCGCGGCGGCAAGCGTTTGATTGCGCAGCGGAACAAGTGAAGCTTGCGCGAACCAGCGGGCGGGCGCAAGCGTTATGCTGGGCCGCGGAAGGATCTGCTTGCCTAAGTTGTTAAAGATCATAGAGATAGATGCTGCGCGAACCTGCCGGGGTTTCGGCAGTCGCTTGGGGTTCGCGCGTCAGACGATGAGGGGGGCCTCAAAGTCCAGCGACCGGAAGGTGCCATATTGCTTGACGCGGAGATCGTGAGGCTCCGTGAGTCGATAGAAACGGAGGTTGTCTTCTGTAACATCGATTTCGGCAAGTAGGTCGCGTTCAAGCTCTTCGAATTGCATCTGGTTGACTTGGCACTCGAAGACCGACTTCTGTACCCTCTGGCCAAACCGTAGACAGACCTTCGCAGCCCGGCGCAAGCGGCGGCGACCTTCCCTGGTTTCGGTCGATACGTCATAGGTGGCGATGACGAGCATAATATAGGTTCCTCATCTACTTGGCGAGATAGGGCAGGTAGCCTTCCATCTCGCCGCGCAGCGTGCGCGCGAGCAGGCGGGCTTGGACGAAGGGGAGTAGAACGAGCGGGACCTTGTTGTCAAGCAGCGGGTGGGCGACCTCTTCCTGTTTCCGCTCCTGCCAGGCAGCGACCACGGCTCGGCGACCCGCGTCGTTGAGCATGACGGCACCACCCTCGCGTTCGTCGAAGTCTTTGGCGTTGAGTTGGCCGCGATTGATCAGTGTGAGTGCAAACCGGTCGACCATCACCGAGCGGAATTCTTCCTGCAGGTCCAAGGCGAGCGAGGCACGCCCGGGGCGCACGGCATGTAAGAAGCCGAGCTGAGGGTCGAGTCCGACTGCCTCGGCGGCTGAACGGCAATCGTTCATCAGCATCGAGTAGAGAAATGAGATGAGTGCGTTGAAGCGGTCGCGTGGCGGACGCTTCGTGCGTCCGTCCAGTGTGAAGCTCGCGCGTGCCTGGGGCTTGACGATAAGATTCAAGGCGGCGAAATAGCCGCGGGCGGCCTCGCCCTCGAACCCTCGCAGTGTGTCTAAGTCCGCGGCGGATGGGACCGCGCGCACCGATGCGGCCAAGGCCTCGGCGGCGCGCGTCAGGGCGTCCGCCTCGGCGGAGTCAGCGGCTTCGCGGGCGCCGCGCAGTAGAACCGAGCGGCTGTTGCGCAGCTTGCCGGCAACCACGGCGCGGGCGGTCGTGAGGGTAAAAGCGGGGTCGGCCGCCGCCCGGTGCTGCGCCTGGCGCAATAAGATGTTACCGGATACCGGCCCCTCTAACCGGGCTTTGAATCGACCCGAATTTTCGAGTAGCACCATTGACTTGCCTTCTTCCGCCAGTCGGTGCATCAGGGCCGGTGAGATCATGACATTGCCGAAACAGACCAGTGCGCCGATATGATGGAGCGGCACGCGCAACCGGGTCTGCCGCTCCACCTCGATGCGCACGGATTCATTGTCCAGGTGCGCATAGGCTTGCGGCGTCATGACGTAGAGCGTGTTTTGTACGGTATACATCAGGTTACTCCATAGTCTGCATTGAAGCGTCCTGCCCGCAAGGTCGCCTGTCGGATTGCGCCGCTTCCTGAGTGATAAAGGTCTGGTCCTTCATGCAGTCGCGGACGAAGGAAAGGACCGCTATTAAATCGCGCTGTTTGACGTGCGGATAGCTTTCCAGAATCTGCGCCTCGCTCCATCCTGAGGCCAGTAAATCGGCCACAAATTGCACGCCAATGCGAGTGTCCTTGATGCGGGGCTTGCCGAATAGGATATTGGGATCGGAAACGATGCGGTCTTGCCAATCGGTCATGGTACGTGCTCCTTCAGCAAATTCAGTCGTGTATCGACAGTCCGACGCCTCAGTAATCGCCCAGTCTTCCGGCTGGCAGCGTCGCCACCTGGTCCTTGGCCATAGTCCATGTGGGACGCCGCGTGTCCATTCGATACGGGTCATGTCGGGACTTGCTACTGACCCATATCAGCCGGCTATGTCCGGCTCGAAGAGTGAGTCCAGAGCCGTCCGGTGTCGCCGCGTGGCGGCAGTGATGGTCGGCTCGCAGATGGCGTTTAGGGAGCATTGTTCACAGCGTCGGTCATTGACCGGTGGCGGCAACTGCCCGGACGCAAGCATCGCGCGAATGGCATCCGCGGTCTCGGCTACCGAACGGCGTAACTCAGCGGTAATGACAACCTCGCGACGGCGTTTGCTGGCGGCGTGGAAGATAGCGCCCTTGGGGACCTCGCGGCCGAACATCTCTTCCAGGCAGAGGGCCTGGGCGGCGAGTTGCAGGTCGTCGTTGATGTGCTTCTTCTTCGGTCCGTGCTTGTACTCAACCGGGTAGAGGGTACCATCTGGCCAGAACTCTACCACGTCGCACTTGCCGATCAGACCCCAGTGTTCGCTCCAGACCGGGAGCGCGTATTCTATCCGCGCGCCCTCGTGTCCGGCCACATGAGCAGCCCGGTCGACCCGCTCATGTTCTGCGTTCCCCCGGGCAGTATGGATGTTTTGCTCAAATTCCCCGTCCAGATAAATGAGCCCGCAACGCCGCGGGCAATAGCCATATTGGTTGAGCGCCGAGAGGTTGACCGGTTCGGGCGTCAGGGGCACCAGGACAGGTCCGGGGCTATCGTTCACATCCGTCTCCTGAATCCTTCCCGGCGACCGGGAAGGGTTAAGTTGCCTGGTCTAATGAGGCAGTTTGCCGTCGATCAACAATTCAACCCCGGCGGGCAGGCGCTCGGGATGAGGTGTCACCACATAGTCAGCGAAGGTCCGCGGCGAGCCCTGCAAGTCTGGGTGATGGCTGACCTCGATAATCGCGTTGGTCTGTTTGCGCCCAGGCTGGGAGAAGTCCAGCATCCGCTGGGCCGGGGCGCAACCGAGCATGGCTTGGCGTACCTTCTGAGCAGCGTCGGTATCGGTGCCGACGTGCTTGAAGACATAGAGCCCGCGGCAAGACATGACGCCCTTGGAGGCAGAGCGGTCGTGGTCCCACATGCCGAGCAGGGCCTCCCAGAGGTGGGTGAGATCATCATCGGAGAAGCCGGTGCCCTGTGCCAAGTGCGCGGAGACGAAACCCTTGCAGGCATAGAGTCCGTAGGGGATCAGCGACTTGCGACCCATGGTGCGAAGTTCATCTTCGGACTGACGCTCTTCCCAAGCGCGAAACTCTGCCGACCCAATATTCGCGCCCTTTATCTCATTGTCTGCCACGGCCATCCGTGTAATGGATGCATCTATTGGCAGGATTGGATCGAGCGACCTAGAAAATGCGACCTGGACGGGGCCACGTACTTGACCTGCGTTCGGTCCGGTTGACATCACGGCACCAAATGTGCGGACGTCAAAGAAGGTTTGGCACATCCAGTCCTTTGCGTCGTTCGCCTTTCCTTTAGTGGTTTTCCATTTCTTTGCCTGTGAGTCGAAAGGGGGCATTCCTCCAGTCTTCTCATGGCCAAGGGCGATTTTCGTGTTTAGATTTGTTGCGTGCTCGACGAATATTGCATTAGGTGCAGTGTTTGAGAATGCCGTCTGAACATAGTTGCGTACTCGGCGCTTGATGGCCACATCGGATACCAGGCCGTGCATGTCCTCCGGGTCTAGACGGGGGCTATTCCCAGCGTCCGGGTCGCCGTTGGGGTTGCCGTTTTCGCAATCGAAAAGATAGAGAAATTCGTAGCGGTTCTGTATAGCAGTCACTTCTTGTCTCCTTCTGATGATGCAAGGTCTGGGGCAGGTGTGACATCGTCGTCGATGGCTTTCTTACCGGGGCGCAGGGCGGCCAATTGCTGATAATAGCCCAAGGCGAAGAGGCCCTGCCCTTCGAGATCGAGGATACGCGGTGCGCCATCACCCAGGCGGCCCATGACCTCGGCCAACTGGTTCTCGAACTGCCAAGCGAGCCCAGGGTTGAGTTTTCCTAAGTGATTGCGAGAATTAGCGGCGAGTCGGCCGATGATGAGGCCCGGGGTCTGGCTTGCTGCTGCATAGTAGCGCTGGACAACACCGGCCCCGACATCCCCTAAGGCGGCACGCTGGAGGTTAGCAAAGACTGCGAGCAGGCGTCCGCAGTGGTAGGCGGCGGCCGGGTGGTCCGGGTTCAGATAGGCGGTCATGGTAGCGTCACCTCCGGGAGTGAGTCGAACGAAGTAGGCCCGAATGAGGCCCATCCTGGCGTGATTGATCGGGGGTTGGTCCTTGTCCACGCGCTCTGCCCGCAAGCGGGCCAGTGCCAAGGCCAGCAGGGATCGGGGAATCGGCAAACCCTGGACTGCAACTCGCCAGAGGGTGGCGGCGGTTGGGGCCGGCAGGTCCTTAAGGTCGCGTACCAGGGCACCGCAGACTGCCATGAATTTGGGATCGTGAGCAAGCGCGTGACCATCGCGGGCGACGATGGCCAGATCGGTGAACCAGCCGGCGATGTGTCCCGCAAGGTCTTCAAAGCACCCTTCCATCCAATCGCGTACCATGACGCGCCCGGCGGCACCGGAGAGGGTCAGGGCGTAATAACGGTTGTGGCCTAAATCGGCGCGCTCGCCGGAGCGTATAGCATCGAGCAAGCGGCGGACTGCGGAGAGCGCCGTGGCCTCGGTCTGCTCCTCGGTGTCCATGCTCATCAGGAGGGCGAAGAGATCGTCCGCAGGGGCGATCGTGTCCTTGTACCAGTGGGCGACCAGGGCATTGGCAAGCTTGCGGCTGTGGTTGCGGATCAGGTCGTTGAGTCCGTCGACATATTGCTGAACGGCCTCCTCACCCATGGCCGCGTTGGCGGATTGGTCGAGTCCATAGGACCCGAAGGATGCCTTGTCGAAGCCGACCATCACATCGCCCATCGCCAGCCCGCCGACTCCGGATAGACCGGTAATCGGCGGATGCGTCGCTAGCGGGCGAAGGGGCTTACCAGTCAGGAGGCACAGCATGGTGCCTTCGGGCTCGGCGCTGCCCAAGTCGGTGCGGCGCCAGTCGCGCCACCAGGACTGAATCTCCAGTGCGGTACGCGGGTCCTGCCCGCCAATGCGCCAACTCATCCAGTCTGTCGGCTTCGCCTTGTGCGCTGTCAGTGCTCTGCGGAGCTCGGCAACGCGCTCGGGATGGACCATCAGGTCGGCAATGGGCGTTAACGCCGGTACGGTACCAGCGGCCTGGCGGAGTAGATCGATGTAATAGGCGTGCCGTTTGCGGGTCTTGTCGTCGGGGGGCTCGTCGCCCTTTATCAACAGTGAGACGAATTGACAGGACTCAATCAGAAAATGAGCGCGGCCACCGCCCTTCATCCCGTGCATATCCGGGCAGCGAGCCAGGTCCTGGCCGCGCTTGCCGTCGCCGAGTGGCATGACGTTCAGAAAGCGTCCATCGGCGGCCAGTTCCACGGACCAGCGGATCTCTCGGGACTTGAAGCCTGCTTCAGGTGGGGGCAAGTGGGTCGCGGCATAGGCGGCAAGTTGTTGGAGCATGATCAGGCTCCTCCTGGCTTCTTGACGGCAGGGCTATCGAACGGCGGAACCTCCAGCACTCCACTGTGTAGGGTGGCATCGAACAGGCTGATGTAGGACGGGTCGCCATCCTTGACGGCCTCGCGGTTCAGGTCGAAGATGTCATACAGCATCAACCCCAGGTGTTGGTCCAGCGCGACCGGCGGTTGTGTTGCTGCGCCTGGGTCTTCCACATATTCAAAGAAGGCGGGAAATTCGCGGCAACCGAAATAGGGTTGTTGGAAGCATTTGCCTGCACGGGCGCGACGTTGAAACTGGCTGTTCATGGCGTTCTGGTCTGTCCGGAATGCGGATTTCGGGACGATCCGAGCAGTGAGTCGATAGCGGACGTGTTTCAGCGCCATTGTCTGGCGCTGGGTGCGTCCCTTCTGGTCGCCATCGCTACCATCTGCCCAGAGTGGTTCCGGAGTGGCGGTGCCCTTCATCCATTTATTGAGGATGGCAGTCCCCGGAACCCGATCCTTGACCTCATTGCGCCGTAAGGCGATGAAACGGGGCAGTTCCAGTACCTCAATACGGGTGACTTGCCAAAAAAAATACGGACGAACACGATCGCCCTCGCGGCGGGCATCCCAGTAGATGGCGTCGAAGATGCCGCGCGCCGCAGATGGTGTAATGACTGGATAAGAAAAGCGCTCCACCTTCATCTCCGGGCGGGTGAAGCAGGCGAGGTCGCCCCAGACTTCGAGGGTATGCGTGCCGTTGGCCATCGTTCCTCCTGTGGATTGACGATTCAGGCTGAACAATGAACTCAGCCAATGAGTACCGGGTCCGATTGGGGCAGGATGAGCCCCAGCGTCTCGTCGTAATGCTTGCCGTGTGGGTCTTCGAGGATGAACCACGCATCCTGTTGACGATCGGCCCTGCCAGTGCGACGCAGCTTGGCGGGTATCAGAATACTCCAGGCGGGGTGGTCCGGGCGGGGTCGATACACACTGACGGCAAGTCCTTGAGCGCTGCGCATCCAGGCGCCACCGATACCGTCGGCTTCTGCCTCGTCACGCAATGCCTCATAGTCGTCGATCTGTTCGGTCCAGGGGACCAATACCTGGATAGCATCCTGCTCGATGAGCCGATAGCGGCGGGCGATCTCGGGAAAGTCCCGAGCATTGATCGCTTCCTCAAAGGTCGGGTTCTGACTGGCGGGTTGGCTCAGGTCATAGAGTTGCCGGTAGTAGTTCTGAAAGGCTGCCGGGTCGTTGATGTCGATGGCGCCATGCTCCAAGAGTATCCGCCGGGTCACTTCGGCTGCCTGGAAATAGGCGTGGGTCGGGTAACGTCGGCGCCAATCGCCCTGTTCCTCGGGGTCGAAGACCCACACCTTGCCCGGCTCCTTCAGTCGTCCCTCCCGATTACAGCGTCCCGCCGCCTGGGCGATGGCCTCCAGCGGTGCGAAGGCTCGGAACACGCGCGGGAAATCCAGGTCGACGCCGGCCTCGACGCATTGGGTGGAAATGAGGCGGCAGGGCTCGCCGGCGGCGAGTCGTTTGCGGACGCGGTTCAGCACGGCCCGGCGGTGAACGGGGCACAGGTTGGTTGAGAGGTGAACGATATTAGGCGCGTCGCCGAGAGCCTCCAGCAGGGCCACGGCGTGGCGCTTGAGATTGACTACGACGAGGGCTTGCGGGATATCTTGAAGCTCTTGCGCGAGGTCGTCCCAGGTGCGCTTCTCGCCCGGCTTCGGCCAAGTCACGGTGACGCGCTTCAAGGCGGCGAACAGCGCCGGATGATCGGGGACGGCCTCGACGGGTTGCCAGCCGGGGGCGGCGTGTTTGCTGACCGCTGCGTGTAGCGAGTCGAATGCGGGTTGGGTCGCGGTGGCGAAGACGACGCTCGTGCGGTAGGCGGCAGACAGGTGCGATAGTGCGGCCAGGGTGGGGACGGCGAGGTGGGTCGGTAGGCTTTGGGCCTCGTCAAACAGGATCACGGACTCCATCAGGTTGTGGATCTTGCGGCAGGCGGATGGGCGATTCGAGAACAAGGACTCGAGCAATTGCACGTTGGTGGTGATGACGATGGGGGCATCCCAGTTCTCAGCCAGGAGGCGCCGTTCACGCTCCTGAGGGGGCTGGGCATCCGCCTGGCTGGTCTCGGCGCCGAGTCCGGCCAGGCTGTGGTGCTCCAGCACAAAGTGCTCGGGGAAGTCGTTGAAGATGGCGCGGTAGACCCTGGCGGTCTGCTCGATGATAGTGAGGAAGGGCACGGCCAGTACGATGCGTTTGAGCCCATGGCGGTGCGCCTGCTCCAGCGCGAATTTGAGCATGGCCAAGGTCTTGCCGGAACCCGTGGGGGCAGTCAGCGTAAAGCATCCGGTATCTGATTGGGCCGCCGTGATGCATGCCTGCCAAAGGGCGTCCCGCGCCTCGCGAACGGCGGGTTGCGCCTGTGTCCCCGGGCGGATGCCCTCGCTCATGTAACGATCAAGTGCATCCAGGGCGGCTTGGGGGTCGAGTGCCGGGCCTGGGGTGCGCGGACACTTGCCGCTGGCATTGCCTTCAAAATGCGCCTCGGTGTCCAGAAAGTCGGCGTCGACCAGGCAGGAGAAGAGCAGGCGCACGTCGAGCATGGCGGCGACGGCCTTGTGCCAGGAGGTGACGGCCTTGGTCGCGGGTGCGGTGAATTGCAGACCGTCGGCCTGGGCTCGGGCCAGTAATCGCTCCAGGTCGGCGTCGGAGAGTGCCAGGCCGAGTGGGTGTTGGTTGGTCAGCTTGGCTGGGTCCAGACCCATCAGGCTCATTGGGTCGCCTCGTTGCAGGCCGATGTGATGGCCCTGAATCGCGAGTGCGGCGGCAATTGACTGGTGTTGCTTGAGGGCCAGCCAGGCGCCGATCGACCAATGATCCAGGCCCGAGTCGCGCCCCCGCAGGCGGGCCTGGAAGCGATCGGCGTACTTGCCGAGGTCGTGCTGATCTCCGGCGAGACCGGCCTCCTCACGCCATGGGGCGATGCCGGCGAGGGTCCGTGCGTGGCGGCCAACGGACTTCAGATGGTCGTTCAAGCGGTGCCAATCCCCGGCGGCATTGGCGCTATGGGCATAGAAATCCACATCTTCCACTGCGTTCCCTCCTGCGTTCGCGCTCAAGTCAAAGCCCCAGGCGCTGTGCGCTTCAGGACCGTATGCGTGCGGGCTTTAGTCGCGGATCGGTTGCCGGGCTCTGCCGCACGCCGGGGGTGCAGGCTTCAGCGGCAACCCCTCTGGCAGGTGAGGATAAACCAGGAAGGCCTTTGTCGGCAATCGGCTGGCGGGGCGGGGGAGAGCTATTGGGGCGCGGCCTTGCGGGAAGCAGAAAGATCGGTGGCTTACCGCAGAACGCTGGATTCCGCTGCGCTCCATCCCGGCGACGGGAAACCGCTCCGTGGAATACTTGCACAACCTCACTGGGTGCGGCGCCCCCAGTCGGTCGGTCTCAAGGCCGACCGACCTGCCGCTGCGGCTGCAACACCGATCACGCCCATCCTTGGCGCTTAGGGCGCGCAGGCGATGACCAGATCGTCGCTGAAGGGTCCGACCTGCGTGTCCTTCAGCCGATAGATCGCGGTATAGCGCCGCAGCTCGGCCATGCCGATATGGAGCAATGGGCGATTATCAACGAAGGGCGAGGCCATGACATGGCCCAGTAAGACCCAGTCCTCGTCGGTTTCGCGTTTACAGTAGAGGTTGATGCCGTCGCTTTCACGCTTGGTGAAACTCAAGACGACCACACCGGCGGTCTGATCGACCGCGGTCAGATCGGGTTTGGCGCCGGTGAGATCGACCAGGTGTTTAGGCCCTTCGATCCCGAGTAAATCACCCTGTTCCTGGGTATAACCGCGATGCGCCTTGATGCGCCGAACCAGGCCCCGGAACTCCTCCTCCAAGTGGTGGCGACTGGTATTTTTCTTAGTCGTCGCGCCCTTGGCGGCGGCGGCGGCCTTGCTGGCCAGGGCGATGTTGGCATCAAAATCGGCGGCTGCCGCGGCGACGGGGGCGAGATCCTCTGGCGTGACACCATAAGCCGCCGGATCGGGCGTCAGCGTTGAGATGGCGCGCGCGACGGCGACCGCGAGATCGCTGTCTCTATTCGGGAGAAAATCAGTTTTTGCCATGTTGGCTTTCTCCAGCCTGACTACACTGGAATGCTCGCGGCGCTCCCTCGCCTTTGCCGAGGATCGCGGCGGGTCGTTCCGCGCTGGGATCGCACCCTTGCAGAACGGAGCCATCGCCTTCCAAGACGCGCTGGCGCAATTGTGCTATGCGCCGGTACCACTCCATGATCCAGTCGTACCATTCCAAGACCTACCCATAGGGCTTCAGGTGTCAACCCTGCGGTTGCGGGGCTCAGTCGTGCGGTTTTGGACCGTAACCTTGAGGTTCCAGAGCGCAGCCGTGCGGTGGTAGCGCAACACCGTGTGGACTGCGTTTAACAGTATGATATATTTCCTGTTATAGCGCTTTGGGTGAGTCTTGGAATGGTGCGGTTGCAGAGCGCAGACGTATCGTGGCAATTGGCCTCGCGGCGATTCATCCGCGGCATCGACCGGTTAAGTTCGCCGGCGGGTTCGCCGCGAAGCGGCCTTGCCATGGGGAAAAGTATAGTTCAGCGCGGCGAAAATGCTATGTGTCTTCAGAAAGATTGACCAGGACCAAGCCATAACGCACCTGTCCGGCGGTCTGTTCGCGAATCAGCTCCCACCCATGCGGCAGCGTCGGGAA
This sequence comes from uncultured Thiodictyon sp., assembly GCF_903946935.1. Lineage (GTDB taxonomy): Bacteria > Pseudomonadota > Gammaproteobacteria > Chromatiales > Chromatiaceae > Thiodictyon. The sequence goes on from NZ_CAJAXH010000151.1 coordinate 42,197, forward strand.
GCCGCTGCGATCGCCGGTCTCCAGGTAGACCCGGGCGCCCGGGGCTAGCCAACCCTGGCTGGCCAACAAGACGCAGGCTGGCGCAAGGAGTGAGTCGGTAAAGGGCGGGTCCAGAAAGACCAGGTTGAACGGGGAGGGTGGCCCGGCGAGCCAGGCCAGCGCATCCGCCTGGATCACCGTGACACCCTCGGCACCGAGCGTGTCGATATTGGCGCGCAGTTGCCGGGCGACCGCCGCGTTGCGCTCCACCAGGACCACCGCGCCGGCGCCGCGCGAATCGGCCTCCAGTCCCAGTGCGCCGCTGCCGGCGAAGAGGTCCAGACAGCGCGCACCCGGCATCACCGGCGCCAGCCAGTTGAACAGGGTCTCGCGCACCCGGTCCGCGGTGGGGCGCAGCCCTACCTGATCCGGGATGGGCAGTCGGCGGCCGCGATTGCGACCGCCGATGATGCGCAGGTGTCCCGGGCCGGTCGCGGTCCCGGTAGTGCCCTTAGTCCGGGCCATTGGCGGCGGGGGGCTTGGCCTCGCCTTCACCCCCAACGGTGACGGTGGCGAGCCGGTCCGGGTGGACCCGGCGGGCGAAGGCGTCACGCACCTGCTCGGCCGTCACCGCCTCGATCCGGTCGGTGAAGCGGTCCAGATAGTCGAGCGGCAGCCCATAGAAGCCGATCACTGCGAGATAGGGGATGATCTCTGAGTTCTCGGCGATGCGCAGCGGAAAGCCCCCGGTCACATTCTTTTTGGCGGCGGTGAGTTGCGCCGCGGTCGGACCCTCGGCGGCGAAGTGCTTGAGGGTGTCGATCATGACCGTGCGCGCCTGCTCGGCCTGGGCGTTCTTGGTCTGGAGCCCCATCACGAAGGGGCCCGGTTGGGCCAGCGGCAGGAAATAGCTGTAGGTGCTGTAGGATAGCCCGCGCTTCTCCCGTACCTCGTCCATCAGCAGCGACACCATCCCGCTTCCGCCCAGGATGTGATTGCCCAGATAGAGTGCGAAATAGTCCGGGTCGCCGCGGGCCACGCCCGGCTGGCCGGCCAGCACGGTGGTCTGGCTGGCGGGGAAGGGGATCTGCTCCAGGCTCCCGGCCGTGAGCGGCGCCACCGGCGGCAGGGGTGCGGCCCGCTCCCCGGTGGGCAGTGTGCCGACCACGCGCTCGGCCAAGGCGGCGGCGGCCGGCCGATCCAGCGCGCCGACGATGGCGACCACCGCGTTGGCGCCGACATAATAGCGGTCATGGAAGGACTTGAGTTCCGCCGCGCTCAGGGTGCGGATCGACGCCTCGGTGCCGTTGGGGTCCGAGGCGTAGGGGTGATGGCCAAAGATTTGCTGCATCAGCGCTTTGGACGCCACCTTGGAGGGTTGCTCCTGCTCCTGACGCAGACCGATCAGGGTATTCTCGCGGTTGCGCTCCAGGGCATCGGCGGGGAAGGTTGGGGCCGTCAGCACCCCGGCCAGGGTCTCCAGCGCGGTCCCCAGGGCGGGCTCTTGGGTGAGGCTGCGCATGGCCACCGAGGTCATGTCCCGATCGGTCGCCCCGGTGAGCGTGGCCCCCACGTTTTCCATCCGCTCGGCGATGGTGTCGGCATTCCAGTCGCGGGCGCCCTCGTTGAGCATGTCGGCGGTGAAGGCGGCGAGCCCCGGGTGGTCGCCGTCGCGTGCGCTGCCGGCATCGAACACCACGCGCACATCGACCATTGGCAGTTCCGGTGCGGCCACGAACAGCACCCGGGCGCCGTTGGCCGTCTGCCAGGTCTCGATCTTGGGGGTGGCCTGGGCGAGCGTTCCGATCAGCAGCAGGCCGATGGCCAGGGTGGAGCGCAGGAGCGTGCGATGGGTCTCAGCGTACATTGCCGTGTCCTCCCAGACCCGCCGGGGCCTTCTTCAGTTGCTTGCCGTCCAGCGGCTGGGGGTCGAGGATCGCCACCGTGAGGTGGTCCGGGATCAGATATTTGCGGGCCACCGCCTGGACCTGTTCCGGGGTCACCGCGGCCAAGCTGTCCACGTATCGGTCGGCCAGCGGCCAGCCGAGGCCCACGGTCTCCAGGACCCCGAGTTTCACGGCCTGGTTGAAAACCGAGTCTTGTTCATAGACCTTGTTGGCGATCAACTGGGTGCGGATGCGTGCGAGCTCCGCGGCGTCCACCGGCTCGTCCTGAAGCCGCTTTACTTGTGCGCGCAGTGCCTGCTCCAGGGCCGGGATGTCGTGACCCTTGGCCGGGACGCCGTCGAGCTGGAAGAGTCCGGACAGCCGGCCGAAGGCGCTGTAGGAGGCGCTGGCGGAGGAGGCGATCTGGCTGCCCCGCACCAGTTCGCGCTCCAGGCGCGCGCTGTTGCCCCCGTCCAGGACCGAGGACAGGACCTCCAGCGCATAGGGTTCCCAGGGTTCGGCCGCGGCGGCGATGTTCGGTGTCTTGTAGCCCATGAGCAGGTAGGGCTCCTGGGCCGGGGTCTTGACGTGCAGGCGCTTTTCGCCCAGTTGCGCGGGTTCGGCCTGGGTCTTGGGCGGGGCCACGGTCTCCGCTTTGAGGGGGCCGAAATACTGCTCGGCCAGGGCAAAGACCTGTTCCGGCTCCACGTCGCCGGCCACCACCAGGGTGGCGTTATTGGGCGCATACCAGAGCCGATACCACTCGCGCAGGTCCGCCGCCTTGAGTTGTTCCAGGTCGCCGGGCCAGCCGATCGTCGGGTTGCGGTAGGGGGAGACGGCGAAGGCGACCGCGTCGAACTGCTCGCCGGTGAGCGACTGGGGGTCGTCGTCGGTGCGCATGCGCCGCTCCTCCGTCACCACCTCGCGCTCCTTGGCGAAGTCGTCCGGGTTGAGCGCCAGATTGCGCATCCGGTCGGCCTCCAACTCGAAGGAGACCGCCAGCCGGTCGGCTGCCAGGTTCTGGTAATAGGCGGTGTAGTCGGCGCCGGTGAAGGCATTGTCCTCCCCGCCGTTCTCCGCCACGATGCGTGAGAACTCCCCGGCCGGATGGTCCTTGGTGCCCTTGAACATCATGTGTTCGAGCAGGTGCGAGATGCCGGTGATGCCACCGTACTCGTAGCTTGCGCCCACCTTGTACCAGACCTGCGAGGTGAGTACCGGGGCGCGGTGGTCGGGCTTGACCAGGACCTTGAGTCCGTTGCCGAGCTGCCGCTCGAAGACCTTGGGCGGGTCGGCCGCGACGGCCGGGGCCGCCAGCGGCAGGGCCAGCAGCAGGGGTAAGGCGAGGAGGGTTGATCGTCGGTGCATGGGGTTTCCGGTAGCTTTCAACAGTGGCCCCCCATGTTTGGGGCGCACCCCGGGTCCTGCCAGTCTGGGGCGTGACAATTTGGTCATGCTGGGGGGTGGCTTGTCCCCAGGGGAGTCCGCGCGTATCGTTTGGGGCACTTACACCAGGCAGGCCAAGTCAAGTGCAGCAAACCGTACTCAATCTCTCAGAAGCCAAGACCTCGCTGTCTAAATTGGTCGACCGCGCGGCCGCCGGGGAGGAGATCGTGATCGCGAAGGCTGGCCGTCCACTCGCCAAGCTCGTGCCTCTGCGCACCCCCAACCGCCCACGCAGCCCCGGCGGCTGGCAGGGCAAGGTCCGGATCAGCGAGGACTTCGACGCACCGCTGCCGGCAGACATGCTTGATGCTTTCGAGGGTAAGGCATGACCGACAGGTCGCGGCTGTTGCTGGATACTCATGTTTTCCTGTGGTGGAAGTTGGATGCCCCGCAGCTGAAGCCGGTCGCCCGCGATGCGATCAGCCGGGCCGACGTCGTTTTCGTCAGTGCTGCTTCCGCCTGGGAGGCGGCGATTAAGGCGCGCTTGGGAAAGTTGGAATTGACGGTGGACTTCGCCGAGGGCGTAAATGCGAGCGGTTTTGAACGGCTCCCCATCAGTTTTGAGCACGCCGCGGAGACCCGCAACCTGCCTGACCACCACCATGATCCGTTCGATCGCATGCTGATCGCCCAGGCGCGCGTCGAGCGCTTGGTCGTGGTGACACATGATGCCTTGTTTGTACCCTATGGGCTGGACTTGATCCGGACCTAACGTTCCTTGCCAAGACCCGGATACATCCCTTTTCATGCCCGCATAGTAGGGTTAAACTGGCATCACCAAACGAAGGAATGGTGACCCGCCAAGATGCCGACCCCACTCGAGTATTTCGTGAGCTACGCCCGCAAGGACCGGCCTCAGGTCGACGCGCTCCTGGACCTGCTGCGCCCGCGCCTCAAGATCGCGACCGGTCCGGGGTACGCCGAGTGGAACGACCGGATGATCCCCCTGGGCGCCGCCTGGCGTGCCGAGATCGACGCCGCCCTGACACGCTGCGCATTCGGACTCCTGCTGCTCTCGCCGGAGTTCTTCGCCAGTGACTTCATCGCCGCGAACGAGATCCCTCAATTCATCGAGTCCCTTGGCCCCAAGACCGTCGCCATCCACAAGCCCTTGGTCCCGGTGGGCCTCAAGCCCGTGCCGCTCGACGGCAGCGCGGATCTGAAGGGCATACAGCACGTTCAGGTCTTCCGCGACGACCAAGGGCGCTGGTTCAGCCAGACCCGCGGCCATATCCGCGATGCCTTCGTGGACCAATTCGTCGCCGCGATGGTTGCCAAACTCCGGCCCTGATCCAGCCCGTAGCCCGGATGGAGCGCTAGCGGAATCCGGGGCGGCCTCGAAGACATTCGCGGAATCAGTGGCCTGCGGCGGGTGGCTGGATTTCTTACCCAGATGCACACAGAACACAGAGTGAAGGATGATGCCCGACACGCTTGAGCCGGTCCCCAACCTGATCGACGACGACAGCGTCGAGCGCATCACCCGCTTCAACGAGGGCGCCATCCAGGGTCTGCCGGCGGACCTTCAGGACCAGTATGTCAGCGTCCAATCCGAGGGTATCGAACCCAGCTATCTGCTGATCTATGCCGAGAAGGAGCGCGAGGACGCGCTGAAGCTCCACGAGGCATTGGCGGACCACTTGGTCGCCGGTGGCTGCGACTGGCAGATGCGCGATTGGCATGGCGTCCCGGTCGGCGAGCAGTGCGAGGAGACCCGCCGGACCTGGCTTAGAGATGCCCGGCTGGTCTTGCTATTGCTCAGCGCCAGCCTGATCGCGGACCTGAAGAAGGGCGCGATCACCTTAGAGACCAAGCGCCCGCTGTTGCCCCTGGCGCTCAAGGAGGTCACACCGGACAAGCTTCAAGGCACAGCACTGGCTGGGCGCGCGATCTTTACCGACCAGGGCAAAGCCTGGATCAGCCGCAGCGGCGCCGGCCGTGATGCCTGGGTCGGGCGTGCGGCGGAGCAGATCCTCTGCCGCATCCAGACACGAGCGCCGCGCCGCGACCCGCTGGACTTCCTCGCACTGCCCCATCTGCGCCGTGCCGACGACTGCGACGACGGCCATTATGTGACCCAACTCTTGAAGGGCCAGGCCGACCCCGAGGGCCGCCCGGCCATCGACTTCCTGCTCGACTGGCTGCGCAACCCGCAGGGCGATGTGTTCTGCGCGATCTTCGGCGAGCTTGGCATGGGCAAGACGACCCTGTGCCAGCGCTTGACCCGGGTGCTGCTGGACGGCCGCGCCAAAGACCCGGACCTGCCCCTGCCGGTCTACCTGGACCTGCGCGCCGTCAACACCATGGGCTGGGACTGGTCCAAGGGCGCGCCGGAGCTAGGACCCATGCTTGATCACCTGATCGGCAGCGCCTACAACATCCCGGTCGGCCAGGAGCGCCCCGGCGCCAAGCAAATCGCCCGGCTGGCCCAAGAACAGCGCGGCCTCATCCTGTTCGATGGGCTCGACGAGGCCATGAACCGGCTTACTCCTGAGCAATGTCGGCTGTTCATTCATCGGCTCTGGAGCATTCTGCCGCCCATTCTCTGGAAGCAGCCCCCAGGTGCGCCCAAGGACTGGCGTCGACCTGAGGGCGTCGGCCGCCTAGTCATGACCTGCCGCAGCCATTTCTTCCAAAGCCTCCAGGACCAACTCAACGCGCTGGACGGTCAGCAGCGAGACGTGGTCACTAGAGAGGACTATCTGTGGGTCACCCTCCTGCCCTTCTCGTCCGATCAGGTCGAAACCTATTTCCGCCAGGTTTTCTCCGACGACCCGGACCGGGCCGGACGGGTGATCGCGATGCTCGATCAGGTCCATGACCTGCGCGAGCTGGGTAGTCGACCCTACAACCTGCGGCTGATCCAAGACCAAGTCGAGGCACTGGAGACGATCCAACGTGAGGGCGGCCGGGTTGGCATCGCAGACCTTTACGAGGGCATGGTCGGCCAATGGCTCCTTCGCGACGAGAAGAAGCATCGAATCAACCGCGACCACAAGTTGCTGCTGATGGAACGTTTGGCGCTGCGGCTCTGGTCCAGACAGCAGGGCGACCTGGCCTATGCCGACCTCAACGACTGGTTGATGGACCAGATCCTTGCCGAGCCGCGTTGGGAGAAGATCGAATACCGCTCCTACTTGAGTCGCGATGAAGGCCCGGAGATCCTCAAGGAAGACCTGCGTAATGCGACCTTTATCGTCCGGGAGGGGCATGACCGCTTCCGCTTTGCGCACACCTCGATCATGGAGTTTTTCCTCGCCCGCACACTACACCGGGCGTTAGTCGAAGAGCGATTGGATGACTGGACGATACCGGTTCCGAGTCCTGAAACGCTTGATTTCCTAGGCGGGCTGATTACGGGCCGCGCGACGGGGGCCTGCCTTGCTGCACTAGCCCGTATCCGTGCGGCTTACCGGGCGCAGGTCAGCGAACTGGCGCTCGCTTATGCGCTGCGTGCCTATGACCTGGAACTGCCCGGCGCCGACTTTGCCGGTTTCCAACTCCAGGGGGCAGCGTTGCGCTTTCAACGCTGGCAGGGACAGAAAGACCAAGCCATGGATTGGCGAGGCGCAGACCTGTCCGGCGTCCGGCTCGACGGGGGGTGTTTCATCGACTGCGACTTTACCGGCAGCCGCTTCGACGGCGCGGACTTAGCCCGAACCTTGTTCGATCGCTGCCGGCTTGACCGGGTGAGTGCCAGGGGCGTGGACCTGACTGGTGCCGTGGTGCATGGATGCGGGGCTAATTCCTCAGATTTTGCGAGCGCTACGCTTTACCAAAGTCAATGGCTCTGCTTGCGCCCCGTCGGTTTACAGGGCCGCCCGCCGACACTGTTCACTGCGGCCCGCGATAACCCGCCGACTGGAGCATATCCTCAGGCGGTAGTCGGTCATCGTGGCGAGATCAATTGCTTGGTCGCATCTCCCGACGGGCGTTGGCTCGTCTCCACTGGCTACGACGGCAGGATTCGGGTCTGTGACCCTGTGAGCGGGCGTTTCTTGCATTGTCTTGAAGACCAGCAAGACCGGGTCCGCGCTTTGGCGGTAGCGCCGAACGGTGCCTGGGTCGCCTCCGCGGGCTCAGACGGGGTTGTCCGGCTATGGGATCCAGTTCACGGCCGTCTGCTGCATCGCCTCGAAGCTCGGGAAGGCGCGGTGCTGGCCTTGGCTGTGGCTCCAGATGGGAACTGGCTGGCGTCGGCTACCAAGAGCAGCACTATGTATATTTGGGAACCATCGAACGGGCGCTTGCTTCACCGTATCACCGGCCACTGGGGCAAAATATGGGCATTGGCGGCGGCCCCGAATGGCCATTGGCTCGCATCCGCGAGTAACGATGGCAGGGTGCGGATTTGGGACCCGGTGACTGGTCGCTTTTTGCATATTTTTGAAGGGCACAGGGGTGGGGTTGTATCGCTTGCGGTGGCTCCGAACGGGACCTGGCTCGCCGCGGGCGGACGCGATGGTACGGTACGTTTTTGGATTCCAGGGTGCGGACGACTATTGCATGAAGCAATAGGCCATAAGGCTAGGGTTCAGGCCCTGCTTTCCGCGCCCCACACACGTTGGCTAGCTACCGCAGGTGAAGATCGAAAAGTCCGGATTTGGAATATCGAAGCACTAAGATTGATTGTCACCATAGAAAGCCAAAGCGGCAGGATTTGGAGACTCGCTGCAGCCCCCGACGAGAGCTGGATTGCTTCCACGGACGCGAATGGGAGGGTGGCGTTCTGGAACCCGAAGAACGGCCGTTTTCTGCATGGCATTGAGGAATGTGAGAGTTCTGCGTGGGCTCTGGCCGCCGCTCCTCATGGGCGTTGGCTGGCCGCGGCGGGCGAAGACGGTGTCGTGCGACTCTGGGACCCCGCGAACGGCCGACTGATGCAATGCCTCGAAGGCCATTATAACCGCGTGCGTGCCCTGGCCGCTGGTCCGGACGGGCGGTGGCTCGCCGCCGCCGGCAATGATCGCAATGTGAGCATCTGGAACCCGGCGAGCGGACGGCAGTTGTACTTGCTTGAAGGGCATACAAACTGGGTTCAGGCCCTTACCGCGGCGCCAGACGGGAGTTGGCTCGCTTCAGCGGGCGATGATGGCAGAGTGCGGATATGGGATCCAGAGAGCGGACGACTTTTGCATCTGCTCCAAGGCCATCAGGGTATGGTGCAGGCGCTAACGGCGGCCCCAGATGGGCGTTGGCTTGCCTCAGCGGGTGCGTATGGCACGATCAATCTCTGGAATCCGGTGACCGGACAGCTACTCCAACAACTGGAAGGTCACCGGGGCCGCGTTTGGACTCTCGCCGTCGACCCGGAGGGCGCTGGCTTGCGTCGGCGGGCGCCGATGGACAAATCCGGATCTGGACGATTCAGCCCTGCGGCGGAGCGTTTTTCTGCAAGACCGCGCTTGAGAATCTCCCCGAGAGCAACTGGGTCGTCTGGCACGACCCTGACGGTCCTAACCGCCGCTGGGTCAGTTGGAGCCGCGACGCCTGGCGCTGGCTCGGCTGGCACGCCCCGCTGCCGGACGGCGAGCATTGGATGTACTACCCGATGGATGCCTTCCGCGCCGGGCCAGCGCCGGCGGAATCATGACGGCCACCGTCTCTGCTGACCGCCGGCCGGTCAGCGTCAGGCGTTGGGTTAGCGGTCGCCTTCCGCCCCGATCAGGTCGGCAAGACTCGCGGCGTCGAAGATGCCGTCGAGCCAGGCGTCGAGTTGGGTGAGCGACGCGGCGTCGATGCGCCGTTCTCCCCAAGCCGGCAGGGCACCAAATCGGCGCGTCAACAGACGTTTGAGGCTGCTGACCTTGCCCGCAGTCTCACCCTCAGCCTTGCCCTCAACCTTACCCTCGGCAAAGATCGACTGATAGGCCCGCGTGTCGACGGCGACGCAACATAGGGCTCTCTCGTGCAGCCCGAAAAACTATCTCGCAAGACAGATACTATTGCCAAATCATCTTCCAAGCAACATAATTCCGGAACTGTCCAGCCGTTCAGCCCTAAGGAGTTGCCTGCATGCAGGATGATCCGCCCGACGTGGTCGCCATGCACCGTGCGCACTGGCCGGAGACCTTCGATGCCCGGCTGCTGCCGTTCGTCGTGGCGCTCCACCGTGCGCGCGATGGGCATATGAAGCGCTCCGCGGCCCTGAGCGCCCGCTATGGGCTTAGTCCGGCTGAGTTGGACGTGCTCGTCACGTTGCGCCGCTCGCCCCCACCCTGGGTGCTGACCCCTTCGATACTCCAGCGATCCGTGTTGATCACCTCCGGGGGCCTGGCCAAGATCCTGCAGCAATTGGAGGCCAAGGGGCTGGTCGAGCGCCTGACCGACAGCGCCGATCGGCGGGTCAAGCCAGTGCAGTTGACGGCGGCGGCGCTGCCCATCGTCGCGGCCGCCATCGGCGAGGTGATCGCCAGCACCGGTGGGTGGGTCAGGGCCACGTTGAGCGATGCGGAGATCGATCAGGTCACGGCGATACTGGGCAAACTCACGGCTGTCTGACAGACGCCCTGGTGATAATATCTATCTCGCGAGACAGTTTGTCCCGTTGCAAGAGGAGTCCCCATGTTTCGTCGAGTTGCCTTGCGGGTCTCGGTCACGCGCTGGACGCCATGTCTATTGACATTGAGCCCGCTCGGGCGGGTCGCCTATACTGTCCGGCTTCAAGGTCGACGGACCCCGCCGCCCCCTGTACCAGGATTTTTGTGATGCGGACACTGCGCCCTTCCCTGATCGCCACCCTTGTGGTTGCGCCCGCCCTCATGATTCCCGGTGCGGGTCGCGCCGACGATCTGATCCAGATCTATGACCTCGCCGTGCAGAGCGATCCCCAGTTGCGTCAGGCGGAGCAAAAGCTCTTTGCCACGATGGAAACCCGGCCCCAGGCGCTCGCCCCCATGCTGCCGAATGTCGGGTTGCAGGGGACCGTCGACTACAACGATGTATCGTCCAAGTCGACGACCCAATTCGGGAGCTTCAACAATCGGGACAACTACAGCACCCAGAGCGGGAAGGCGGTGGTGACCCAGTCAGTCTACAACCGCGCCAACTGGATGACCCTGAAGCAGTCCGAGACCATCATCGCCCAGGCGGAGGCGCAGTTTCGCAGCGCCGAGATCGATCTGATGGTGCGCACGACCCAGGCCTATTTCGATGTGCTGAAGGCCGCCGATGCGGTCACGGTATCGGAGGCCCTGGTGCGCGCGGACGAGCGCCAGTTGGAGCAGTCCCAGCAGCGGTTTCAGGTCGGGCTGGTGGCCATCACCGACGTCAATGACAGTCAGGCGGCCGCCGACAAGTCCAAGGCCGGTTTGATCCAGGCCAAGTCGGTCCTGGACAATGCCTGGGAGGCCTTGCGAGTGATCGTGGGGCCCATCCAACTGCCCCTGGCCCGGCTCGGCGACAAGCTGCCGCTGAGTCCGCCGCAGCCCAACGAGATCGGGCGCTGGGCCGATAGCGCCCAACGCAACAATTTCTCGATCGTCGCGGCGGTCGACGCCGCGGCCTCCGCCAAGACCAACATCGAGATTCAGAAGTCCGGGTATTATCCGACCGTAGGGCTCCAGGCGAGCTATGGCAGCACACGCTCCGGCGCCCAGTACAATACCGACACCGATGCCGGATTCATCGGCCTGACCCTGACGGTGCCGATCTACCAGGGCGGGGCAGTCGCCTCCCGCACCCGTCAGGCGGGCTACAACTTTCGCGCCGCCCAGGATCAACTGGACCAGACCCGCCGCCAGGTGGACCAACAGGTTAAGGATGCCTTCCGCGGCATCAACTCCAGCATCGAGGACGTGAAGGCCCGCCAGGCGGCCGTGAAATCGGCGCGCTCCTCGCTCGAATCCACCCAGGCAGGTTTGGAGGTCGGCACCCGCACCCAGGTGGATGTGCTCAACGCCCAGCGCCAACTCTTCCAGGCGGAGTTCGACTATCTCGCCTCCCGCTATGCCTACATCCTTAACGGTGTCAAACTCCACCAGGCCACCAGCACGCTCACCCGGGACGTCCTGGCCAAGGGCAACGCCTGGCTGAATCCGGCCGATAAGGTGATGCCGCCGGCCTACTGACGGGTGCCAGGATCGATTGGGATGCATGGTATGAAAAGCGACTCTTCATTGGCGTTCATTGGCGTTCATTGGCGGACCCAACCTTCTTATGTCTGGTAACAGCCTCGGCAAGCTCTTCGTGGTCACCGGGTTCGGTGAGAGTCACGGCCCGGCGATCGGCGGGATCGTCGACGGCTGCCCGCCGGGGCTGGCACTCTGCGCGGCGGACCTGCAACTGGACCTGGACCGGCGCAAGCCCGGCCAGTCGCGCCATACCACCCAGCGGCGCGAATCCGACCAGGTGGAGATCCTGTCCGGGGTCTTTGAGGGTGTCACCACCGGTGCGCCCATTGGCCTGCTGATCCGCAACGAGGACCAGCGCTCCAAGGACTATTCGGAGATCGCCGACCGTTACCGCCCCGGCCACGCGGACTACACCTACGATCAAAAATACGGCCGGCGCGACTATCGCGGCGGCGGCCGCTCCTCGGCGCGCGAGACCGCGGTGCGGGTGGCGGCCGGGGCCATCGCCAAGAAAGTCCTGTTGGAGCGTTGCGGTGTCCTGGTGCGCGGCTTCCTCTCGCAACTCGGCCCGATCCGCCCCCGCGGGTTCGACTGGGCGGAGGTGGAGCGCAACCCCTTTTTCTGTCCCTGCGCGCAGACGGTGCCGGAGCTTGAGGCCTACATGGACGACTTGCGCAAGGAGGGTAACTCCATCGGCGCGGCCGTGACCGTGATCGCCAGCGGCATGCCGGCCGGGCTAGGCGAGCCCATCTTCGACCGGCTGGACGCGGACCTGGCGCACGCGCTGATGAGCATCAACGCGGTCAAGGGGGTCGAGATCGGGGCCGGTTTCGATTGCATCGAGCAGAAGGGGACCGAGCACCGCGACGAGCTGACCCCGGCGGGTTTTCTGTCCAACCATGCCGGCGGCATCTTGGGCGGGATCTCATCCGGGCAGGACATCCGCGCCCGCATCGCGCTCAAACCCACCTCCAGCCTGCGGCTGCCGGGGCGCACCATCGGCACCGACGGGCAGGCCAAGGAGGTGATCACCACCGGCCGCCATGATCCCTGTGTCGGCATCCGTGCCACCCCCATTGCCGAGGCGATGGTCGCAATCGTCCTGCTCGACCATTGGTTGCGTAACCGCGCGCAGAACGGCGATGTGATCCCGCCGACCCCGCCGATCCCGGCCGCGGCGCCCCGCTGAACCCCGCGCCCATGGCCGTCGGCCCCCGGGCGCCGCTGCCTTATTGGCGGCTCTCGGCCTGCTACCTCTTCTATTTCGCCGCCCTCGGTGCCCTGGTCCCCTATTGGGGGCTTTATCTTCAGTCGCGCGGTTTTGACGCGTTGGCCGTCGGCCAGTTGATGGCTATCCTGGGGGCGACCAAGATCGTCGCCCCGCTGCTGTGGGGGCACTGGGTGGACCGCAGCGGCCGGCGGATGCCGCTGGTGCGCGTCGCCGCCCTGGGTACCGTGCTGGTCTTCGGCACCGTCTTTATCGCCGACGGCTTCTGGACCATGGTACTGGCGATGACCCTGTTCAGCTTTTTCTGGAACGCCTCGTTACCGCTGGTGGAGGCGGTGACCTTCAATCACCTGGGGCCGCGGCCGGCCCACTATGCCCGGATACGGGTCTGGGGGTCGGTGGGTTTCATCCTGGTGGTGGGGACCCTGGGGCTGCATCTGGACAGCGCGCCGTTGGCGATCGTGCCGGTGTGGGTTCTGAGCCTTTATTTCGCCAACTGGCTCAGCACCCTGGTGGTCCCGGACAGCCCGCCGGTCCAGGCGGCGGGTCCGGCCCCGACGCTGCGTGGACTGCTGCGCCGCCCGGAGGTCATCGCCCTGCTCGGCGCCTGCTTTCTCATGCAGTTGGGCCACGGTATCTATTACGCCTTCTATTCCATCCACCTCAAGGCGGCCGGCTACTCGACCGGGTTGGTGGGCGGGCTGTGGGTCTTCGGGGTGGTGGCGGAGGTGCTGGTGTTCCTGGTGATGCACCGCTTGCTGATCCGCTTCGGGGCGCGGCGGGTGCTGCTCTGGAGCCTGGGGCTTGGCGCGCTGCGGTGGTTGCTGATCGGCGCCTTTGTCGCGTCCCTGCCGATCCAGATCGTCGCGCAGAGTCTGCACGCGGCCAGCTTCGGCACCTTCCATGTCGCCGCCATCCATCTGATCCACCATTATTTTCCCGGCCGCACCCAGGGCCGCGGCCAGGCCCTCTATAACAGCCTGAGCTTCGGCGCCGGCGGGGCGATCGGGAGCCTGATCGGCGGCGTCCTCTGGGTGACGCCGGGTCCCTTCGCCGCTTTCGGCGTGGGGGCGGTCGCTGCGCTCATCGGCCTGTGGGCGGTGTGGCGGTGGGTTGACCTGGGGCGGCGGTATTGACCAAACACCAAACCCCGCCGCGTCTGGGAGCGCCGACATTCTGTCGGCGACGGCGCGAAGCGCCGTTGGGTCCTCGCGAAAACAAGGCCCTTCGCGATTCACCGCGAAACCGCGAACCGCCCGCGGTCCGGCCGACAGACTGTCGGCGCTCCCAGGCGCGAGCGTCCGCAACCACGCACCGAGCGCATCGCCCGTCGCGGGTGCGTGTTATGATTACGATTGCGCTTCGCCGTCCCGTCGGTAATAGAGCGAAGTTTACAAAAAATACAATTGCTTGGACGTCTTCACAGCGGGTACGCAGCGGCCTCCCGCAGCGCACCCGGGAGCGGTCTGCGGCGGCGGCCTGAGCGGCACGCCTCCTGACTCCTACGCGTCCCGGCATTTCCGCGCCTCCCGCGGTCCCACGCATCAGGTCAGGTTTATGTCAGACGCTCTCGGTCCCTATCGCACCCTGCCGGGTCGCCGCTACCCGCCGGGGGCTACCCAGGAAGAGCACGGGATCAATTTCTCGGTCTACAGCCGCCATGCGATGGGTGCCGAGTTGCTACTCTACGCCGCGGCTGACAGTGTTGAGCCCTTCCAGGTCATCCGCCTGGACCCTGAGGTCAACCACAGTTTTTTCTCTTGGCACCTGCTGGTGGTGGACCTGCCGCCCGGCACTCATTACACCTGGCGCATGGATGGCCCCAATGATCCGCGCCACCACGGCTGGCGCTTCGACCCCAACATCGAACTCTTGGACCCCTGGGCGCGCGCGGTCAATCCGTGTACCTGGGACCGTGCGCGCCGCGCGGCCGATGGAGTCATGCCCCATGATTCGCCGCGCGCCGTGGTGCTCGCCGAAGACTATGACTGGTGTGGGGATACCCCGCTGCCGGTGTCCTCCGAGCAGATGATCATCTACGAACTGCATGTAGGCGGCTTTACCCGCCACCCATCGGCCGCCGTGCGTCACCCCGGGACCTTTGCGGGGCTCATCGAGAAGGTCCCTTATCTCAGGGAACTAGGCATCACCCATGTGGAGCTGATGCCGCTCATGGCGTTTGACGAGCAGGACGTGCCCCCGGCGGTGGGGGAGGCGGGTCTCAAGAACTTCTGGGGGTACAGCACCTTCGGTTTCTTCTCGCCCCACCCGGGCTACTGTGTGACCCCGCAACTGGGCAGCCACCGCCAGGAGTTCCGGGACCTGGTGCGGGCGCTGCACAAGGCCGGGATCGGGGTCATCCTGGATGTCGTCTTCAACCATACCTGCGAGGGCAACGGCCGCGGTCCCACCCTGTCCTTCAAGGGGTTCGGCAACGAGACCTTTTACTGCCTGGATCAACTCGACAAGTCCATCTACCTGGACTTCACCGGCTGTGGCAATACCGTCAACGCCAATCACCCCTTCGTGGCCCGCTTCATCCTGGACTGCCTGGTGTATTGGGTGCGCGAGATGCATGTCGACGGCTTTCGCTTCGACCTGGCGAGCGCCATGGCGCGGGATGGGCATGGTCAGCCCATGGAGCACCCGCCGGTGTTGTGGGGGATCGAGCTCTCGGACACCCTGGCCGCCGCCAAGATCATCGCCGAGGCCTGGGATGCGGCCGGGCTCTATCAGGTCGGCTCCTTTCCGGGCTACCGCTGGATGGAGTGGAACGGGCGTTACCGCGACAGCATCCGGCGCTTCGTGCGCGGCGACCCCGGCCTGATCCCGGAGGTGGCCACCCGGCTCGCCGGCAGCAGTGACCTCTATGGTGGCGATCTGCGCCAGCCGATCAACAGCATCAATTTTGTCACCTGTCATGACGGCTTCACCCTGTGGGACCTGGTCTCCTATAACTGCAAGCACAATCTGGCCAACCACGAGGCGAACCGCGACGGCACCGATGACAACCTGAGCTGGAACTGTGGGGTGGAGGGCGACACCACGGACGCGCAGGTGCTGACCCTGCGCCGGCGCCAGGCCAAGAACCTGCTTGCGCTCCTGTTTCTGAGCCAGGGAATCCCCATGCTGTTGGCCGGCGATGAGGTCCTGCGCGGCCAGTCGGGCAACAACAATGTCTGGTGCCAGGACAATGCGCTCGGCTGGTTCGACTGGTCGCTGGTGGAAACCAACCGCGAGCACCTGCGCTTCGTGCGCGGCCTGATCGCGCTGCGCAAGCGCCATCCGAGCCTGCGGCGGCGCCGCTTCCTCGCCGGCCAGCCCCGCCCGGGGGCGGATCTGCCGGACGTCGCCTGGCATGGGACGCGGGTCGGGGAGGCGCCCTGGGCGGACCCGGCCGCCCAGGTCCTGGCCCTGACCCTGGCACCGGTGACGCGTACCGAAGAGCCGCTCTATATCGCCTTGAACATGGCCGCCACGGCGCAGTCCTTCGCGTTGCCCGCGCTCGCCGGGCAGGTCTGGCATCTTGCCCTGGACACCGATGCCGCCGCGCCGCTCGACCTGATTGAACGGGCGGACCAGCAGCCGCTTACAAGCGGGGCGCTGCGCTTGGGTGCGCGCAGTGTAGTGGTGCTGGAGGGGCGGCCGGTGGTCGGCGGCGCCACGCCCGCTCGCCCTTGAGCCCGCCGCCCCGTCTGGCGCCTGGGCAGTGACCGTGCGATCATCGGCACCGGTAGCGCGGCCCCGCCCGGGGTCGTCCGATGCGCGGTACGATCACGATGACAGGCAGCACGATCTTTCATGCCCTTGGGCTGCACATGCACCAGCCGCCGGGAAATCTGCGGCTGCTGATCGAGGCCAATCCCGAGGAGGCGGAGCAGATCATCCGCTGCTACGAGCGCCCGGTTCGTTACGCCGCCCGCTATCCGGACACGGCCCGTCTGCATGTCGGATTCTCCGGTGTCCTGTTGGAACAACTGCTCGACCCCGACATCGTCGATCGCTACCGCCATATCCTGGACATCCCCGAGATGCTCGACGGCTACGCCCGGGCGGAGAACATCGAGCTGATCGGCATGGGTCACTCTCACCCCATCTTTCCACTCATCCCCCAGGCCGACTGGCCCGAGCAGTTGGCACGCGCCCGCGCGGCCATGCTGCGCGCCTTCGGTCGCACCGCGCTGGGCTTCTGGCCCCCTGAGATGGCCTTTACCATGGAAATGGTCCCGGCCCTGGTCGAGGCCGGTTATCACTATCTGGTCGTCGACGGGGTGCAGGTCCGCCCCGAGGATGGCATCACCGACGCCTTCCGTCCCTATCAGGTGTGCCACGAGGGCGTCTGTATCACCCTGGTGCCGCGTGACCGCGACCTGTCCAAGGCCCAGGAGCACGGTCTCGACGCCAACTGGTTTCAGAATGATGTGCGCTGGCGCGTCGGGGACTCGCCGCGCCCGCACGAGTCGCGACTGGTCACCACTTGGTCGGATGGGGAGAACGGCGGTTGGTTCCGCCAGACCCGCGAGGGGTCCGGGTTCTTCGGTTACTTCTTCGCGCCCTACATGGAGCAGGTGCGTGGGGGCGAGTACCCGATCACGCCGGTCTCACTGAGCGCCTACCTGGCTGACAACCCGCCGGTCGCTCAGGCCCAGGTGCAGACCGGGGCCTGGAGCGTCGGTCCCACCGCGGGCTACGACCGCGCGCAGTGGTCGGGCAGCGAGCGGCAGCGCGCGGCGGCGACCGCGGTCAGCGACTTGAGCGCCCGCTATTGGGATCTGTGCGAGCGGCTGTCGGCGCCGTGCCCCGCCTTGGAGCACGCCCGCACCCTGATCTTGGAGGCGCAGACCAGTTGCTTCCTGTTCTGGGGTGAGGCCTGGCTGCCCCACCTCTACGCGCGCACCGTCCCGGCCGCCGCCCAACTGGACGCGGCCGCGGCCACCCTCCGCGACGCGGCCCCGCCGGCCTTGGCCGAAGCGGTGTCCCCCCAGACGAACCCCGGCGCGGGCGTGTCGACCCCCGCGGCGGGCTCCGCGCGCTGACGGCCGGTGATCGGACCTGAACACGCGGGCGGGCGGTCGACCGCGGGACCGTCCGATAACACCCTGTCCAGGGAGCCGGTGGCGGCGGCCCCCAACCGGCTGCGTCCGCAGTTCCCCAGCCTGGAGCTGGGTACTGGGGTGGTACTCTATGGCAGTCGCCCCGGCATGCTGCGTGCGCATTGGCGTCTGGCGCCCGACGATCTGCGGCGTGTCGGCGGCAGTTTCCCGAGCGGCGAGGGCCACCCCCACCCGGTGGTGCGGCTGCGTCGGGCGCGCCCCGACGGCGGCGCCGACGCGGTGGCCGAGGCCGGCCTGCTCGCGGTGGCGCTTGAGGGGGCCGGTGAGACCGCCTTCCAGGTCGCGGCGGATCACGGACGCTATCACGCTGAACTCGGCCTGACCAATGGGGATGGCGGCTGGTTGTTGTTGGCCCGCTCCAATGCATTGGACAACGTGTCTCCGGTCGGGGTCAGCCTGGTGCGCCGGGACTCGGTAACGGCCATGGAAGCAGACCAGCCACCGCGGCCGATGAAAGGCGTCAGTGGGAGCGGCTTCAGCCGCGACGAGGCCCTGGCCGCTTGCGAGGTCGCGTCGCGGCTAACGGCCTTGGCCGTTCCCCCACCCCTCCATCCCTCAATAGGGGAGGGAGAATTGGACCGCGCTCCCGGCGCGATCTTCACTGTAAGGCCGCTGCCGCCGGGTCCTGGAATGACTTCGTTGGGGAAGCACCAGACTCCGGGGCCATCGGGTTTAGTCACCATTGATGACCCGGAGCCCGCGCTGGCAGTGCCCCGCGGGCCGCTGGTGGAGGTCTTCCCGCTGGTGACGGTCACGGGGATGGACCCGGCCGTCACCGCCCCGGCCCTTGGCGGCGCTGCCGCAGTGGGCGCGCCGCCGCTGATGGGCCTGGCCGGGCCGTTGGGCCTCATGCAGCGCGCGCTGGCCGGTCGGCCGCTGCGCCTGCCGACACCCGGAGACCCGGGTGCGCCCGCGTCGGCCCCGCCGCCCCCGGTCCCGACCGACCCGGTGACCTTTGCCCCGGTCGCGCCATTGGTCTATGGGCATCCCGCGAGCGTGGTGGCGGGCTTGAAGATCGAGGCGGAGCTACGGATCACGGGGGAGGCGGCGCCGGGTAGCCTGATCGATCTGTTCGGTCATCCCTTCCGGGTCGGTCGCGGGGGCCGTTTCCAGCTGATGGTGCGGGTGGACGACCCGGCCCTGTTGCGCCAGGCCCTGGCGCTCAATCCGCCGCCCGAACTGGCCCTGACGCGGGACCCATGAGTCCACGTCCAGGCATTGCCCACACCAAGACTTACCGACGCTAAAGAAAAAACAATGTATATCGCCATGGTCAGCGCCGAATGCGCACCGATCGCCAAGGCCGGCGGTCTCGGGGATTTTGTCCAGGGGCTGGCGCGCGAGTTGTCGCTGCGCGGCCACCAGGTCGAGGTCTTTCTCCCCAAATACGACTGCCTGCGCTTCGATCGCATTTCGGACATGGCTAAGGTCCATCGGGACCTGTTGGTGCCTTATTATGATCAATGGGTTTCGTGTGATGTCGAATACGGTGAGGTCGACGGACTGAAGTGTTATTTCATTGACGAGCACGCCCGCGAGAGCTTTTTCCGCCGCGGCAAGATCTATGGCGAGCCCGACGATTCCCACCGCTTCGCCTTCTTCTGTCGGGCGGTGCTCGAGTTCATGCTGAAATCCGGCCAGCACCCGGATGTCATCCATTGCCACGACTGGCAGACCGGCCTGGTCCCGGTGCTGCTGTATGAGGTCTATCAGGGTCTGGGGCTGACCCAGCCCCGCGCCTGCTACACCCTGCACAATATGGGACACCAGGGTGTGGTGGGTGAGTCCGTGCTGCACCAGGTGGGGCTCAATCCCGCTCGGTTGATGATCATGGAGCGACTGCTCGACCCGGCCGATCACCGGGCGGCGAACCTGATGAAGGGCGGGATTGTATTCTCCAATTTCGTCACAACCGTCTCCCCCCGTTATGCCTGGGAGATCGAGTATACCGAGCAGGGGATGGGCCTCCAGGGTTTGCTCCAACACTATGACGGCAAGTTTGGCGGGGTCCTGAATGGCATTGATTATTCGGTCTGGAACCCGGAGTTTGACAGCCACCTGCCGGCGCCCTACGGACCCGCTACGTTGCCGCAAAAGGCATTGAACAAGCAGGCGTTGCGTCAACGCCTTGGCCTTGAAGACGCCGTCAAACCGATCATCGCGGTGGTCAGTCGGCTCGATCGCCAGAAGGGCGTGGAACTCATCCGGCGGGCCATCTATTTTGCGCTGGAGAGCGGCTGTCAGTTCGTGCTGCTGGGCTCGGCCCCGGAACCGGCAGTGAATGATCGGTTCTGGGGCATCAAGCGGGAACTGGAGTCCAGCCCCGATGCCCACCTGGAGCTCGGCTATGACGAGGAGCTCTCGCACCTCATCTATGGCGGGGCCGATATGATCCTGATCCCCAGCGTTTACGAGCCCTGTGGTCTGACCCAGATGATCGCCATGAAATACGGCATGGTCCCCATCGTGCGCCGGGTCGGTGGTCTGGCGGATACGGTGTTCGACGCCAACTATTCGGACAAGCCATTCGAGGAGCGCAACGGCTATCTGTTCGACGAACTGACCGAGTCCGCCATGGAGGCGGCCATGGCGCGCGCCATCGGCCTCTGGTTTCGCTTCCCGGAATATTTCAGCCAATTGCGGATCAACGGCATGCGCGCCGACAACTCATGGAACAAGCCCGCCCAGCATTATCTTGACATCTATCGCCACCTATGTCAGTAAAGTTATTGTCCGCAAATGAACGCGAATGAACGCAAATAAAGATCACTGGCTTTTTGGGTTCGGTGCGATGCAGGCGAGCGGGTAGGGGGTGCATGGCCTGAGCGATGTTTGAATCTCTCTTCCCATTTGCGTTTATTTGCGTTCATTTGCGGACAATGGCCTTTCTTATGCCTCATCACATCCCCGTACTTCCCTACGCACTCTATCGCGCCGACCAGGTGCGCGACCTGGACCGTGCGGCCATTGCGGTTCATGGCATCCCCGGGATCGAATTGATGAACCGCGCCGGGCGCGCCGCCTATGACCTGCTGCGCGCACGGTGGCCGGGAGTCGGGCGGCTGACGGTCCTCGCCGGTCTCGGCAACAACGGTGGCGACGGCTATGTGGTCGCCCGTCTGGCGCGGACGGATGGCCTGGACGTGCGCGTGCTACAGCTTGGCGATCTGAGCCGGGTCGGTGGCGAGGCGGCCCTTGCCCTGAATGCCTACCGCGCGGCGGGCGGTGCGATCGATCCCTTCGAGGGCCTGTCCGAGCGTCCCGGCGTCATCGTCGATGCACTGTTCGGCACCGGGCTCGACCGGCCGGTCGCTGGCCCCTGGGCCGCCGCCATCGCCGCGGTGAATGTGAGCGGCGCCCCGGTGCTGGCCATCGACTGCCCCTCTGGGCTGGCGGCGGACACCGGCGCCGTGCTCGGGGATGCGGTGCGCGCCGCGGCCACCATCAGCTTTATCGGATTGAAGCAGGGTCTATTCACAGGGGCCGGCCCGGACTATGGCGGCGCGCTCTATTTCGACGCGCTGGAGGTCCCCGCGGCGGTCTATGCCGGGATGGCCCCGTCCGCCCGCCGGACCGACTGGGTCGAACAGTCCGCCCGCCTGCTCCCGCGTCGGCGTACCGCCCACAAGGGCGACTTCGGACACGTCCTCGCGATCGGCGGCGCCCCCGGGATGTCCGGTGCCGCCCGCCTGGCCGGGGAGGCGGCACTGCGCGCCGGGGCCGGACTGGTCACGGTCGCGACCCACCCGGCGCATGCCCCACTGCTCAACCTCACCCGGCCGGAACTCATGGTGGGCCCGGTCGATGACCCCGAGTCGCTGGATGGGCCGATCGAGCGGGCCACGGCGATCGCCATCGGTCCGGGGCTCGGCCGCGGCCCCTGGGGGCGACGACTCTGGGAGCGGGTGCGCGGGTGCGGCAAGCCCCTGGTGGTCGACGCGGACGCACTGAACCTGCTGGCCGAGTCGCCGGCGACGTATCCTGACTGGGTCCTGACCCCACACCCGGGGGAGGCCGCCCGCCTGCTCGGGTGTACTACGGCGGACATCGGCCGCGACCGCTTCGCGGCGGCGCGCCAGATCCAGCAGCGCTATGGCGGCGTGGTGGTGCTCAAGGGCGCCGGTACCCTGATCCAGGGCCAGCCGGATCGCCCGCCCGCGCTCTGCACCGACGGCAACCCCGGGATGGCGACGGCCGGTGCCGGGGATGTGCTGACGGGCGTGATTGCCGCCCTGTTGGCTCAAGGCCGCGCCATGGGGCTGGACGCCGCGGCGGCCGCCGGCCTCGGGGTCTGCTGGCATGCCGCGGCCGGGGATCGCGCGGCCCAGGACGGTGAGCGGGGCCTGATCGCCGGCGACATCCTGGCCGCGCTGCGTCCGGTTGCCAACGCCCTCGTCAATAGCAAGGCCACGGCAGGGGAGGGCTGATGGACATCCTGCTCCCCGATGCCGATGCCCAAACGGCCTTCGGCGCCCGCTTGGCCGCCATCCTCCCCAGCCAGTTCGTGATCTATCTGCACGGCGATCTCGGTACCGGCAAGACGACCCTGGCGCGCGGCATCCTGCGCGGCCTTGGCCACCAGGGGGCCGCCCGCAGCCCGACCTACACCCTGATCGAGCCCTATGAAATCGGACCCCGCCGGGTTTACCACCTCGACCTCTACCGCCTGGCCGATCCCGAAGAACTGGAATATCTCGGCCTGCGCGACCTCTTGGGTGAGGAGGCCCTCTGGTTGGTCGAATGGCCCGAGCGCGGCGCCGGACTGCTGCCCGCGGCGGATTTGGACATCGGGATCGACTATCTGCCGCAGGGACGGCAACTGATCTTGAAAGCACAGAACGATGCGGCATCGGCCTTGATGGCTGGGCTTGCCCGCAGGGCCTGATGGGAGGCATGACGCGATCGGTCTTGATCGCCATACCGGCCATCGCCGTAAACCTGGCAAGGCACCCGGTGGACTCGCTCATCACAGGGCGTCCGGCTCCTCGCCGACCAGCGCAGTGATTGCCGCTACGGCCGCATCGAGCGCCGCCTGCAACCGCTCCTCGCCCGCTGCGCTGGGCTGCGCCGCCTTGATGTCTTGCTCGATCGCCGCGGCGCCGCGCGCAACCTGGGTTAGTCCCAGGGTGCCGGCGGCGCCCTTGAGCGTGTGGGCCAGCGCGGCGGCCGCGGGGCGCTCCCCGCGGGCACTCAGGGCGGCGATCTCATGCCCCGCCGCCTGGTAGGACGCCACGAAGCGACGCAGTAGGCGATGGTAGAGCGCCGGGTCGCGAATCGCGTGTTTCCCCAAGACCGGCTCCGGCGCTCGCTCCGGCGCTCGCTCAGGCCCCGGCACGCCGACGACGCCGGCCGGCTGGGGCGCGGATGCCGGTGGCAGCCAGTGCAGCAGGCAGGTGTAGAGGACGACCGGGTCGACCGGTTTGGTGATGAAGGCGTCCATCCCCGCCGCCAGGCAGCGCTCGCGGTCGTCGGCGAAGGCGTTGGCGGTCATGGCGATGATCGGCACGCGCTGTCCGTTGGGCGTGGCCCGGATCAATCCGGTGGCCACCGGACCGTCCAGTTCCGGCATCTGCATGTCCATCAGAATCAGTGCATAGGGGGCGCGCTGCACCATCGCCAGGGCCTCGGCGCCGTTGTTGGCGATGGCGACCTCCAGACCGACGGCGCGCAGCAGCCCCTCGCTGACCTCCTGATTGATGGGGTCGTCCTCGGCCAATAGCACCGAGGTACCTTGGTGCGCCGCAAAGAGGGCCGCGGCGGCGGCGGATGGGGTGATTCGCGCCGTGGACACGGTCGGTGCGGTTCCCGCCAACACCCGGCTCAGTGCATCGTGCAGGTCCGCGGGGGTGACTGGTTTGATCAGTACGCCGGCGCAACCGGCGGCCGTGGCCTCCCCTCGCAACCGCATGTCATCAAAGGCCGTGACGAGCAGCAGTCGGATGGGCGCGTGGGCGAGTGCGAGGGCCGCGATGGCCCGCGCGGTCGCGATGCCATCCAGTTCCGGCATGCGCCAGTCCATCAGGATCAGGTCGAAGTGCGGCTCGGCGCTGCGCAGCCGCGCCAGTGCCGCCGCGCCGCCGTCCAGGGTCGTGACCGCGATCCCCCAGGCCGTGAGGATGGCGGCCAGCACCTCCCGGGCCGTGGGCTGGTCGTCCACCACCAGTGCCCGCCAGCCCCGTAGGTTCAGAGGCGGCGGCGGGTGCGGCGCGGCCCCCGGCCGCCGACCGAGCCGGGCGGTAAACCAGAAGGTGCTGCCCACCCCGGGCGTACTGGTGACGCCGACCTCGCCACCCATCAGTTGGGAGAGTCGTCGGTTGATGGCCAGGCCCAAGCCCGTGCCGCCGTAGCGACGGGTGGTGGAGCTATCGGCCTGCTCGAAGACCGCGAACAGGCGCCCGAGGTGTTCGGGTGCAATCCCGATCCCGGTATCCTCGACCTCAAAGCGCAACAGTTGGTCATCCGGGCGGTCTTCGATCGCCCGCACTCGCAAGCGGATCGCGCCCCGCTCGGTAAACTTGACCGCGTTACCCAGAAAATTCAGCAACACCTGGGTCAGCCGGGTCGGATCGCCGATGAGCGGCGCGGGCGCGATCGCCATGGGGTCGAGATCCAGGACCAGTTCCAGCCCTTTGGCATAGGCCTTCGCGCCTACCAGGATGCAGACGTCCCGGATCACGGCCTCCAGATCGAGCTCGAGCCGCTCCAGGGCCAGCCGCTGCTCCTCGATCTTGGCGAGATCCAGTATGTCGTTGATCAGTTGCAACAGGTGCCGGGAGGCGGTGTCGATCTTGTCCAGCTTGTCGCGTCGGGCCGGATCGGGGTCCTCTTGCTGCAAGAGATGAACGAACCCCATGATGGCATTCATCGGCGTGCGGATCTCGTGGCTCATGTTGGCCAGGAAATAGGACTTGGCGCGGGTGGCGACCTCCGCTGCCTCCTTGGCCTTGGCCAGTTCGGCGGTGCGCTGGGCGACCCGCTCCTCCAGTTGGGTATTGAGGCGCTCGATCTCCTGTTCGCGGCCGCGGCGCAAGGCGATCTCGGCGCGCGATGCCTGTTCGGCGGCCCGGTAATAGGCCTTCTCCCGGCGCTGCCAAAGCGCGGCGCCGAGCGCCACGAGCACACCGGCCCCGCTTAACATCAGTGACAGCGTGAGGACCGCACGGCTGCGGCCGGCGGCGAAGGCCTCGGCGCGGTCCATCTTGGCGCCCAGGAACCAAGGCGAGTCCGGCACCGCTCGGACCGCCGCGACCACCGGTGTGCCGCGGTAGTCCCGCCCATCCATGACGCTAGTGGCCTCCCCCAGTATCGCCCTGACCGCGGGACGCTCAGTGCGGCTCAACGCGACGCCCTTACGCAGTTCCGCCCCAGGCGAATAGCGCAACGGGCTCAGGGCCAGCGCTTGGTCGCCGTCCCGGCGGACTAAGACCGTTTCCCCGCTGCTGTGGGATGTCGGCCAACTGGCCAGCAGGGGGTAGAGCGACTTGCGCGCATCGATCAGCAGCCGAATGGCCCCGAGTGCGGCGCGCTCTGGGTTGGCCGCGGGGAAGAGCGGGGCGATCACGCTCAGATGAGGGAACGGATGCGCCTTGCCCAAGTGCAACTCGGTCAGGACCGCTCGCCGGTTGTGCAGCGCCAGGGCCAAGGCGGCTGCGTCCTCGCCTGCCAGTGCGCCGGCGGCACCGCTGAGACTGAGCTCGATGCGTCCATCCGCGTTCACCAAGCTGACGTCCTGGTAGCGATAATGCTGTTGCAGGCCGCGGAATTCGGCGAGCAGCCGTTGGGTTGCGGCGGGCTCGGGCGCGGCGCGCCAGCCCATCGCGGCCTCGGCCAAGAATGGGCTGTCGGTCAGTATCCCGCCATCGCCCAGGCGCTCCGCCCGCCAGGCGACGAGTTGCTTGACGGTGAGGTCGGCGATGGTGAGTAGATCGTCCTCAAAGTCTTGGCGCGATTGATCGAGTTGGAAGCGATAGAATGCGACCGCACCAACGCCGATGGCCGTGCCTACCAAGATCGCCAACCCGGCGAGCAGCAGCCGCCGCGCGCCGGTCGCCGGCGACGCCTTCATTGCGCCGGCGCCCGCCAACGACGGACGACGCCGATGGGTAGCGGGGAACAAAGTGCGGGTGAGCGGCATGGCGGTGGTGTTGGGGAACGTTTGCGATAGCGAGGATACTAACCCAGACCAGCGCCAGCGGCTCAGGCCCGCAGATCGCCCCAGAGCGCCTGGAGCACCGCGATGGCGGCGAGCGGTGCGGTCTCGGCGCGCAGGATGCGGGGGCCCAGGCGTACCCCGGTGACCCCATGCCGACTCGCGAGCTCCCGCTCCCGTGGGCTCAACCCACCCTCGGGTCCCACCAGCAAGGTAACCGCCGGCCCCGGTTGGGGCAATCGTGCCAGGGCTTGCGGCGCTTGCGGGTCGAGCAGCAGGGTGCCGGGCGGGGCTACGGCGAGCCAGTCCTCCAGGGCCAAGGCGTGCGCCAGGGCGGGCAGGCGGCGGCGCCCGGACTGTTCGCAGGCGCCGATCAGGATGCCCTGCCAGTGTTCCAGGCGGCGCCCGAGGCGCTCGCCCTTGAGCTGGACCATGCTGCGCTCGGTGAACAGCGGCTGAATCGCCGCGACCCCCAGTTCCACGGCCTTCTGGATCGCGTAGTCCATGCGCTCGCCGCGCGAGATGCCCAGGGTCAGATGGATGGCCAGGGCAGGCTCGGCCTCGACGTCACCGGCCGCCCCGACCGCCAGGGTCACCCCGGCGCGCGCGATCTCCACCAGGTGCGCGGCGCGGTCGCAGCCGTCGCCATTGAAGAGTCGCAGTGGGTCGCCGGGGGCGAGCCGCAAGACCTGGGTCAGGTGGCGTGCCGGACCCTCGGGCAGGCGCAGTTGCGTCCCCGGGGGCAGTGGGTGGTCGAGATAGATGCGGGGGAGGCGCATGGGGTTGGTGCCGACGCTGACATGGGGGGGCAACCTTAACCCTGGAGTGGGCAGTTGTCACGCCAAGGCGCCATCGCCCAAGGTTTTTTTGGTGCGTTATCGTCGTTGGACCAGTCACCCGGCAGATGGTCTGAATAGCGGCTGTAGCCTGTTGTATTTCTTGGCGAGCTTGGCGCCTTGGCGTGAGCGATTCCCGGACTTGGGTTAACCCCAGAAGTCGTATTTGTCTGCAACGCAACGCAAGAGCGCAAGACTGGTTTGACAGTAAGCCGGCCCTGTCACTAACCTGCGGGACTGACGCCCTCGCAGGGCTTTCTCACGAGTCTCACGCCAAGGCGCCAAGCTCGCCAAGGAATACAGTCGCGTGAACCATGTTTCCAGATTACCCGCCGGGTTCATGCCCCAGCGCAGGTAATGCACTGAAAAACCTTAGGCGATGGCGCCTTGGCGTGATAATTGCTTTTTCTTTGGGTGAAATGCATTGAATTGTCTGGAGAGTTCAGCGCGATGCCAAGCTTTGTGCGGATCGAGAAGTGTGACGCCTGCAAGGGCCTGGAGCGGATCGCCTGCGAGTACATCTGTCCCCACGACCTGATGAAGCTCGACCGCGACGGCGGCGACACCGGCCATGCCATGAAGGCGTACAACCAGGAGCCGGAGCAGTGCTGGGAGTGCTATGCCTGTGTGAAAGACTGCCCAAAGCAAGCCATTGAGGTCCGGCACTATGCCGACGTGGTGCCGCTGGGCGCCAGCGTGCAGCCACTGCGTACCAGCGATGCCATCATGTGGACGATCAAGTTTCGCAACGGGACCATGAAGCGCTTCAAGTTTCCGATCCGCACCACGGTGGCGGGCGCGCTCGATCCCTATGCCGGCAAGCCGGGCGCGGAGCTCGCGAACATCGGCAAGCCCGGCTTTTTCACCACCGGGGTGGCTGGGCTGCGCGCCGCGGCGTCCGATCAGCTTATCCGCACCTAGAGGAATCCTGGCATGGCAGGTGTATTCGGCAAGCCCGAGGTCGTCGAGGAGACGCTCGACCTCCTAATCGTCGGCGGTGGCATGGGTGCCTGCGGCGCCGCCTATGAGGCCGGGCCATGGCTGCGGGCCGCGAAGGAGGCGGGGCACGACCTGCGCATCAAGCTGGTGGACAAGGCGGCCTTGGACCGCTCCGGCGCCGTGGCCCAGGGGCTGTCTGCCATCAATACCTACCTGTGGGTGACAATGACCCGGCCGACTACGCACGGATGGTCGCGAGCGACCTGATGGGCATCACCCGCGATGACCTGACCTACGATCTGGGCCGCCATGTGGACGACTCGGTCCACCTGTTCGAGGAGTGGGGCCTGCCGATCTGGAAGCAGCCCGGCGACGAGGATAAGCCATTGATGGCGGGTGGGCAGCCGGTGCGCTCGGGCAAGTGGCAGATCCTGATCAACGGCGAGTCCTACAAGCCGATCGTCGCCGAGGCGGCCCGGCGGGCGCTGGGGCCCGAGTGTATCGACGAGCATGTGGTCATCGTCAAGCTGGTCAACGACCGGCGCGATCCCAATCGGATTGCCGGTGCGATCGGCTTCTCGCTGCGCGAGCACCGGATCTATGTCTATCGATGCACGGCGTGCCTGCTGGTGGCGGGCGGCTGTGTGGGGATCTTTCGGCCGCGCTCGGTGGGTGAGGGCGCCGGCCTCACCTGGTATCCGGCGTGGAACGCCGGCTCGACCTACGCCATGGCCGCCGAGGCCGGGGCGGAGTTGACCATGATGGAAAGCCGCTTCGTGCCGGTGCGTTTCAAGGACGGCTATGGCCCGGTCGGCGCCTGGTTTCTGTTCTTCAAGGCCAAGGCCGTCAACGCCGACGGCGAGGATTACCTGGCCAGGCCCGAGGTTCAGCAGCTCCTGGAGGCCTACTTCCCCTACAACCGGGCCTATGTTACCCCCTCCTGCCTACGCAACCATGTCTTTCTCAATGAGCTCAGGGAGGGGCGGGGGCCCATCTATATCGACACCGTGAGCGCACTCGGTCAACTGGCCGAGCGCATGACCCCCAAAGAGATCAAACACCTGGAGGCCGAGGCCTGGGAAGACTTTCTGGATATGTGTATCGGCCAGGCCGGCGTCTGGGCGGGTGAAAACAGCGAGCCGGAAAAGCGGAACTCCGAGCTGATGTCGACCGAGCCCTATCTGCTCGGCTCCCACTCCGGCGGTTGCGGTCTCTGGGTCTCAGGTCCCACCGATGTGGGTGCGCCGACCGACGAGGACCACCCGGAGGCCGACCGAATCCCGGACCACCTGCCCGCGGGTTGGAATTGGGGCTACCGCTCCATGACCACGGTCGCGGGGCTGTTCACCGCCGCCGACGGGGTGGGTGCCTCCGGCCACAAGTTCTCCTCCGGCTCCCATGCCGAGGGGCGCATCGCGGTGAAGGCGATGATCGCGTTTGCCATCGACCACCGCGATGACCCGCCGCAGCTCGATACCCCGGTCGATGAACTGGTGGCCGAGGTCTACCGCCCGGTACGCAATTTCCTGGAGCATCGGGACTATAGCACCGCGATCGATGTGAACCCCCACTACATCACCCCGCGGATGCTCCAGTTGCGGTTACAGAAGATCATGGACGAATACGCGGCCGGGGTGGCAACCGGCTATCGGACCAATGCCAAGATGATGGAGATGGCCGAGGGGAAGCTGGCAATGCTCAAGGAGGACGCCTTGCAGTTGCGCGCCAAGGACCTGCATGAACTGCTGCGCGCCTGGGAGAATCGGCACCGCATCCTGGCCGCCGAGGCCCATCTGAAGCATCTGCAATTTCGTGAGGAGTCGCGTTATCCCGGCTTCTATTATCGCACCGACTTCAAGACGGTGGACGATGCGCACTGGAAATGCTTCGTCAACTCGATCTATGACCGCAAGACCAAGACCTGGACGCTGTTCAAGCGCAAATACCTGGACCTGATCGACAAGGCCGTCTCCTATAAATAGGGCGACACCTTAATCCTGGACGGAATTGTTTTTCACGCCAAGGCGCCAGGCTCGCCAAGGTTTTTCAGTGTGTGATCGGCATTGGGCTATTCACCCGGCGGGGGAGCTGGTGACGTCATCTACCCTATTGTATTTCTTGGCGAGCTTGGCGCCTTGGCGTGAGCGACAAAATGACAATCCAGATGACTGAAGCGCTGGGCGAGCGACTCGCGGCCCGGTTGCGGGCCACGGCCGACTTGCTGGAGTTGGTGCGCACCGATCGGACACTGCTCGCGGCCACGGTGCGTGCGGCGGGTCAGACCGCCGCCGCCATCCAGGCCGGCAGGACCCTCTTTATCTGCGGCAATGGCGGCAGTGCCGGCGAGGCGACGCATCTGAGCGGCGAGTTGATCGGTACCTTCCTGGACAAGACCCGGCGCCCGCTCGCGGCCATTGCACTGGGTTTCGACCTGAGCGCCACCACCGCGGTGGCGAATGACTCTTCGTTTGCCGAGGTCTTCGCCCGCCAACTCGCGGCCCTGGCCCGACCTGGGGACGTGCTCTGGGCGCTCTCCACCAGTGGGCGCTCGCCCAACATCCTGCGGGCGCTGGCGGTGGCGGGTGAACTGGGTGTGCAGCGGGTCCTGATCACCGGCGAGCGCGGGCGCGATCTCAGCGAGGCGGCCGAGACCGTACTCGCCGTCCCGAGCGATGAGACCCCGCGCATCCAGGAGGTCCACCTGATGCTCGGCCATTTCCTGTGCGAGGCGGTGGAGGCGATTGCGGGTACCGCCTGACAATGCCCTCCGTGAGCGCTATATCAGCTGATTTTTCTCACGCCAAGACGCCAAGACGCCAAGGTTTTTCAGTATGGTAGCGGCGCTGGGCAATTAACCCGGCGGGTGATCTGGATGCTGGGCACATTGCGTTGTGTTTCTTGGCGGTTTGGCGTGACAATGTTTCTTGACTGGTTTATTGCCGCACCGCCAGCCGCTCGATGGTTTGGCGCAAGAGCTCTGGGCTCACCGGTTTGGCGAGGAAGTCGGCCATGCCGGCCGCGAGGCACTCCTGTTTGACATCTTCGGAGGCGTTGGCGGTCAGTGCGACGATGGGCAACTCGCGTGCGCCGGCGAGCGCGCGGTAGCGGCGGGTGAAGGCAATCCCGTCGAGCTTGGGCATCCGCAGGTCGATGAACGCGATGCTGTAATTCTCGGCGAGTGCGGCGCGCAACGCCTGTTCGCCGTCCTGCACCCGCGTGGAGACGATGCCCATCTTGGTGAGAAAGGTGGCGATCACCTTGGCCGCGATGTCATTGTCCTCGGCCACCAGCACGTGCATGCCAGTGAACGCGGCCGCGGCGGCGCCCGCAAATCCCGATGTCTGCACGGCGCACGGCGAGGGCCCGGGCACCAGTCCGAGCAGTTGCTCCAAGGCCGCGACCAGGTCCGGCGCGAGGAAGGGCTTGCTCAGACAACTCGCCCGCGGCGTTGGCCCGGCGGGCCGGCGCGCCGCATAGACGAGGAAGAGACAGGGCAGGGCGGGGTGCTCGCTGCCCTCTGCGGAGCCAAGGAGCGCGTTCACCTTGGTGCGGATCGCCGCCAGGTCCTGCCCCGGCAGTCGGTCGGCGATGACCAGGAAGTCCAGGTCCGCCGCCGCGATGCCCAGGGCCATGATCTCGGATGGATCGGCCAGCGCGTGACAGTTGACCCCCGCGGGCTCCAGTGCCGCGCACATGAGGTCGCGTTGGCTATGGTTATACTCCAAGATCAAGGCGTGCAGTCCTTGCAGGCGGCTCACTGAGGTCGGTGGCGGGGATGGTGCAGCGCCGAGCAGCGGCAGCCGGACCCAGAAGCGACTGCCAAGTCCCTCTTCGCTGGCGACACCGATGTTGCCGCCCATCAGGCGCGACAGTTCCAGGGCGATGGTGGTGCCGAGGCCGGAGCCGCCGAAGCGGCGGGTGGTGGAGTCGTCCGCCTGGCGGAAGCTCTCGAAGATATGCGCGATCTTGTCGGCGGGTATACCGATCCCGGTGTCTTCCACCTCCAGCAGCACGTGTGGTTCCTTGATGCGCTGCGCCGGGGGGCTCACCGTGACCCGTACCCGGACTTCGCCCTCCTCGGTGAATTTCACCGCATTGCCGACCAGATTGAAGAGGATCTGTCGCACCCGGAGCTGATCGCCGATGAGGGTCTCGGGTACCTGCGGGGCCACCTCGCAGATCAGCTCCAACCCTTTGAACATGGACAGGCCCTCCAGCACTCCACAGACCTCCCGCACCACGGCGCGCGGCTGGAAGGGCCGGTGCTCCAGCGTGAGTTTGGCCGCGTCGATCTTGGAGAAGTCCAGGATATCGCCGATCAGTGCATTCAACATCTTGGCCGATTGGGCGATAGCGGTCACATAATCCTGCTGCTCAGTGTCCAGGGCCGTGGTCTTGAGTAGTTCGGTCATGCCCATGACACCGGTGAGCGGGGTGCGCAACTCGTGGGTCATGAAGGCCAGAAAGTCCCCTTTGGCCTTGTTGGCGCGCTCGGCCTCGTCCTTGGCCCGCTGTACGCGCCGCAACAGGGAGTATTGATAGAGCGGCAGGAACACCAGCAGCAGGAGGAAGAAGACGGCTTCAAAGGGGTGCTTCGACCATTGATTCAGGGTGGTCAGCACCAGGCTGTAGGCCACCACCGACTCGACCGAGGCCAGCACCAGATAGCGGGTGCCGTAGCGGGTCCCGGCGGAGATGAAGATCCAGATATACAGAAGGTAAAAGGGGCTGATCGCCTCGCAAGTGATGAAAATCGCCAGGCTGATGACGACGATGTCCAGGGACATGGACACATAGCGCCGCGCCGGCCAGACCGGGCGTATCAGGATGCTGACGAAGATCCCGGTCAAGGCCACGATGAAAACGCCGAAGACCGTAAGAAAGTACGGGATATCGACCTTGTAGTAGTTGGTCCAGGCCGCGAGTCCGATATAGAAGGTGCCGAAGACCCACACGCCCAGCCGGACCGCGGACGATTGGAACTCCGGATTGGCTAACAAGTCTGCCGGCAGCCCGGCAAACCCCTGCTTGGTTGTCATCGTCGCCCCCGCTGTGCTGTCATCGATATATGTACACGCCATGCCCTCCGGCGGCGGCCGAACCCGCCCCGACGCCCGGCCCCGGCCAAACTCCGCTGGCGTCCGGCCGAGCCGGTCATGGTATATTAGCCGATTGTATAGTGCTCAAAATTCCGGTCGCGAACGATCTCGAACGATAAACCCCGCCACTGCCCCTGTAGCCGGATACTGGGGGCAGGTGCGGGACCTTAAAGAGCTGAGGGGGAGACCACCTATGTCCAGGAAACATCCGATCGTCGCCGTCACCGGGTCATCCGGCGCCGGCACCACCACCGTCAAGCGTGCCTTCGAGCATATCTTTTACCGCGACGGCATCCAGGCCGCCGTCATCGAGGGCGACAGCTTTCACCGCTACGACCGGGTCGAGATGAAGGCCGAGACCGCCCGGGCCGGCGCGGAAGGTCGCAATCTGAGCCACTTCGGACCTGACGCCAACCGTTTCGACGCCTTGGCCGAGCTGTTCCACCGCTATGGCGAGTCGGGCACCGGCAAGAAGCGCTATTACATCCACAGCGACGATGAGGCGACGCAACAGAACGCCCGGCTTGGCACCGAGCTCAAGGCCGGTCAGTTCACCCCCTGGGAAGAGATTCCCGAGGGCACCGATCTGCTCTTCTACGAAGGCCTGCACGGCATGGTCGTGTCCGATGAGCACAATGTCGCCGAGCACGTTGACCTCGGTGTAGGCGTCGTGCCGATCGTCAACCTGGAGTGGATCCAGAAGATCCATCGGGACAATCTGGAGCGCGGCTATTCCGCCGAGGCCATCGTCGATACCATCATGCGACGCATGCCGGACTATATCCGCTATATCACGCCCCAGTTCTCGTTGACCGACATCAACTTCCAGCGGGTGGCCACGGTCGATACCTCCAACCCATTTATCGCCCGCGATATCCCCACCCCGGATGAGAGCTTCGTCATCATCCGCTTCCGCGATCCTGAGGCATTGCAGATCGACTTCCCCTTCCTGCTCTCCATGATCAAGGACTCATTCATGTCCCGGCGCAACAGCATGGTGGTGCCCGGCGGCAAGATGGGGATGGCCATGGAGATCATCCTTCAGCCCATCATCGAGCGCATGATGGACGCGCGGCGGGCCTAATTAGACGCTGCTCGCGCCGCTGCCTGGTTCCCAGGCGAACTCCTGGTTCCCAAGCTCCGCTTGGGAACCAACCCCTGACAAGCGCTGCTTGCGCGTCCGTTGTTTTTCAACCACCCAGGACCGCCCCACCCACGATGGCCGAACTAACGGGGCTTGCAGGTGCCGAGGCCAGCCCCCTGCCCGGCGCGTACACTATCGACTGCTTGAGACGCCCACGGTCCACGGCTAGCCGGCTGCCGGCTAATGGCTGATCCGGTATGATGGAATGACGACTGGATCGAGCCAAACAGGTCGGATTTTTTCGATCCCTATATTTTAGAATGGTTATGGTAGGCTAACCGGGCGATGCTGCCTCTTCCGCTATGATCGACCATGTATCCGAACCGCGGCGCAGTTATATCATGTCCCGCGTTGCCAGCAAGAACACGGGTCCGGAATTGACGGTGCGACAACTGCTTCATCGTCTCGGCTATCGTTACCGCTTACATGGTAGCGACTTGCCAGGCTCGCCCGATATCGTTTTCAGAAAAAGACGCAAGGTCATCTTTGTTCATGGCTGCTTTTGGCATGGGCACGCGTGTTCTCATGGGCGCTTGCCAAAAAGCAATGTGGAATACTGGAAGGCTAAGATCGCGTCGAATCGCGCACGAGACATGGACCAGATCATTCGCTTGGCCGATGCCGGCTGGGGGGCGCTGGCGATATGGCAATGCGAACTGAAGGACACGTTGAAATTAACTGAAAGAGTCGCTGCTTTCTTGGGTCCTCCCAATGTGACGAGCCAAGTTTTGGAGAATCGAAATGTATTGTAGGCCGATTGCTGTCGATCTCTTTTCCGGCGCTGGGGGCCTGAGCTTGGGATTCGAGCAGGCAGGTTTCGACGTGGTGGCAGCGGTCGAGGTCGATCCCATTCACTGCGCTACTCACAAGTTTAATTTTCCCGAGTGTACTGTCATTCCTCGCTCGGTCGAAGCCCTCACCGGATTGGATATCCGAAAGGCGTCCGGCATCGGCTGTAAGCCGGTCGATTTGGTTTTTGGCGGGCCGCCATGTCAAGGCTTTTCGCTCATCGGTAAGCGCGCCTTAGACGATCCGCGAAATAACTTGGTGCGCCATTTTTTGCGCTTGGTAACCGAGTTGTCCGCCTCCTACTTTCTTTTCGAGAACGTGAAGGGGCTAACGTTAGGGCGTCATCGGCAATTCCTGCAAGAACTGGTCTCCGAGTTTAGTCGTGCCGGCTATCGTATTCGCCTTCCTTGGCGGGTTCTCAATGCTGCGCAATATGGTGTGCCGCAGAATCGGGAGCGATTATTCATCATGGGGGCCAAGTCAGGTCTCCCGTTGCCGAATTATCCCGATGCCATAACGATGCCCTGCGGTAAAAAATTCGCGATGACCCTGTTCCCGTCAGGTCCATCTTGCCGCGACGCATTGGGCGATATCCCCGATGCCGAGCGATTCCCGGAACTGGCGGTCGACGATAGCGTGATCGCCGACGCTTGGGGGACGCCATCGCCTTACGCCGCCGGATTGCGATGCATCGCACCTGACGCCTGGCATTTTGGGCATCCGCGAATCTGGGAGCCCAGGCGATTGACTTCCAGTGCCACCACCAAACACACCGACATTTCTCGTCGTCGCTTTGCCAATACCAAGTCCGGAGAGGTCGAACCGATCTCGAGGTTTTTCCGACTGGATGCGGATGGTATTTGCAATACCCTGCGCGCCGGCACCGATTCGAGCCGGGGGGCCTTTACCAGTCCGCGGCCGATTCACTATGAATATAATCGCTGTATTACGGTTCGCGAAATGGCAAGGCTTCATGGTTTTCCCGATTGGTTTCGCTTCCATCGTACTAAATGGCATGGTGCGCGACAGGTGGGGAACTCTGTCCCACCGCCGCTAGCCCGGATGCTCGCAGCGCAATATATCGCCGCCATGGGAAATGTCGGCCAGCGACCGGATGTCGATATCGAGTTGGGCGACCCGTTGTTGCTCGGCTTGGATATGAGCGCTGCGGCGCGATTTTGGGGCGTGGATGTAACCATCGGAAAACGCGATCGAAAGAGCGGCGCCAGAAAACGCAGTCAAGCGGATACTGAGGCCGGTATCGGTCTGGCGAGAGGCATCTGAGAAATGAATAACAGTGTGGATACTAATACTCAAAATCGCTATAAAAAGCTTGTCGAAAAAGTGTTTTTAATCATTATGATGCGGGTATGACGGAGGTTGCATTCGCACGCCATGATCTTGTCGAAGCGGCGGGGGCCATTGGGATCGCTCTACCGAAAAATATTGGCGATGTTGTATACTCAATTCGCTATCGGATCGCCCTTCGGGGCGACCGGGCTTACGCGCTGTCCTAAAACGCGAGCCAGGCGTGAAGACGATTCGGCACGTTTCAGGCTGAAGCCCGCTCCAGACAGCTCAACAAGGTGGCGAACAGGGCCTCCGGCACGATCGGTTTGGCGATGAAGTCATTCATCCCGGCCTGGACGCAGCGCGCCTTATCCTCGGCGAAGGCATTGGCGGTCAGGGCGACGATCGGCAGCGCCGTGCAGTGCGCCAAGGCCCGGATGCGCCGGGTGGCCTCCAAACCATCCAGGTTGGGCATCTGCATGTCCATGAGGATCAGGTCATAGCGATTACGGCTTGCCAGCTCAAGGGCTTGTGCGCCATCCTCGGCTATCTCGGCCACCATCCCCACATCGCTCAACAGGGCCGCGGTCACCTCGCGGTTGATTGGCTCGTCTTCCGCCAAGAGGATTCGGCGGCCGCGATATTCACGCGCCAACACCGCCTCGGCGGCATCGCTCGGCACGCCGGACGCGGTGCCCGGTCGATTTGCCGCCTTCCTGAGTCGTGCAGTGAACCAGAAGGTGCTGCCGCTACCGGGTGCAGTCACCGCCCCGGCATCGCCCCCCATCAACTGGGCCAGTTTCTTGGTGATGGCCAACCCCAATCCGGTGCCACCATACTTGCGGGTGATCGAGGTGTCCCCTTGCTCGAAGGCGGAAAAGAGCCTGGCTAGGCGTTCGGGGGCAATCCCAATGCCTTGGTCCTGGACTTCCAGGCAGACCAATACGCTGTCGCCGGACTCATCGATGGCGCGGGCGCGCAGCGTGATCGTGGCGGGCTGCGCCTCGGTGAACTTGATTGCGTTAGTGGCATAGTTGATGAGTGCCTGCTGGAGTCGGGTGGCATCGCCCAGCAGCGGATGGGGCAGCGGTTGGGTTTCAACGGTAAGCCGAAGTCCCTTGGCACGTGCGCGCTCAAACAGCAGTGAGGCGACATTGGCGACCAGGCCGCCGACATTGACCTCGGTCTCGTCGAGGGCGAACTTGCCCGCCTCGATCTTGGATAGGTCCAGGACCGCGTTGACGATCTCCAGCAGGTGGTGTCCGGCGCCGTCGATCTTGTCGAGCCGCTCGGCTTGCTGCGCGGAGACACCGGAGCGCTTGAGCAGATAGACCATCCCGGTGATGGCATTGAGCGGGGTCCGGATCTCGTGCGACATGTTGGCAAGGAAGGCGCTCTTGGCGATATTGGCCGTTTCGGCGGCCTCCTTGGCGATCACGAGCTCACGGGTGCGCTCCTCGACCAGGTCTTGCAGGTGTTGGCGGTAGCGCTCAAGTTCTGCGGCGGCGGCCTTCTGTCCAGTGATGTCGTTGCCGACGCCCACCATGGCGACTGGTTGGCCGTTTTCGTCTTTGACCAGGGTGGTGCGCAAATCGAGAAAAATGGACGACCCGTCGGCCCGCAAGTTGACCACGGTCCCGTTCCAGGACCCCTGCGTCAGCGTAGCGTCGACGATTTCCTGTTGGGTCGCATCGGCATGGGGGCCTTCGCCATAGGCCGAAACATGCCGGCCGATGAAGGCCTCGCCGGACGAATGAAGCGCCGCTGTCTCCGCCCGGTTGACATAGGTTACGGTACCGTCCAGATCGGTGACGGTCACATGATCCTGAATCTGATCCAGCACCAGCGCTTGCAGGCGCAGCTGATCTTCGCGCTGCTTGCGCTGCGTGATGTCGTCGAAAATCGTGACAAAGTGTTCGGGCTTGGGGCAGAAGACCTGAATCGAAAACCACTGTTGGAGGGTCTGGACATGGGTCTCGAAACGCTCCGGCTGACCCCCGGCGGCGACGCGCCCATAGACCTCGAACAGCAGCGGATCGGATTCGCGGATACCGGGGATCACCGCGGTGATCCGCTGTCCGCAGATTTGCCCCAACCCGGTTTGTGTGTGGAAGGCCGGGTTGGTATAGAGGTGGATGTAGTCGGCTGGAACGCCATCCTCGAACAGCATCCGGCACAAGGACACGCCATTGGGCATGAGGTCCAGGATGGTGGCGCCGATGTTGCCCGCCAGCCCCCCCGCATCGTCGACCAGGCTGGACGTACCGGGTGCCATGCGGTCCGTGTTGTCCCCAGGATTTGACATACATCGCCTCTGCATCGCCCCGTTTGTTGTCGCCCCGCGGTTGGGCGATCCTACTCCAGAATCGGATGCAGCGGCGAGAAGCTCGCGACCGGGGGGCCGCTCCTACGCGGCGTAGGAGCGGCCCCCCGGCCGCGACGAGCCGTTAGCGCCCGGCGCCCGCCCGATCGACCCAGCCGCCGCGACACCCCTGGGTGCGGGTCGGTGCCGGCAGGATCAGCCCGCCCAGGGCCGAGCGGTCGGCGATCGGGCCTTTGAGCCCGATGCGCAGTTCGGTGATCAGGCCATTCGGGTCGCACTCCAGTCGCACCCGCTCGCCGCTGCCCGGACCGAAGGCGCGGTCGAAGGCGCCGCGTACCTCTTCGGCGCGCAGGCGTTTGCCGATGTTGGACGCGAAGAGCTGTTGCACTGCGGAGCCGTTGAGCTGCGCCAGCAGCGCGATGGACTGACGGAAATAGGTGTCGGCATCGGTGCCATAGCAGGTCCCGTGTTTGGTCCACTCGTGGCGGTCCAGGTCGGATAGGGCGCCCGGCATGACCTGCGTGAGTGCGGTGCGCGTGGCCGGTGTGAGGTCCGGTGCCGGCAGCCGCTGCCAATCGCCCGACTGCGCGGCCGCGCGGGTGGCCGGCGCCACCCCACAGTAGGCGCGTCCGATCGGTTGGGGCCAGAGCCCATGGAGCGAGAACTGCCGCGCGTCGGCTCGATCCGGGGTCTGGTCCTGGCACTCCGGGCGGCGCGGGTGCGTTTCGCAGAAGGCGGGCTGCCAACTCGCGGCGAGTACATACTGATCAGCCATGCCGCCGCCCTTGGCCGGCGTCGCGGTCGTGGCCGGATTTGCGGCCGGCGGCGGCTGGGATTCGGCCGCCACCGCCGCGGCGAGCCGGCCGCACGCGACCTCGATCCACCGATCCTTGGGCCGTGCGGACTCGATGCGCAGTTGATAGTGGGTCGGCTGCGGCTTGTTGCGCGCGACGATCCGATAGCGTTCACCCGGCATCAGGCGAATCTCGCCCGGGTTCTCCCGATGCTTGGTCGAGATGCCCGCCGGGCAGTCGCGCTCCGCGATCAGGCTGCCCGCGAAGGGCTCCGCCGCCAGTGCCAGGGGCCATAGACCCAGCGCCAATGGGATCAAAAGGCGAGACAGGTGCATCGTGCAATCCTCAATGTTGGCCCCGGGCGGGGCGCCGGCGACGGCGGGCGGGGGCGTATGATACCGGGCGATGGCCTTGACCGGACATAGGCCCTGGTCAACGGCCGCCGCTGCACCCATAAGCGCACTGTTTTCCGAGTCCGTTCAACCAACCGCGAGGTGACCCGATGGACCAGCACGAACAACAGTTGATCGCCGACCTCATGAGCAAACTGAAGGAGGCGGAGCAACGTTCAGCTCCCCGCGACCGTGACGCGGAGCAGCTGATCGCGGATGCCCTGTTGCGGCAGCCGGC
Organism: uncultured Thiodictyon sp.; assembly: GCF_903946935.1. Lineage (GTDB taxonomy): Bacteria > Pseudomonadota > Gammaproteobacteria > Chromatiales > Chromatiaceae > Thiodictyon. The sequence goes on from NZ_CAJAXH010000151.1 coordinate 81,915, forward strand.
GACACCCTATTACATGGCCCAGGTGATTCTGGTCCAGGATCACGCGCTACAGGCGCAGCAACAGCGTATCCAGGACCTGGAGAAAGAATTGGCGCAGCGCCCGGCGGCCGACGGCGGCAGATTCCTGGGCGGGCTCTTCGGGGGCGGCGCCGGTCAGTCGGTCGGTGCGGCGCGGCCGGGGACGGAGCCGCCGCCGGCGGCGACCGGCGGGGGCTGGTCCAATCCGTCCCCACCGGCCGAAGAGCGGGTGTCGGCGCTGCCGCCGGGGGCTCAATACGCGGCGGCACCCGCCAATCGCGGCCCGTTCGGCGCGGCACCGGCAGGCGGCGGCGGTTTCCTGTCATCGGCCCTGACGACCGCGGTGGGGGTGGCGGGCGGGATGATGGCAGCGAGCGCCTTGAGCAGCGTGTTCGGTGTCGGTGAGTCCCATGCCGCGGGGCTGTCGGGTGCTGGTGCCGAGACGGCCGCCGCCGCGCCGCTCGAATCGGCGGCCGCGTCCAGGCAGCCAGTGGACGATGAGCCGCAGTTGCCGGACGAGTGATGAATGTGACGAGCGTGCCCTTCACGCATGCTACCCCGGCCGCCGTCGGGGCGCGCAATCGCAGCCGCGCCAACGATGGCGAGATCGGTCGGCAGATGCTGGGCGCGCCCGCCGCTCTACCTCCTCATGGCCGCCAGCACCCTGATACCGACCGGCCAACGCCTGATCGGGGTCCCGCAAGTCGCCGCAGGGCGGAACCGTTCTAGCCAGGTTCCGGTGTTGCAACCGGCGGTTGTCCGCAACACTGGACAACGCCGGGCCGTCCGGGTATAGAGCGCGTCGGTCCCCCGCTGCCCGAGGTCCCGTGCGTGAATCTTCGCGAGGTCATCCTCCAACCCGTCGCCGCATCCGAGGAGGCGCGCGACCCTGATCATCCTCGCCTATCTCGTACACACTGCCCTCGACTGCCTGGACCCACGTTACCGGGCCGTGCGCGCCCACTTGCCCTCGCGCCAGACGTTCTTTGAACACCTGCGCGCGCTCGCTCAGTACCTCCCCTTCGACTCCTGGGATGACCTGTTTGACTTCATGCTCGAGGCGCTACGGCCGGCTCCGCGCAAGACCCGCGGCCGA